>CAYSPE010000032.1:0-21115 GCA_964432845.1 uncultured Bifidobacterium sp.
ACTCCATCTTCACCTGGGACTATTCATTGGCACGTCCCACCCTTCGCCGTTTGTACGAGAAGGCAAAGACCGGCCAGTGGAACGGAACGTCTGACCTCGAGTGGGATACCAATGTTGACGTTGAGAAGAGTGTGTTTGAAGATGCACAAATTCTCGGCTCGGGCATGGACCAAGCGTTGTACGCCGACACGCAATTGGGAAAGTGGAACGACAAAGAGTGGCTCGACTTCAACATTGAAAGCCGCAAGTGGCAACTCAGTCAGTTCCTCCACGGCGAACAAGGTGCTCTTATTTGCACTGCAAAGATCACCGAAACCGTGCCCTGGTACGACGCAAAGCTCTACGCAAGCACGCAAGTAGTTGATGAGGCACGTCACGTTGAAGTGTTTGCTCGTTACCTCGACGAAAAAATGGGTGGTGGCTATCAGGTCAACACGCACTTGCGTCTCCTGCTCGACGACATCATTAACGACAGTCGTTGGGACATGACCTACCTGGGCATGCAGATCATGGTGGAAGGCTTGGCACTCGCTGCTTTCGGCTTCCTACACGCCACCACAAATGAACCGTTGCTCAAGAAGCTTCTTCGCTATGTCATGAGCGATGAGGCCCGTCACGTTGCATTCGGAGTGCTGAGCTTGCAAGAGGTGTATGCCGAGATGAGCGACAAAGAAATGAAGGATCGCCAAGAGTTTGCGTTTGAGGCAAGCGTGCGTATGCGCGACCGCTTCTTGCAGCAAGAAGTGTGGGACAAGATGGGCGTGAATACCAAGGAGATCGCCCCACTCATGTTGCAAGACCCGTCCCGTGCGCTCTTCCAGCAAATGCTGTTCTCAAAGATTGTTCCAAACTGCAAGAAACTGGGCCTGCTCGATCGCAACGACAAGTGGCTGCGTCACAAGTTCGAAGAGATGGGTGTTATTCAGTTCGAGGATTGGGAAGACACTGCAGAGGAATTCTCGGCATTCGAACTCGGCAAGGAAATGCCCACCATTGGTGGCTGATTTTCGCCTCACAACTGAGTGATTCGACAGAATGGGGGCGGTGCTACCGCCTCCATTCGGTCATAATGGGGCATGGCTCTTTTCGGACAAGTTCTCACGGCAATGGTGACGCCGTTCGACGACAACGGTGCTCTCAACATCGGTGAGGCAGTGCGCCTTGCGAAGTGGCTGCAAGAGAACGGCAATGACGGTCTGGTCATCTCCGGAACTACAGGTGAGTCCTCAACACTCACCGACCCTGAGAAGTTGGAGTTGTGGGAAGCGGTCATTAACGCAGTCACTATTCCCGTCATTGCTGGCTCTGGATCAAATGACACGGCCCACTCCGTGCATCTCACAAAAGAAGTCACTCGAATGGGTGCTGCGGGCATCCTCGCAGTGGGTCCGTATTACAACCGCCCGCCTCAATCGGGGCTCATTGGTCACATTGAAGCCATGGCCAATGCCACCACATTGCCGGTTGTGGTGTACGACATTCCTGTTCGCACTGGCCGCAAGATCTCCACAGAATCAATCGCTTACCTTGCGAACAACGTCAAGAACATCAAAGCGTTGAAAGATGCCGCAGGTAATCCCGCCGAAACCGCCAACCTCATGGCCCTCGTTCCAAAGGATTTTGAGTTGTACTCCGGTGATGATGGCCTCACTCTTGCGTTCATGGCCTATGGCGGTGTGGGTGTTATCGGTGTTGCTACTCACTGGAGCGGCCCTGAACATCAACTCATGATCAACGCATTCAACAATGGCGATGTCAAAACTGCTCGCGCCATCAACGACATTCTCCTCGAGAGCTACGCATACGAAACTGGCGATGCAAACCCAAATCCCATTCCATCAAAGGTCATGATGAATCATCTCGGATTCAGCGTGGGCGAGTGTCGCTTGCCAATGGGTCCACCACCTGCCGGTTTGGCTGACCGTGCGCGCAAGGTTCATGAGAATCTTGAGAAGGCACGCGCAACGTTGCGCAAGTAACTCATGGCTCAATCAGTTCGTATTTATTTCCTCGGTGGTCTCGGCGAGATTGGCCGAAACTGCATGGTGCTTGAGCAAGACAACAAGTTGCTCATCATCGATTGTGGTCTCATGTTTCCCGATGCCGATATGCACGGCATCGACCTGGTGTTGCCCGACTTCACGTTTCTCATTGAGAACAAAGACCGCATCGTGGGTTGCGTGGCCACGCATGGTCATGAAGATCATGTGGGCGGTCTGCAGTTCTTGTTGCGTGAACTTGAATTTCCCATTTATGGTTCCGCAGTCACGCTGGGGTTAGCCCGCAATCGCATTGAAGAAGCTGGTTTGCTGAGCAAAACGGACCTCGTTGCGGTCGGCGATGGTGAACGAATCAACATTGGTCCGTTCGACGTTGAGTTCTTGCCCGTCACTCACTCGGTGCCTCACGCGCACGCCATCATCGTGCACACGCCGCAAGGTGTCATTGTGCACTCGGGCGATTTCAAACTAGATCTCACTCCCGTTGACAATCGACGGACCGACCTTGCTCGGCTGGGTGAACTGTCGTCCACAGTTGGTATTCGTTTGCTCATGTGTGATTCCACCAATGCAGAAGAGCATGGTCACGCACCAAGCGAACGCAGTGTTGGTGCAGTGTTGCGACAGTTGTTTCACGAACACAGAGATCGGCGCATTATTACGGCAAGTTTCGCCAGCCACATTCATCGCGTGCAGCAAGTGATTGAGGCCGCCATGGAAAGCGGGCGCAAGGTTGCGCTCATGGGTCGCTCCATGCAAAAGAACGTTGCCCTCGCTATCGATCTCAAGCTCATTGATATTCCTGCCAGCGTGTTTATTGATGTGGAAAAAATTCACGACTTCGCACCCGAAGATGTGTGTGTCATTTCCACTGGTTCACAAGGTGAGCCAATGAGTGCGTTGTCGCTGTTGTCTCGCGGCGAAAGCAAGTGGATCAAGGTGGGGGAGGACGACACGGTCATTCTTTCCAGCCACGCAATTCCGGGCAACGAAGGAAACGTGAATCGCGTCATCGACGGGCTCATGCGTGCCGGTGCAAAGGTGGTGCACTCAGGAGTGGCCGATGTTCATGCAACGGGTCATGCACAAGCTGATGAGCTAAAGACGTACCATTCCATTCTTCGGCCGGAATATTTCATTCCCGTGCACGGTGAGTATCGACATATGAAAGCTCACGCAGATTTGGCGATCGTGATGGGTGCAGATCCATCGCGCGTTCTGCAAGCAACCGACGGTGACGTAGTGGAGTTGTCCGACAACGGACTCGAACTCGTTGACAAGATTCCTGCCCACTATTTGTTCGTTGATGGCATTGTGGGAGATGTGGGTCACGGTGTGTTGCGCGATCGTCGCGTGCTCGCCGAAGAGGGTGTGGTTGTCATCGTGGCAACGGTTGATGCCGAAGCTCACAAGGTCATTACTGGTCCCGAGGTCATTACTCGTGGGTGGGTTTATGCCCCCGAGGCTGATGACCTGCTTGATGAGGCGGAGGCCCATATCGAAAAGGCGCTCGTGCGTGCTCTTGATGAAGGTGTCACCGACATTGATTCTTTGGAGCGCGAAGTCCGCCGTGCGGCAGGCAAGTTCGTGAACGAACGCACCAAGCGTCGTCCCATGATCGTGCCTGTCGTGATGACCACCTAGCCAATTGGGGCCATCTGGGGCGTAATAGCCCTATGTAATAGGGGTATCCCGATACGGCAAGCACCCCGTTGGTACCGTTTTTGCATGTCTGGCAAGGGTTCCAATTCCTCATCGCGTAGTTCCAAGGGGTCATCGGGCTCTCGCGGGGGCTCTCGCGGCGCCGTCAAGACCCCTGCCAAGGGCAATGCCCGTCCCTCAAAGAAGGCCGCCCACGAGTCGGCCACCCGTGAAGTGGTTCGTGGTCGTGAAGTGGAGTTTTGGGGCGTCGGTCTCATTTCGGCCGGCATTGTGTTGGTGCTCTCTATGTACGTGCACATGGCCGGGCCATTGGGCGACGCAGTCGACACCATGTTTGGTTGGTTGCTCGGCCTCGGTCGTTTTGCCTTGCCCGTGGTCGTAATCGGAATCGGTGTGGCCATGGTGCGTCGTCGCAGTGTGGAGCATCGCGTGCGCCTCACCGTGGGGTGGACAGTAGTGGTGTTGGCCATCCTGGGTTTGTTGCACATCATTTACGGAGCAAACGAAATTGTCGCCAGTGTTGATGCAATGTCGCAGGCAGGTGGCTGGTTCGGCGCAATCATTGGCGAGCCACTTCGTTCCACGCTCAGTTGGGCTGGTGCAACTGTTGTGCTGCTCGCAGTTGGAATTGCCGGTGCAATGTTGGTCACCGATACAACCTTGCCCGAACTAATTGTGCTGCTGAAGAAGTGGAGCACCTCGTTCAGCAATGTGGCTGGTGATGCTGCGCGAAAAGCAACAACCAATCGCAATGTTTCGTCCGATTCATTCAGTGATCTTGTAGAGGTGCCGGGCGAACAAGAAGCTCGCGCACGTAAACAACCTCGTCCCACTTTGTACGACGCTGACGAAGATGAAGATTTGCGTCCGCTGAAGCCAAAGGCAACGCGCAAGCCAAAGGCCGCACCCGCTGAAGCGCAGCCAGCAGAGTTTGTCGGAAAGCCCGGCATGAAGCGCACTGCATCGAATGACGATGATGCAGTGTCGTCGGTGCCAGCAGTGCCAGGTGTATGGACCTTGCCAAGTACTGACTTGCTCGGTCTTACGGAGGCGCACGAAGTCAACAAACAAAAAGTTGCCGATCGCGGACGCTTGTTGCAGGAGTCTTTGGCGTCGCACGGCGTTGAAACACAACTCATCGGTGCCACTGTTGGCCCAACGGTGACGCGATTCGAACTTGAACTTGGTTCAGGTGTGAAGGTTGCAAAAGTGGTCAACCTCAACCGCGACATTGCGTATTCAATGGCCGCTACCGATGTTCGAATCTTGGCGCCCATTCCAGGCAAGTCGGCAGTGGGTGTTGAAGTGCCCAATGAATCTCGACAATTGGTGTCACTCGGTGACCTTATGGTGTCACCAGAAGCGAAGGCAGCAACTCATCCGTTAGAAGTAGCGGTAGGTAAAGACATCGCGGGTCGTGCTGTGTTCTTGAATATTGCAGCAACACCGCACATGCTTATCGCTGGTGCAACTGGTGCTGGTAAGTCCAGCGGCATTAACTCCATCCTTACTTCGTTGCTCATGCGCAGTACACCCGATCAAGTGCGTCTCATTCTTATTGACCCCAAGCAAGTGGAAATGGGGCAGTACGCCAAACTGCCGCACCTTCTTACGGCACCTGTCACCAACCCCAAGAAGGCTGCCAACGCACTTGGTTGGGCAGTGAAAGAAATGGAACGTCGCTACGACACGTTGGTGGAAGTGGGCTACCGCGACATTGGCGGTTTTAATGCCGCATTCGACAAGGGCGAAATCAACGACCCCAACGACGAAACCGCCAAGAAGTACGAACGGATGCCATTCATCGTTGTTGTTGTCGACGAATTGAACGATCTCATGATGGTGGCTGCGCGAGACGTGGAAGAATCCATCACTCGTATTGCGCAAAAGGCTCGCGCCGTGGGTATCCACCTCATCGTGGCCACACAGCGTCCATCGGTCAACGTGATCACCGGTGTTATTAAGGCCAACATTCCTGCCCGCATGGCCTTTGCAGTGTCCAGCCTTACCGACAGTCGAGTCATTCTCGACCAGCCAGGTGCCGAAAAGTTGGTGGGTAAGGGCGACATGTTGCTCATGCCTGGCAACACCAACGTGCCTCAGCGCGTGCAGGGTTCGTGGGTGGAAGAAGAAGAGGTGCGCAAGGTTGTTGCGCACTGGCGTCGCCAATCACCAGAAGTCGTCTACGTCTCAGGCATTGAAGGCGATGAAAATGGCGGCACAGGTGGCGGCTCGGGCAGCTTTGCCGGGGGCAGCGACGATGACGATCTGCTGAAGGCCGCCATGGAGATCGTGGTGCGTTCTGGGCTTGGTTCCACCTCATTGTTGCAGCGCAAACTCAAGGTGGGCTTTGCCCGTGCAGGCCGACTAATGGACGAGTTGGAAGAGCGTGGCATTGTGGGGCCTAGCGAAGGCTCAAAAGCACGTACGGTGATGATGAGCGTCGAGGAATTCGAAGCACTGGGGTAAACACATATGTCAAACGCGGCATTCACTGAGATAACAGACGGACTGCAATTTCCTGAAGGACCAGTGGCAATGCCCGATGGCAGTGTCATCCTTACCGAAATGTTCGCGCACCGCGTTACACGTGTGGCGCCCGACGGTACAAAATCAACAGTTGCCGAAATCAACGGAGGACCCAACGGTCTTGCACTTGGTCCAGATGGGGCGTTGTATCTATGCAACAACGGCAACGCGTTTACTCCGCACATTGTGGGCGGACTTATTTTCCCTGGTGCCTTCGATTCGTCGAAATATGTTGGCGGAAGCGTTCAACGTATAGATATTGCAACGGGCACCGTGACCACGTTGTACACGCATTGCGGTGAGCACCCCCTGCGCGCACCCAACGACATCGTGTTTGATGAGCACGGCGGCATGTACTTCACAGACCACGGACTACGTGAAGAACGCACTGCCGGTCGCACGGGTATCTATTACGCCAAGGCCGACGGCTCATTCATTGAGGAGATTGTGTTCCCTGTCGATGGACCCAACGGCATTGGTCTCTCTCCGGATGGCACCAAGGTGTACTGGGCAGAAACCCACACCGGTCGAGTCTTCCAACGCACTATCACGGCTCCTGGCGTTCTTGCTCCTATTGAGGGGTCACCGGTGCTCTGCGGCCTTCCTGGCTATCAATTGTTTGACTCTCTGGCTGTCGACTGCGACGGCAACGTATGCGTTGCCACCCTCATTAACGGCGGCATTACGGTTATTGCGCCATCGGGCGAAGTGCTGCAACATATTGCAGTTGATGACCGCATCACCACAAACATTTGCTTTGGCGGACCTGATTTCCAAACCGCCTACATCACCGCTTCGTCCACGGGGAAACTTCTCTCGATGCCATGGCCATACAAGGGACTCAAACTCCACTGGCAGTAGGCTGAAGCCCAATGGGTCAGCGCTATTACATCGAAACGTTGGGCTGTCCCAAGAATCAAGTCGACTCTGAAAAGATCGCCGGCAAGCTCATTGCCGAGGGGTACACCGCCACTGATAATCCTGCAAAAGCCGATGTCGTCGTGCTGAACACCTGCGCCTTTATCGACGAAGCGCGCGCCGAAAGCAAGGCCACGTTGGAAGCGCTTGACGACATTCGTAAGCGCTCGTCGCGCTTGGTGGTCACTGGGTGTATGGCAGAGCGCAACGGCGATGAGTTGGCCGCTGAATATCCCGAAGTTGACCAAATCGCCGGCTTCGGAGTTCCCATTCAGTTGGGCCGCAAGCCACTCAAGGTGTCAGGCGAAGTTCCATCGTTCGACCTTTTGAACTTGCCACGTCCCAAGTCGGCAGCGCCGTGGGCCTATGTCAAGATCGCTGAAGGCTGTGACCGCAATTGTGGCTTCTGCGCTATTCCAAGTTTCCGTGGCCCACAACGCAGCCGCGATGTGCAGTCAATTCTTGATGAAGTGCAACAGGTGGGCGTACGTGAAGTGGTGTTGGTGGCACAAGACTTGGCCAGCTACGGAAAAGACCGCCCCGAAGAATTAGGTGCCGGCTCCATCGTGAACTTGGTGCGCCAAGTGAGCAGCATGGCTGATTGGGTACGCCTGTTGTATCTGTACCCCAGCGATCTTAGTGATGAGCTCATTGACGCCATATTGGAAACCGGCGTTCCGTATTTCGATCTTTCGCTGCAGCACGTGAGCAAAGAGCATTTGCGTCGTATGCGTCGTTGGGGCGACAAAGATCGTTTCCTTGAGCGCATTGAACGCATCCGATCCATTGAACCCAATGCCGTGTTCCGCAGCAATTTCATTGTTGGTTATCCCGGCGAAACCGAAGAAGATCACGACCAGTTGCTCGCCTTTGTGAAAGAGGCGCAACTCGACTGGTGTGGCTTCTTCACATTCAGTCCCGAAGAGGGCACTCATGCTCTCACGTTGCCCAATCATGTTGACTCCAAACTCATGAATTTGCGCATCGCAGAATTGCGTGAACTACAAGACGACATCACCGCTGAGCGCAGAGATGCTTTGTTGGGTGAAGTTCTCGAAGTTCTTGTTGATGAGCCTGGTGTTGCACGTTCATTCCGTGAAGCTCCCGAAATTGATGGCGTGGTGTTGGTTCCTGAACACCTTGAAGTTGGTCGCTTCCACAAAGTGCGGGTGGAAGAAGCAATGGGTCCTGAAATTACCGCCGTTCCGGTTGAGGATTCAGATGCCCGTTGACGAATCGGCCATCGTTACGTGGGCCAACATGGTCACCGTGGGGCGCGTACTTGCCTCGCCATTTCTTTTTGCCATGATTCCTACCGACACTCGAGGCTCATGGGCCGCTCTTGCTGTGTGGGTGTTGCTGTGCAGTAGCGATGGATTTGATGGGTACTTGGCGCGCCGTCACGGCATCACACGGAGCGGTGCGTTTCTCGATCCGCTCGCCGACAAAATTTTGGTTCTCGGTGCCATGTTCACATTGGTATCGCGCAACGTGTTCTGGTTGTTGCCAGTGGTCATCATCGCCACTCGTGAAATTGGTGTCAGTTTGTATCGCGTGTTCTATGCATCAAAAGGCGGCTCAATGCCTGCCAGCAAACTCGCCAAGTTGAAAACGTTTGTACAGCAATGGGCCGTTGGGTTTGCGTTGGCACCTCTTACCGTGCGCGATGCCACATGGACTTTTACGGTGTGTCTGTGGATTGCTGTGGGGCTCACGTTGTTGAGCGCAGCACAGTACGCGGTTAAGGCCGTCAAGCGAGCATGACGGCTTCGCTGACGCTCGAAGAAAAGGCCGCACTTCAGCGTAAGACATTGCGCATTCTTACTTCCGGCCAAATCATTGGCGCCGCAGCATTGGCATCGGCCGTCACGGTTGGCGCGTATGTGGTGCAAGACATCCTGGGTCAAAAGACTCCATGGGGCGGCATCGCAACAGCCACGGTCACCATTGGCACTGCGGTCATGGCACAAGTCTTGTCACGACTCATGATGCGTCGCGGTCGACGTCCAGGATTGCAATTGGGGTACATCCTTGCCACCATTGGCGCGCTCGTTGCTGCCACGGGTGCACAACATGGTGTTCTGTGGTTGTTCCTTGGTGGCTTGTTCCTATTCGGAAATGGTCAAGCCTCAAACTTGTTGGCTCGTTATGCAGCCACCGACTTGGCCGAACCTGATCATCGTGCTCAGGCAATGAGCCGCATTGTGTTCGCCTCAACATTTGGTGCGGTATTCGGGCCTCTTCTTATTTCGCCAGCTGAATCAGCTGGTCAAGATTGGTTCGGTTGGCACAAATACACTGGGCCATGGGTGTTGTCGGCATCCGTGTTGTTCTTGGCGTTCTTGAATACAGCGCTTCGATTGAGGCCAGACCCGTTGGTGGTGTCGGGTGGCATTGTGTTGCGAGGCGAGGCCAAGTTGCCCAGTATCCCGCAAGCACTGGCTGTCATCGTCGCAACGCCCAAAGGCAAATTGGCACTTGCATCAATGGTGGTCTCGCAAGTCACCATGGTGGCTGTAATGACCATGACCCCGGTGCATATGAAGCTGCACGGCCACGAAACACTCAGTCAGTACGTGGTGTCGTTGCATATTGCCGGCATGTATGCATTCAGTCCGCTGGTGGGCCGTCATGCAGATAAGCGGGGAACCACCAAAACCGTTCTCGTTGGTTCAGCATTGTTAGTTCTCGCCACTGTTATGTCGGCCCTGAGTGGGGAAGCAGCGCTCATGCTGTTTCCGGCATTGTGGTTGCTAGGCATCGGTTGGAACTTTGGTCTCATCGGCGGGTCTGCCATGTTGTTGGAATCAGTGCCTTCCGACAAGCGGGTCACAGTGCAAGGTTCGGCAGATCTCATGATGAGTTTTTGTGGAGGCTTAGCCGGATTGTCGTCAGGCTTCATTCGTAAAGCAGTGGGCTATCACATGTTGTCGGCATCGGCCACCGTGGTTGCCGGATTATTAATGGTGTCGGCGTATTACTCGTACCAACGGTGGCAGAGCCAATGAAGTGCAACGTTGTAGCAATCGGGACTGAGTTGTTGCTAGGTCAAATCGTTGACACAAACTCCTCGTACATCGGCGAGCAATTGGCAGCCGCGGGAATTGGATCGCACTTGCAACTCAAAGTAGGTGACAATCTTGAGCGCATGGTGGCTGCCATTCGTCTTGCGCTTCAAGATGCGGATGCGGTCATCATTTGTGGTGGTCTTGGTCCCACACACGATGATCTTACGCGTGAAGCACTCGCTGAAATCATGGGCACCACGCTCGAACATAATGAAGAGGTTGCTCAAGTCATCCGCGATCTTTTCGCGAAGCGAAACCGCGTGATGGCAGCCAACAACATGCGTCAAGCATTGGTGCCCGTCGGTGCAACTGTGATTCCGCAAACACGTGGAACCGCACCTGGCCTTATTTGCCCAGTGGGCGACAAAGTCATGTACGCCATGCCTGGCGTTCCTCATGAAATGCACGACATGCTCGCACGTGCTGTTGTGCCCGACCTTTTGAATCGCAGTGGGGAAGCAGCAGTCATTGCTAGCCGCGTTCTACGTACATGGGGTGACAGCGAATCTGGCCTCAACGAAAAACTTGACCCCATCATTGCTGAACTAGAAGAACTGCAGAACCCCACGCTCGCGTTTCTTGCGAGCGGATGGGAAGGCATCAAGGTTCGTCTCACTGCCAAAGCATCGTCGCAACAAGAAGCCAATGCTCTGCTCGCCACGTGGGAACAACGTGTGCGCGACATTGTGGGCACCAATGTGTTCGGAGTAGACACTGACACCATGGAATCGGTGGTGCTCAACCTCATCGCACAACGTGGCTGGTCATTCGGTGTTGCCGAGTCGGTCACAGGTGGTCTCGTTGGCGGTCGCATCACCGCAGTACCAGGCGCTTCACAAACATTCCGTGGCGGGATCATTTCCTATGCAAGCGATGTGAAATACGAATTACTTGATGTGGACCTCGGCCCTGTAGTGAGCGAAAAAGCAGCGATTCAAATGGCTGCCGGTGCTCAAGAGGTGCTCAATGCAGACCTCACCCTGGCGCTCACAGGAGTTGCCGGGCCCGATGAACAAGACGGACAACCAGTAGGCACTCTGTGCATTGGTGTGGTATTTCCTGACGGCACCACTGCGAGCACCACCGCAATGCTCCCTGGACAGCGCGACCAAATGCGTCAGATGAGCGTGATTACGGCGCTCTCATTTCTGCGTGGTCTTTTGCTCAATAGACCTCTGTAATCACTCGGTAGAATTTTCCTCATTGCCCCTGTAGCTCAGTCGGATAGAGCAACGGACTTCTAATCCGCAGGTCGCAGGTTCGATTCCTGCCGGGGGCGCCACTTATTGTGCATCGTGTCGCTGCAGCTTTTGGTGAAGGATCAGAACTTCCTCCATCCGATTGCACACGTTTGCAAGCATGAAGCGACGAACGGGAAGGGTGCCATACCCACGGCGAGAGGTGAACACCATTTCGTACCAGATGCCTGGGTGCTCAAATTTCACCGCCACGCCTCGTGGGCCAATCTCAATGACGTGCGGCAAGTCTTTGGACAGGGCCGTATTCCATAACTTGAGGTCGTAGGTGGGAATGCCTGACGTAATTGTTTTTTCGATGCGGGCGTCTATAAAGACCAACTCTCCGCTGAGTGCTCTGAAAGCGTTTTGGGCAAACTGAACGACTGGTTGGTCGTGGACAGCGCTTTCGAGAAACGACTGCATCGCGTTTTCGGCGGCAACTTGATTGAACTCCAAGATTGCGTTTCGTGTGCGTCGATTCACCACCGCGTGAAAAGCTGCGACAAGAGTGCTGACAAGGGCTGTGGCGATGATGAGTTCGGCAAGGTATCTGAGACCGTTGTTCACGAGTTCATTTTGTTGCGCAATGCTGTCGCTAGAAATCTGCATTCATACTTCACGTGCGGTACAAATGTTTCTGTTTCTACTTTTCTGTGTGGGCAGATGCATTTCTTGCGATTGTAAGAAGTTGTTTATGAATCATTAGCCCGTCGCCTGGGCCAAGAATTAGTTTCTCGAACAGTCTGCCGAACGGAAGTTTGATGTGCGACCGCATGCGTGTCACCAATCGAGTGCCGAGCGGATCATCGCGAAGTTCGTATGCAAGGGTGAAATGTAGACGTGGGTTTTCTTTGCCCAATGACGTGATTTCTAGAACGAAATGTCGCGGTTCATCTACAACCGTTGCAGTAAACGAGATAGGCCCCGCGGGGATGAGGTCACCTGCATTGATTAATTGCCATTCCGGATTAATAGTGGTGGCGCTTTTGCGGCCTAAGTTGTCAAGCCAGTCGTAGCTATACCAACCTGCGCGACCCATGCCCATTTGCCGTATCCACGGGAACACCGAGGACGGAGGTGCATTGATAGTGATGCAACGAGTGGCGACAAGTGTGGCGTTCGGACACAGGTTGTCTCCGACAACTGGTGCAGCAATCTCATCACTTGTTGCACCCCAGTGCTGCAGAAGCATGTGATGGCTATGGAAGGAGTGTGAATTCAGGATTCACGAAAGTAAGCAAAGAACCCGTGTCAACTCCGACTCCGGTGAGCACCACTTTGCGTCCTAGTTCCAAACCGCCGATATTGCGGCGGCCAGTAAAGGTGGCTGTGGCTGTTCCGGTTTCATCGACCACTGAAATCACCACAGTGGGCAAAGCTTGCGCGGGGCGACTTTGCATTCGCATCACTTTTCCGCACACGTTGATTCGTTCGCGTCGCGGCGCATCAGCAATTGGTGTGCATTCCACCAATGTGGTGGGTGCGGACGTTACTGGAGCGGGTTTACGACGAAAAAACATGTGCGGTTACTTGGTGCCGATGAGGGCTTGGCAGATTTCCGCTTCACAATCGCCGGTGGCAAGCACGAGAACTTCGTCATTCTCATGAAGTGGCAGGTCTGGCGCCGGCACCACTACGTGACCATCGCGGATGATGGCCACCACTGAAGATTCGCGTGGCAATTTGAGCTCGGAGATGACCTTGCCAATGGCGGGGGAGCCCGCTGCCAAGGTGACCTCGTTGAGGCCTGCTTTGCCGTTTTCAAGCGACAGCAATTTCACCAACGAGCCAACGGCAACTGCTTCCTCTACCAGAGCCGTAAGAAGGTGCGGTGTTGACACGGAAACGTCAACTCCCCACATGTCGTTGAACATCCACTCGTTGTTCGGATTGTTCACACGAGCGACCACACGGGGTACTCCGAACTCTTGCTTGGCGAGTAGCGACACCACCAGGTTGTCTTCATCGTCGCCCGTCACTGCCGCAACAACGTCAACGTTGTTGGTTCCGGCGCGTTCAAGAACGCCAATGTCGCACGCGTCGCCCACAATGGTGTGAATGACACCTTCTGGCGCGTGCGCACGGTTGACCGCGGATTCATCGGTGTCAATAAGAAAGATTTCGTGTCCAAACTTTGTGAGCTGCTCGGCCATGTACCGGCCTACGCTGCCTGCTCCGGCGATGATGATCTTCATTAGTGGTCTGCCTTTGTTCCGCTGAGATGGCTATCGAATGTGGCGATTTCTTCGCTTGTGGCAAGAAGGTGCACTGTGTCGCCTTCTTGCAACACGGTGGTGGCGTCGGGGATTTCTGCTTTTCCGTAACGAATGAGCAGGGCCACATTTGCTCCTGATTTTGCAACACTGGTGCCTGCCATGACAGGAGTAACGCGACGCTCCACCAACTGGTAAGTAGAGGTGGGGTCAGTCCAGTCGCTGGAGCCTTCAATGGGAAGAATGGTGCGCAAGATTCGACTGCTGGTCCACGCAACGGTGGCAACGGTGGCAACACCGAGGCGCTCGTACACAGATGCGCGACGAGGGTCGTAAATACGCGCCACTACACGTTCCACTCGGTACAACTCACGTGCAACTCGCGCAACCAGGATGTTTGAGTTGTCGCCACTTGTTACTGAGATAACAGCGCTCTGCGGAGAGATGCCGGCTTCGGCCAAAAGGTTACGGTCAAAGCCGATGCCCTTCAGGGTGCGACCTTTGAAGTTTTCGCCGAGTCGGCGAAATGCGGTGGCGTTACGGTCGATGACCACAACGTCGTGACCGCTTCCAGATAATTCGAGGGCGAGGGTAGAACCCACTCGTCCACAACCAACGATGATGACGTGCATTTTCGTTCCTTACTTACTGTCGATGTTCATGTGTGTCGGTACCGACACAACGGCTGTATGGCGGCGATGCAGGAGGCTGGCCTTCAAAGCGAACGCGCTGCCATTGTGGAGCCATTGCGTTTTCCACGATGTGACGAACTCAGGAATGACCACGGTGATGATGTCGTCGCTGTACTTCGCGTCGAGTTCGTCAAGGAAGTTCATCACTGGCTTACGTAGTTCACGGAAAGGGCTGTACAAAATTTCCAGGTCAATAGGGATATTGAATTCAAGCCATTGTTGTTCGATGCGCTTGCGATCTTCGTCGTCAGTGGCCACCGTGACTGCGTAGAGGCGGTCAGGGTGCAACGAACGTGCGTATTGCAATCCGCGAATGACACCCAAGTTGATGCTGCCCACCAACACCACCAGGGTGTGAGTTTCGCGAGTGGGCCAGTAGCCGGGCTCAACATGGGTTGATTGACGGCCCTTTTCATAGTGGCGACCAATCGACTTGAAAGCGAACACCATGAACGGGATGAGAACAGCGGGAATCCAAGCACCTTCGGTGAACTTGGAGACCACCACGATGGTGGCGATGAGTCCGGTAATGATTGCTCCGGTGGCATTAATCGCCGCGCCGACCTTCCAATTCTTTTCTTTCTCGTGGAAGTGATGGCGAACCATGCCGGTTTGGCTCAATGTGAATCCGGTGAACACTCCGAATGCATACAACGGAATGAGTTTCGAAATGTCGCCGTCGAAAGCGACAATCAGCAAGCTGGCCACACCGGCTAGGAACAACACGCCGTTGGAAAACACCAAGCGAGTTCCGCGATTGAAGAATTGGCGTGGCAAGAATCCGTCCTTGGCGATGATGGATGCCAAGCGAGGGAAGTCTGCGTATGCAGTATTGGCCGCAAGAATCAAAATAAGGAACGTGCCAATCATGGTGGCCCAGAACATGACACCTTTGCCGTTGTACAGATACTCCGCCATGAGGCCAAGGCCGTTGCCATCTGCTTCACCACGGAATGGTTTGAGATGGCCCGCAAGAATTGAAACGCCGAGGAAACATGTTCCGAGAATGCCGCCCATCCACATGAGTGTGATGGAGGCGTTCTTGCTTTCTGGCTTTTCAAACGCTGGCACTCCGTTGGACACGGCTTCCACGCCGGAAAGAGCAACCGCACCCGATGAGAACGCGCGTAGCAACATGTACACGCTCATGGCCTTTGTTCCGTGCGACAAGTGGACAGCTTCTTCACTCAAAATGTGAGCGGGGATTGGCCCGACGTGCTGAACGAAAATTCTGTAGAAGCCTGTGATGATCAAAATAATCAACATGCAGATGTAGAAGTAGGTGGGACCAGCAAACGCTGCACCCGACTCTTTTACTCCACGCAGGTTCATCACGGTCATGATGAAGACGCATGTAAGACACAGTGGTACGGCCCAGGCTCGACTGAAGCCGAACGCTGTTCGCATGGCAAGAACTCCACCTGCTACCGATACCGACACTGTAAGGATGTAGTCAACAAGAAGTGATGAGCCAGCAACGAGCGACGGAAGCACCCCGAGGTTTTCACGGCTCACGATGTAGGCGCCACCACCAGATGGGTAGGCCATGATGGTTTGGCGGTACGACATGACAACAATTGCCAAAAGAACACACACGATGATGGCGATGGGGAGCAAGGGTCGAAATGCCGCCACGCCTGCGCCAGCTCCACCAACAAGCACCCACAGAATTTCGTCGGTGGCATATGCCGTGGAAGAGATTGCGTCGGAAGCGAATACGGGGAGTGCGATTTTCTTGCTCAATCGCTGATGTTGTTCCTCCTCGCTCGAGATCGCTTCACCGATGAGGAACTTCTTTATGTTTGCCATAGCCGCCGATTTCTCGTATTCCGCACCGGTGGGCACGGAAGAGCCAAATAGAACGATAATCACACCGCAAGGTCACATTCCAAGACGAGTGACAAGGTTTACATGCCTGTAACAATGCGCCGCCGGGGGTGCAGAAGGCAGAAACGGGCTGTTTTGTGGCTTTGTGACGACCACGCCTTACAATGGCGCGGTGGAATATGTCAAGGGTGAAATCGTCATTTATCCCCAGCACGGTGCTTGCACAGTAAAGGGAATTAAGAAAGAAGATCCTTTCAAGACTGGCAAGAAGCAAGAGTTCCTCATTCTGGAAACCCTCATCAATGAGATGACCTTGCGGGTGCCCCTGGCAAACCTAAAAGAGGTCGGCGTTCGCCCGCCCGTGTCACACGAAGAACTCGAAGACTTGGTGGCGGTGCTTTCAAAGTCGGACCCACGTGTTCCCTCCAACTGGTCTCGTCGATTCAAGAACCACCAAGAGAAGTTGAAGAGTGGTGACGTGTATCAGGTTGCCGAAGTGGTGCGAAACCTGGCTGCCCGTAACCGCGATGCCTCGTTGTCGGCTGCTGAACGCACCATGTATGAGCGTGCTCGTACCAACCTCATTTCTGAAATTCGCCCTGCTCTCAAGGTGACCCAAGAAGAAGCTGAGGAATTCCTCAACAAGGCTCTCGAAAAGGGCGTGCTAAAACCAGTGAAGGCGGCCAAGAAGAAGGCCGATGCTCCTAAGAAGGTTGAAGAAGACGACGACGCCGATCTCGGCGACGACGAATAACTTCATGGCCCGCGTCGGGTTCTGCGGCCTCGGAGTCATGGGGTATCCCATGGCAGGGCATTTGGCCTCTGCTGGACACACCGTTGCGGTCTTTAATCGCACAGTTGCTACTGCAGAGAAGTGGGCAACTGAATTTTCTGGCACCATGTGCGCATCGCCGCGTGATGTTGCGTCTACCAGTGACATTGTGATGTTGTGCGTGGGCAATGATGACGACGTACGTTCGGTGGTGTACGGCGACCATGGAATATTGGCCGGGGTACGAAGTGGAGCCATTGTTGTTGATCACACCACCACCAGTGCCGAACTAGCCAATGAAGTTTCTGCTGCCTGTGAGCAACGTGACGCATTCTTTATTGATGCACCTGTATCGGGCGGACAAGCGGGTGCGCAAAACGGAGTGTTGACGGTGATGTGCGGCTCCAACTCTGGTGAAGCATTCGATGTCTTTGCGCCAATCGCTGACGCATATTCGCGATCATGCGTGCGACTCGGTAATGCCGGGAGCGGGCAATTGGCCAAGATGGTGAATCAAATTTGTATCGCCGGAATTGTGCAAGGTCTTTCTGAGGGAATCGCATTCGCACAGCACGCTGGTCTTAATGCGCATGAAGTTATTGACGTGATTTCGAAAGGCGCAGCGCAGAGCTGGCAGATGGAAAACCGCGGCCACACCATGATTGACGACAAATTTGATTTCGGATTTGCCGTTGAGTGGATGGTGAAGGACTTGCAATTCTGCGTTGAGGAAGCTCAGCGCAACGGTTCGCAGCTTCCAGTAGCGCACACGGTGCTGGGGTACTACCGCGAACTAATGACCAATGGACATGGTCGCTTAGACACCAGCAGTCTTGTTAAGCGCTTGCGCTAAACGAACTCACCACATCGGTGAATACATCGAGCACCGTGTTGATGTCGTCGTCACTAATAACCAAAGGCGGGCACACGGCAATCACATTCGGAATGGATCGGGCGATCACACCCTTTTTGATCATGGCGTCTCGCACTGCTGTTGCATCAATGTTTTCTGGAAGGATTGCGGCCCAGATCGCGCCAGCCCCGCGATAACCAGTGATCAGTCCGTCATTGGTGAGCGCGGAGAAACCTGCGGCAAACTTTTCTCCAATGTGTTGTGCTCTCTCGAGCAGATGTTCACGCTCCATGATTTCGATGTTCTTCAATGCGGCAGCACACACTGTGGGATGGCCCGAGTAGGTATAGCCCGTACGCAAGAAGAAACTGGGGTCGGCCACAAGTGCATCGTTCACGCGGGAACCAGTTATGACTCCACCGAGCGGTTGGTAGCCACTGGTGACGCCCTTTGCGAACGTGATCATGTCGGGTGTGACGCCGTAATAGTGAGCACCAAACCATGTGCCCAATCTTCCGAAGCCCGTGATGACTTCGTCATAGATAAGCAGTGCGCCATTGTCGTCGCACAGTCGGCGAAGGCCACTGAGGTATTCAGTTGTTGATGGCCATACACCGCCAGCACCCTGCACAGGTTCTGCAATGACAGCAGCAATTTTTCCTTTGTTCTGTTGAAATGCGAGTGCCATGGTCTCGATGTCATCTGCATCGACCTGCATCACGCCGTCAAGCAAGGCGCCGTAGCCCACTTTGTTGAGAGGAAGTCCTTGCGCACTGGTTCCGCCGTAATTGGTGCCGTGATAGCCGCGATTGCGAGAGATAATGATGTTGCGTTCCGGGTGTCCACTTTGAATGTGAGTTGTACGGGCTAGCTTCATAGCCGTATCAATTGCCTCCGAACCGCTGCCACACAAGAACACGCGTGAGTCATTAATTGGCGAGAGTGATGCGATTTTCTCTGCGACTGCTTCGGCCAATGGATTCGTAAAAGGGTCGAATGTGGAGTATGCCTCTAACGTGCGAACCTGATCGGCAATTGCTGTGGCCATTTCTTCGCGGCCGTGACCAATATTCGAGTACCACAGACTGCCGATTGCGTCGATGTATCTGTTGCCGTCAACATCCCACAGATAAGCGCCACTGCCTTTAACGATGTTGATGAAAGCCTCAGACGAGGGCTTTGCGAACGAATGCAAGAAGCGGCTAACCATGTCACCACTGTATGTCAGCGCTCGTAAAGGCGCTAATGACTACGTGTGTTTAGATGCGCTCAATGATGGTGGCCGTGCCCATGCCACCGCCAGTGCACATGGTGACAAGGCCAGTGCTGAGGTCGCGACGCTCGAGTTCGTCTACCAAAGTGCCAATAAGCATTGCACCCGTTGCGCCAATGGGGTGTCCGAGGGCCATGGCGCCGCCGTTCACGTTCACCTTGTCAGGTGACACTCCGGTGTCTTTGAAGAACTTCAACACCACGGCAGCGAATGCTTCGTTGACTTCAAGCAGGTCGATGTCATTGAATGTCATGCCAGCTTTCTTCAGTACGCGCTCGGCGGCAGGTGCTGGTGCTGTGAGCATGATGACTGGTTCGGTGCCTGCCACTGCGCTCATCAGGATGCGAGCACGCGGTTTGAGACCATGAGCTTTTGCGTATTCGGGTGATGCAATCATGACTGCAGCTGCGCCATCAACAACACCCGATGAGTTTCCTCCATGGTGCACGTGATTGATTTGCTTGATGTGCGGGTAAGCGAGGCGCGCAGTTTCGTCAATGGTGAGAGAATCCGCATCTTTCTTGTATCCGCCCATGCCTTCGAATGAAGGAGTGAGCTTTGCGAGATCGGCCATGGTGGTGCCGGCCCGTGGATGCTCGTCGACGGCAAGTGCTAGTGACCCATCATCGTGGAAGATAGGGATGAGAGAATTCTCGAACCGACCTTCGCTAATTGCAATTGCTGCGCGACGTTGTGACTCAACAGCCAAAGCATCGCATTCTTCGCGAGAGAAACCTTCCACAGTGGCAATGAGGTCCGCAGAAATTCCCTGAGGCACCATGTTGTATTGATCGCGCAAGTGGTGGTTGTTTGCGGTAAAACCATCAACATGCATTGGCGATGGGCGAGACATGCTTTCCACGCCACCGGCGACTACAAAATCTTGCATACCTGAGAGAACGCCCATGGCAGCAAAGTTCACTGCTTGTTGACCAGAACCACAGAATCGATTCAAGGTGACTCCTGGTGCATCAAGCGACCATCCGGCATCGAGTGCAGCCATGCGGGCGATGTCCATGGAGTGATCGCCACTTCCTGCTCCGCATCCCATCACTACGTCGTCTACTTCAGATGTATCGAAGCCGACACGGTCGCGCAATCCATTGAGAACCTGGGCGAGAATGCGTTGTGGATGCACGTTATGAAGGGCGCCCGTGTCCTTGCCTTTTCCTCGAGGTGAGCGGACTGCATCGATAATCCAAGCTTCGCGTTCCATGGTTTCCCCTTGTGTGAGCCCGCAGTACATACGGACATTTCGGTATGGGCTAAACCTTATGTGAACGGCTGTATAGGCCGATTACTGGGAGGACACAATGGGACAATTCGAGACTCTAGAAGTGGTGGCTGATGGGGCAGTGGGGCGGATGACATTGGCGCGTCCCGATCGGCTCAATGCTCTGTCTCGCCAAACCCTGCAAGACCTTGCTTCTGCTGCGCGCTGGTTTGATTCACAACGGGATGTAAAGGTTGTAGTGGTCAGCGGACAAGGCCGAGCATTTTCCGCTGGCTTTGACCTGTCAGATTTTGCCAATCCAGACCCTAATTATTCGGTGCGTGAGACTGCGGATATTGGCCGACTGATGGCCGAAGCCGTCACCAACATGTCGGCGCTCACAATCGCAGCGATTCAAGGTCATTGTGTGGGAGGTGGATTGGTATTGGCCGCAAGTTGTGACTTGCGCATTGCTGCTACCAATGCGGTGTTCTCTATCCCCGAGGTGGACCTGGGGATTCCACTTGCTTGGGGTGGTATCCCTCGATTGGTACGCGAAATTGGGCCAGCGGCCACCAAGGAATTGGTTCTTACATGTCGCCGGTTTGGGCCCGAGGAAGCAAAGGCATTGGGCTTTCTGAACACCATCGTTGACGGGGAGTCGTTGATGCCGTACGTGGAAGATGTGGCGAACTCGTTGGCGGCAAAACCCGGTTATGCGTTACGCACCACAAAACAACAGGTGAATGCGGTGACCGAGGAAATGGCCGGAACGGGTCGAAATGCGGCCGATGCGGATGCTTTGGTGTTTGCCACATACGACGCAGAAAGCAGAGCTGCAAGCGCCAAGTACCTGC
>CAYSPE010000033.1:0-9794 GCA_964432845.1 uncultured Bifidobacterium sp.
AAGTAATCACATAAACAAAAAGGGCGACCCGAGTGGGTCGCCCTTTTTGTTTGCTCTGCTGAGCGAGTTGTTTAGTGGCCGGTAGGCAATCCGCCAGTGGCTGCAATGCGAGCATGAGCGCGACGCAAGTCGGCTTCCACTTCTGCACTGTTGCCTTCGCGCATTTGCTTCTCTGCACGTTCCTTTGCCTCACGAGCGCGTGCTACGTCGATATCTTCTTCGAGCTCTGCAGCGTCGGAGAGAATGGTGACGTGGTCCGCGCCCACTTCAACGAAGCCAAGGTGCACTGCAACGTTTTGAATGCGACCATCGGCCAAGTAGATGCGTGTGTGGTTCTCGGTGAGTGCACCAAGAAACGCTGCGTGGCCGGGCAAGAAGGCAACTTCGCCGCCCTCAAGGGTGCGAGTAATCACCTGAGTCGCTTCTCCAGAAAAGAGAACGCGCTCGGGTGAAACAAGCTCCACGCGCATCGTGCCGTTGGACTCAGCCATTATGCGTTCTCCTGAAGAGCCTTTGCCTTCGCGAGCACTTGCTCAACTGAACCGACGTTGAGGAATGCCTGTTCTGGCACTTCGTCAAGTTCGCCGTTGATGAGCGACTCGAATGACTCCACTGTTTCGGCAACAGGAACGTACTCGCCCTTGACGCCGGTGAAGACTTCAGCAACATAGAAAGGCTGCGACAAGAAGCGCTGCACCTTACGTGCACGAGACACGATGAGGCGGTCTTCTTCGGACAATTCGTCGAGACCAAGAATTGCGATGATGTCCTGGAGTTCCTTGTAGCGCTGCAAGATTTCCTGCACGCGACGAGCAACGTTGTAGTGACGATCGCCAACAGTTTCTGGTGTGAGAATTGTCGAGGTTGATGCCAATGGGTCCACAGCTGGGTAGATACCCAACGATGCGATCGAACGTGAAAGTTCGGTGGTTGCATCGAGGAAGGTGAACGTGGTGAAAGGTGCAGGGTCGGTGTAGTCGTCTGCAGGCACGTACACAGCCTGCAGTGACGTAATTGAACGACCACGCGTTGAGGTAATGCGCTCCTGCAACTGGCCCATTTCGTCGGCCAATGTTGGCTGGTAACCCACAGCAGAAGGCATACGGCCAAGAAGTGTTGACACTTCTGAACCTGCCTGCACGAAACGGAAGATGTTGTCGACGAACAACAACACGTCCTGGTTCTGCACATCGCGGAAGTACTCGGCCATGGTGAGGGCTGAAAGTGCCACGCGCAAGCGAACCCCAGGTGGTTCGTCCATCTGACCGAATACCAAGGCTGCTTTTTCGAACACGCCGGACTCAGCCATTTCAAGCATGAGGTCGGTGCCTTCACGGGTGCGCTCACCCACGCCAGCGAACACTGACACACCACCGTGCTTTGAAGCCACGCGGTTGATCATTTCGGTAATAAGCACGGTCTTACCCACGCCTGCACCACCGAACAAGCCGATCTTTCCACCAGCAAGGTATGGGGTGAGAAGGTCGATGACCTTAATGCCTGTTTCGAACATGCGCTTCGAAGGCTCAAGGGTGTCGAACGCAGGTGCGGAACGGTGAATGTCCCAACGCTCGATGTCAGCGAAATCCTTGTTGTCGCCGTCGAGTACTTCACCCCACACGTTCCATACGTGTCCGAGTGTGCGGTCACCCACTGGCACCTGGATGCCGTGTCCGGTGTTGCGCACGGGAGTACCGCGCTTGAGACCGTCGGTTGGCTTGAGACACACGGCGCGCACGCGGCTGTCACCAAGCTGCTGTGCAACTTCGGCGAGAACCTTTGTGACAACACCTTCAACCGTGATCTCAAACTCAATTGCTGAGTTCAATTCGGGAAGAGCGCCACGTGGGAACTCGACGTCGATAACGGGACCGGCAATTGCTACTACGCGGCCCTCTTGCTTGTTCTCTGTCATGCTCATCTGGATTTCTCCTACTTGTTCGCTCTTAGTTTCCCGAGGACATGGCTTCGGCACCGCCGACAATTTCCATGATTTCGGTTGTGATCGAGTCCTGGCGGGCTCGGTTCATGATTCGTGAAAGGTTCTTAATGAGTTCTTCAGCGTTGTCGGTGGCCGACTTCATTGCGCGCTGACGGAACGCATGCTCTGACGCTGCTGCGTTGAGAAGCGCCGCATAAACGCGGGCTTCTACGTAGCGCGGAAGAAGTGTTTCGAGGATGGTGTCGGGTGATGGTTCGAACTCGTAGTCGCGACCAACTTCGTTCTTTGCATCGCCACCTTCAACAACTTGGTGTTCAAGGGGAACCAAAGGACGCTGCACCACTTCTTGCGAACCGGCGGTGATGAAGCGTGTGTAGACAAGCTCAACACGATCAACTTCACCTGACTCATACAAGCCGGTGACGTACTCTCCAATTTCCTTAGCAATTGCATACGAAGGGTTGTCGGTGAAACCGCCAAAGGCCTTGGCAATGTTGTAGCCGCGGAAACGGAAGTAGCTCTCGGCCTTGCGACCAATTGCTACAACTGTGTGACCGCGACCCTTGAGTGCGTCAGCTTTGATTTCGCCTTCGGTTGCGCGAAGAACACCAGCGTTGTAACCACCACACAGACCACGGTCTGCAGAGAGCACCACGTAGCAAACGTTCTTTACTTCTTCACGGCCGGCGAGCAACGGAGCGTCTGCTCCAGCACCTGCTGCCGAAAGATCACGCACCACTTCAGTGATGAGATCGCTGTAAGGAACGGCAGCGACGACGCGTTGCTGCGCCTTCACGATGCGCGATGCAGCGATGAGCTCCATTGCACGTGTGATTTTCTTTGTCGCCTGCACGGAGCGGATGCGTCCGCGCAGAATTCGTTCCTGACCACCAGCCACGATTTACTCCGTTGCGAGGGTCTTGTCGCTGGCTGCATCGCCAAGTGCGTCAGCACTTGTTGCAGTTGGATCGACTGTTGCTGACTTGGCTGCTGTGCCCTTGAACTGTGCCTTGAATGCAGCGACGATGTCGCCCATGTCGGAAGGAACATCGGCCTTTGCGTTGGTGCGAAGTTCTGCAAGAACTGCACCGTGGCGAGCGCGAACGTATTCAA
This sequence comes from uncultured Bifidobacterium sp., assembly GCA_964432845.1. Lineage (GTDB taxonomy): Bacteria > Actinomycetota > Acidimicrobiia > Acidimicrobiales > Ilumatobacteraceae > UBA2093. Next base: position 3,056 of record CAYSPE010000033.1, read on the forward strand.
GAAGTTCAGCTTCGAAACGACGAACATCGGAAACTGCGATGTCGTCAAGGAATCCCTTGGTGCCGGCGAAAAGAGACACAACCTGCTCTTCTACTGGCATTGGGGAGTTGAGTCCCTGCTTCAACAATTCAACGAGACGGTAACCGCGCTCAAGCTGTGCCTTTGACACTGCGTCAAGCTCGGAACCGAAAGTTGCGAATGCTTCCAACTCACGGAACTGTGCGAGGTCAAGCTTGAGTGTGCCTGACACGCCCTTCATTGCCTTGGTCTGAGCAGCGCCACCTACGCGAGACACTGACACGCCTACGTCAACTGCAGGACGAACACCAGACTTGAAGAGGTTGTCCTGCAAGTACACCTGACCGTCGGTGATGGAAATCACGTTGGTGGGAATGTACGCGGACACGTCGCCAGCCTTGGTTTCGATCACTGGCAATGCAGTGAGTGAACCAGCGCCCTTTTCGTCGCTCAGCTTTGCTGCGCGCTCGAGAAGGCGGCTGTGGAGATAGAAAACGTCGCCAGGGTATGCCTCGCGGCCTGGTGGACGACGAAGGAGCAGTGACATCTGACGGTATGCCTCTGCCTGCTTTGACAAGTCGTCGTACACGATGAGCGCATGTTCACCATTTTCCATCCAGTGCTGGCCGATGGCGCAACCTGAGTATGGAGCGAGGTATTTGAACGGTGCAGGCTCTGATGCTGGAGCAGCCACCACAACGGTGTACTCAAGCGCGCCGTACTGACGAAGTGTTTCTACTGTTTGGGCAACAGTGGAACCCTTCTGACCGATTGCAACGTAGATGCACTTCACACCAAGACCACGCTGGTTGATGATGGTGTCGATGGCAACTGAGGTCTTGCCAGTCTTACGGTCACCAATGATGAGCTCGCGCTGACCGCGACCAATTGGTGTCATTGCGTCGATCGACTTGATACCGGTTTGTAGAGGCTCGTGTACGGGCTTGCGACCCATGATGCCAGGTGCCTGAATTTCCACGCGGCGGTCGATGGCGCCAACGATGTCGCCCTTTCCGTCGATGGGTTCACCGAGTGCGTTGATAACGCGACCAAGCATTGCGTCGCCAACTGGCACGGACAAAATACGTCCAGTTGCCTTTACTGACTGACCTTCTTCAATGCTGTCTGCGTTACCGAGAACTACCGAGCCGATTGAATCCTCGTCGAGGTTCAATGCAAGGCCGATGGTGCCGTCTTCAAACTGCAACAACTCGTTCACTGCACAGTTGGGAAGACCAGTAACGCGCGCAATACCGTCGCCTACTTCAGCAACGCGACCAACGGTCTGTGCTTCGAGCGACTGCGAGTAACCAGCGAGACCACCGGTAATCGCGGATGCGATGTCATTGGCGGAAAATGTGATGTCTGCCATGTGTTCCTTCTTTTTCGCGAATCTTCTTTACAACCGGCTCTTGAGCTGGTCGAGTGAATGACGGACTGAACCATCGATGACCTTGTCGCCGACAGTGGCAACAATGCCACCGACAACGGAAGGATCAACGACGACCTTGAGGTTCACTTCTGAACCTGTGGCCTTTGCAAGCGCAGCGGCAAGGCGAGTTTGCTGATCTTCGGTCAGTGCTACTGCACTGCGAACTTCTGCAACCTGACGGCCTTGACCTTGTGCCACGCCAGCTGAGATTTTTTCTGAGATAGCGCGCAAGTCACGAGCGTGGCCTGCACCGATAACAAGCGCAAGTGACTGCGCTGTAATGCGGTGACCCTTGCCATCGAGCAATTGCTCGACAATGCTCTGACGCACTGCGATGGGCAACAACTCATCGGTGAGCTTGCTGCGCAATGAATCGTTCGCATCAATTGTGCGAACCACTGCGGAGAACTCTGCTTCCACTTGAGCGAGAACGCCCTCAGCCGATGCGATGGTGTTGATAGAGGTGACGTATGCGTCGATGGTTGACGAGCTCATCGTGCTGACCCCACATTCGAGATGAATCCTTCGATGAGGTCCTGACGGGCCTTGTCATCGAGTGACTGAGTAACAACGCGTTCGACGGCGATTGCTGAGAGGCGCGTGATTTCTGCGCGCAATTCATCATTCACACGAGATGAAGCGTTTGCGATGTCGGCGTTTGCCTTGGCTTCAAGATCGGCCATTTCTGCAGCAACGCGAGCGCGACCCTCGGAGAGAAGGGCTGCTGCTTGCTTGTCGGCATCTGCAAGAACGCGTGCGCGCTCTGATGAGATGTCGCCAAGTGCTGTGCGAATTTGGCTGGCTTCTTGTTCGGCGTTTGCTTTTGCATCACGAGCCGAGTCAATTTCACCCTGAATTTTTGCAGTGCGGTCGGACAAGGCCTTCTTGGCCATGGGGCCAACGAACTTGATGAGCGCACCAATGACCAAAACGGACGAGATTCCGCCGTAGATGATTTCTGCAGTTTCAGGCAGCAACCAGTGGTGAGACTGGTATGTGAGCGCTTCGCCCTCGCTTGAAACCAATACCGAAAGGAGTGATGCGATCATCGTGTTACCGCGCTTTCCATGACTGCCTTCACTGTTGCATCAACAGTGGAAGCTTCGGGCTTGCGTCCGGTGGCCAACTCTGCGGCAGCAGTAACAACGGTTGCAACGGCTGCTGCAATTTGTGTTTGTGCTGCTGCACGAGCCTGTGCAGTTGCAGCATCTGCTTCTGCGCGAGCCGCTGCGATGCGTGCGTTGACCTGTGCCAACTGTGCAGTGCGCTCATTGTCAAGCGTTTGACGAGCGGCGTCGATGCGTCCTGCTGCTTCTGCGTGCACGGCAGCAACTGCTGCTTCGTACTCAGCAACGGCAGAGCGTGCATCGGACTTCACTTGGTCAGCACCTTCGACGTTCGCACGAATTGATGCGTAACGAGCGTCAGTTGCCTTCTTGAGGCGTGGGAACAAGAAGTATCGCAAGATGACGAACAGGACAAAGAATGATCCTGCTGTCCATGCGAGCTCGTTCGGTGTAGCCGCAATGGGGTTTGGTGCTGCTTTCGCAACAGTTGTTTCGGTGGTGCCTGCTTCCATGGTCGCTGCTTCTGGCGCAGCTGACTCAAGTGCAACAGGTGCTGTGGTGTCTGTGGAATCAGACGCCAAGCGAACCTGAACAACATGTCCATTCAGTTGGGTGACTATCGCAGTCGGCATTTCAGCTCCTGGACTCCGCGGGTGCGGAGATCGATGGTTGACTCGGACTCAGTTCGCGAATTAGGCGAACTTGAGAAGAATGAAGACCACGAAGCCGATAAGAGCAAGTGCTTCGGTAAATGCAATACCGAGGAACATGGTGGTACGAACCATGCCTGCTGCTTCTGGCTGACGTGCCATTGCCTCGACGGACTTACCGACGAGGTTGCCAATTCCGAGTGCTGGTCCGATGGCTGCGAAACCATAAGCGAGACCTGCACCGAGGGCGGTGAGACCTGAACCTGTTGTGTTTGGGTCTTTTTCAGCTGCTGCTGAAACAAGCATTGAAATTGCTTCCATTGTTTTTCTCTCCTAAGTAGTGGATTGTTGTAAGAGACCTGTTGGCCTAGTGCTCCGGATGAGCCGCTCCGCCGATGTACACCGCGGTCAGCATGGCGAAAATGTACGCCTGCAAGAACGCGACGAGCACCTCGAACGACGTGAGGAACACGAGCATGATGAAAGGCAAGATGCCGACTGGAATCAGCGCCTTGTCTTTTGCCTGGAACAGCGCTTCTGAAAGAAGTGCGAAGGTGACCAGAAGAATGTGACCAGCGAGCATGTTCGCGAAAAGACGAACAGCAAGTGAGAACGGACGAACGAGGAACGTTGAAATCAACTCGATCGGTGTCACGAGAATGTACAGAGCCTTGGGAACTCCTGGTGGGAAGAGAACACTCTTCAAATAACCAACAGGACCTTGGTGCTTGATGCCAGTTGCGTTGAACACAACCCATACCAATCCGGCAAGAAACATTGGCACTGCCATACGAGCCGTTGCGGGCATCTGGAAGAACGGAATGATTCCGGGCACGTTGCAGAGATAAATAAACAAGAACATCGTGAGAAGGAATGGTGTCCAAGCCAAACCGTCTTTGCCCATGGTTTGCATGATGACGCCGTCTTCAATGAAGTCAACGATGACTTCAGCCAAGTTGCGTGCGCCACGAGGTGCATCGCTTGTTGCTTTGCGAGTTGCAAAGAAGAAGAGGACGGAGCTGATTGTTGTTGCAAGAACTGCAATCAGAGCGATCTTGTTGAAGCCAACGCCATCGAAAAGATTCTTCCAAACGAGGAGCGAGTTGATTTCTGGAAACTCAAGTGCAAGCACGGGTCATGTTCCTTCAGTGATTCTCGGGGGCGTGGGACGCCCGCCATTCTGCTACATCGGGCTTCAATCCAGGAAATGCAAGTGACGCTGCCACGTACTTCATCTCCCAGAACAAGAGGCCCAGGTGGGTGACGATGATGGTGACTCCGAGGACCGGAATCGAGACCCAAGACATGTCCTTCACCAGGAGGACAGCCAGGGTAATGAGGGCCAAACGGAGGATGTATCCGAAGAGGATTGCACCCATCATGAGGCCCAGCGAGATGCGGGCTGTAACCGATATAAGCCATGCAGCCATTGAGAAATTGAGCAAAATGAGCCCTATAGCAAATGCGGCGGACCAGGCGCCGTCGCCCCCTGCTGCCACGGCCCCTAACAGCACCAAAACGGGAGCCGCAAAGAGACCGCGCTTCACCAAGTCTTTGGAGATGGAGACCTCGGGGGCCTCTCCGGCAACGGCCATGGCCAAGGGTGATGAGCCAGAAGTCACTTGTTGACCCCCCGCGCATTCTTGGCCCGTTGCTCCTCGAGCAGGCCCATGGTGTGGGTGTAGGCGTAGTACATCTTTACGAAGTTGCCGACCACCGAAAACACCGTGAGGGCAATCATGAAAACAGGCGTGGTATTCAGCCACATGTCGAGCGCAAGCCCAATAAGGAAGAAAACGAAGATTCCCGCAGCTAATTCAATTCCCTGAGACACATTGGTATTTGCCGGTGTCACGGGCTTTGGTTTGGGGAGAAACTTCACGGAAGACCTTTTGATCACTCCTTGAACGCCGATGTTCAAGACTTTGTGAAACGGTGAACAATCTATTCGCCAAGGTGACCGTGGGTCAAGCGTGGCCGCTGAGAAATATGTGACTTCTATTTACATTTCTTCAAACAGACGGCCACGCTCTCTGCGCTAGCGGGCAATGACCACGTTTTCTGGCCTCCGAGCACCACAGCGGGCTCTTCTGTGTATGTATACGACGTGCCAACGGTTACATTCGCGTCGGTGCAGGTCATGTTCTGCCCTTGCATCACCGGAGTATCAACGCCTGTACATACAAGCGTTGGACCAGAAACACCGCTGCGACGAGTGACGGTGTAGGTGACCGCTGCCCCGCTACTAATTGACACGGGTTTCCACTGCAACGAAATGGTGTTGGCAATTGCAGTGGGAGAAATTACCGGTGCCACCGTGGGGGTAAATGTGGCACCGGCAAATTGATTCACATCACTTGTTGCAGTCTGTGAAAACACTGCGTTCGTTGAATGAACCAATGAAGGCGAGAGGGCAAGAACCGCGCTCAAAATCACAACTGCAAGTGATGTGCACACTGAACTCACCCCCTCGAACGGCACCATGAATTAACTCCAGGTCACCGTTGAACATTGTTGATGGACAACACATGATCCAAGTGGGTTGTTGGCACTCTGTGTCGCATGGAATGTCAACTGCAACGAAGAAGTTGCACCTTGAAGAGAGTTGGGGGCTGCCAATGGCAAGGCATATTCAACGTCAATTGAATATTCAGAGTCGGTTGCGGCCTGTGTGGAATTCACCAACAAGTTCTGCACCGGTGTGCCTGCCTGAATTGAGGTGTCAGCACCTGCAGCGGTCTTGTAGGTAGTGCCATTCACCATGAGCCCACTCCCGTTTACTGACACTTTGTACTGAAGCCCAGTAGAGCTACCCGTGAACAAGTTGGTGCTACCGCCATTCACTGCGACATCAACAGCGAGCCACGCACCGGAAGTTCCGGTGTACTTCACTTTGTACGAGCACTTGGCGAGCGCGAGAGATCCGCTACCGAAACCAACAGAAGAATCGCCTGGCATCATCTTTGTGACTGCGCAGGCAACACTCGCCGGAGTACCTGCCCCCACTGTGACCGTACCCGCAGCAAATTCATCAGCGCTATTGCTACGTGTTGCACTAAACACCGCGCTAGAAGCACCAATGCTGATTGCACCCAATCCAACCAGCGCACTCGCAACTGCGAGCACCACAAACAGCCTTCTTAGTAATTGGTTTTTCATTTGTTTTCCTTTTCTTTCACGGGCCGAACGGCCCAACGCGACAACATCAATGCGATGCTGGCGAAAGCAAATGCAGTTACACCGGTGAAAAGCAATTGGCCGTTCTGTAACGCGGCGATGAGATATCCCGCGCGTGGAATAGCAAACATGTAACGACCAACAATGCGCGAACTCGAAAGGTTGGTGCTGTCTTCAACCACGTTGGCGTCGCCTTTTGTGACGTATTGCGCTGCCGAGTTTGTCGAGAGTCGTTGAACAATGCGGTGCGTTATCAGAATGTTCGGATTCGCAAGACTGCGGAATGTCACCACATCCCCAATGCGGAGTTTCTCGGCTTCTTTCTGAGAAATATTTCGAACCACTGCCACGTCACCGGTACGGAAGTGAGGCTGCATTGATCCGGAGCGCACCAC
>CAYSPE010000033.1:9894-20906 GCA_964432845.1 uncultured Bifidobacterium sp.
TACTCAGCAAAGAACAACGCCAATTGTGTGCGATTTTCCTTGTCAAACCGAGAAAGCAAACGCGATACGCGGTTTCGTACCGTTTGCAAACCAAGAAAGACTGTCTCGGCAATTTGTTTATCCGAATATCCGAGTGAAATGAGTTGGGCAATTTGACGATCATTCGCGTCGAGATCGCGAATGAGGCCAATGCCTTTCTTTTCCAGTTCATGTGCCGCGGCTCGCACTTCCGCTGGGTTTATCAACCTCAGCCCTGCAGCTACATCTCGAATAGTGCGAATCAAACCGTCAGCGCTTCCGGCTTTCAAAGTGAACGCACTTGCGCCCAATTCATATGCCTGCACCAGAGCCTCATTTGAATTGAATGAAGTGAGAACGACAATCTTGGTTTTTGGATGTTTCGCTACCACTGATCGGGCCACGTCGAGCCCAGATTCCTGTTGCAACCGCACATCCACCACCAAGATGTCTGGTGTTGTTTGATCAATGAGGTTCAAAGTGGACTGCAATGAATCTGTTACACCCACCACCTCAATTCCTTCTTCGTGCGAAATCACACCCGCAAGTGCGTCCCTCACCATCTCGTGGTCATCACAAATTGCTACGCGAATCATGATTCCCACCCCGGATGTGGCACTGACCAGTCAATGGCAGTGCCCCCACCGCTCCTTGTACTTACTTTCATGGTGCCTCCCATGGATTGTGCGCGTTGGCGCATGTTGTTGAGACCACTTCCCGATGGAGCATCGGGGTTAATCCCAAGACCGTTGTCCGAAACGTTGATGTGAAGATTCCCGCCCTCACGTTCCAGAGTGATAAGGACACGCGATGCTTGGCCGTGGCGAATTGCATTAGACGTTGCTTCTTGGCAGATCGCACGAACGTGCGGCACAAATTCCTGATCAATGTTGGGAAGAAGTTCTGTGAGTTCGAACTCTGCGCCAACGGGAGCAACAATGGGTATCAACACATCCTCAAGCTGATTTTGTAACGGAGAGTTTTCATGAGCTTGCACGTCGAGAATCTCACGCCGAATTCCCTCGATCACCTTGCCAATGGACTCCATTGCGTCACCAATTTTTCCGGCGGTGGCATCATCTGCTTCACGGGCCGCAATAGAGAGACCAAGAGAGGTTGCGTACAACTGCTGAATCACTGAATCGTGCAAGTTATGTGCAATGCGCTGACGCTCAACTGCAAGCGCACGCTTCTTGCTGGCAATTGCCACCAACGAGCGTTGGTCTTTCAAGAGTTCTTGCATGGCCACAAACTCGCTGTTGTCGCTACCTGCTTCAACGATGAAGTCGCCCACCCGCTGCCAGTTCACCAGAATGGTGACCGCCTTGCCTGATTCTCGGTAACGGTCGCGAGTAGAGGCTGGCATTTCAAAGATTTGAAAAGAGCGGCCCATCTCCCAGGCTTCGTTGACATGAGCAAACGCAATGTGCGGCTCAAAATAAGTTTCAGCCATCGATTGATTTAGTTCAACTGGCTTCATTCGCACATTTCGGTACGAATCATTACACCACCGCAATTTTGCATCGACAATGCGGCCAAACTCGTCAAACACCACTTGATGCACACCGATGTAATCCGTCATTCCATTCAAAATGGAGACCAAGGCATCACCTTCAAGAGATGAGAAAGGAAGTGCGGAGATGCTTACTTCGGCCATGGGATGACCGTACGCCATTTATTGACAAATGTGCATAGATGAAGGTTCCACTTACGAGTTATTTTCATCCTTTGTTTTCGACAAATCGGGGTGCAACACGGTGTACAAAAACAGCACCAGGCCAAACAGCCCAAAGGGTGCGAAGTTCGTGGCACTCTTATTGAAGGCCGGATACAGCACAAAAGCGGACAGTAAAGCTGTCCACAGCCACAAAATTGCCACCGCACGCCTCGGACCGTGACCAAGATTGATGAGCCGGTGATGCAAGTGCCCACGGTCGGCGATGGCAAATCCCTGCCGCTTTACCAAGCGGCGCACAATGGCGAACACCACGTCAAAAATAGGCACGCCCAGAATGATGATGGGGATCGCTAATGGCGCGAGGAAGAAATAGGTTTGGCCACTGAAGGCTTGGGTGGTGGGATCAGCACGACCACCCACCACGCTGGTAGACACCGCCATCAGCAAACCAAGCAGGTATGCGCCACCGTCTCCCATGAAAATGCTGGCGCCGTTGAAGTTGTAGGGCAAGAAACCAACACACACGCCCACCGTGATGATTGCGATGAGCGGTCCTATGTTCGGCTCCGACAACAACCCGAGACCTGATAAGTGCTGCGAATAAATAAAGAATGCAGTGGAACCAATGGCCACGATGCCCGCTGCAAGTCCATCAAGTCCATCAATGAGATTGATGGCTTGCACCATGACCAACAACCACACCACCGTGACAATGGCAACCCAGTCATTTGATACTTGGATAACACCGAGGAACGGTACCCGGAAGTAAAACATGGTGACGCCGAACCACACCAAAATCATTCCGGCAAACACGGTGGTTAGTACGCGAGCCGGCGCTGACACTTCTTTGATGTCGTCACGAGTTCCAACACCCAACATCACCGCTGCCGCAAACATGACGCCCATCGGTTCGCTGTTTCCGTTGAAGAGAGTTGAAAACCGGTCCATGCGCCACGCCACAAAAAGCGCAACTAATACACCGACAAACATGGCAAGCCCACCAACATCGGGTGTTGGCACTTTGTGCACTTTTCGCTCGCTTGGCATAGCAACCCAATTGCGGGCGCGCGCAATACTGCGCACGATTGGCGTAGTGGCCAAAGTGGCCGCCATAGCGGTGCCACCCACAATGAAATATCCGCTGATGTCAGCCATTAGCGATCGAGCCTAGATGAACCCTTGAATGAGCTCGGATTGCTTACAGACCGTTGGGGTACGCAGGGAATTTCGCACACAATGCGGCAACTTCCTGACGAATACCCGCAATGGCCGATGCATCGTCGCGTTGACGCAGTGCTCGTGCGATGAAATTAGCGATGAGAGGCATTTCTGACTCGGTCATTCCTTGGGTCGTGACTGATGGAGTACCAATACGGACGCCAGAGGTAACGAACGGACTACGTGGGTCGTCGGGAACTGTGTTCTTGTTCAGCGTGATGCCGGCTTCGTCAAGCACTAACTGGGCCACCTTGCCAGTGCATTCTGCGTCGAACGGGCGAAGATCAACCACCATGAGGTGGTTATCAGTGCCACCGCTTACCAAACGGAAACCTTCGTTCGACAACGCTGCAGCAAGTGCAGAAGCGTTACTCACAATCTGATGCGCGTAGGACTTGAACGAAGGGTCAAGTGCCTCACGGAATGCAACCGCCTTTGCAGCGATGACATGTTCGAGCGGACCACCTTGACTACCAGGGAACACAGCTTTGTCAATCGCTGCCGCGTGTTCTGCCTTGGACAAAATGCAGCCGCCGCGTGGGCCACGCAAAGTCTTGTGCGTGGTGAATGTAACGATGTCAGCGTACGGCACGGGGTTTGGGTGGGCACCGCCCGCTACCAAACCAGCCAAGTGCGCAATGTCGAACATGAGCAACGCGCCCACTTCATCGGCAATTGCCTTGAATGGCTCTGGATCAAGACGACGCGAGTAGCTGGTGGTACCAGCGACAATCATCTTTGGTCGATGTTGCAAAGCAAGATCACGCATGTGATCAAAATCAATGCGTTCATCTCCCTTGGTGACACCGTAAGAAACAAAGTTGTACAAGATGCCACTGGCATTAGCGGGTGAACCGTGCGTGAGGTGACCGCCGTGGTCGAGGCTTAATCCCAAAATGGTGTCGCCGGGCTTCAACAACCCGAGATACACGGCCATATTGGCGCTTGCGCCCGAGTGAGGCTGCACATTTGCATGGTCAGCGCCAAACAATTGCTTCACGCGCGAAATGGCCAATGCTTCGACATCATCAACAACTGCGTTGCCGCCGTAATAGCGCTTGCCTGGATAGCCCTCGCTGTACTTGTTTGTCAGCACAGACCCAGTAGCGCGCATAACTGCGGGCGACGTGAAGTTTTCACTGGCAATCAATTGCAATCCGCTGATTTGACGGACGCGCTCTTTTTCGAGCAGGTCGAATACTTCGGTATCTGGATTGGTATCGGAGGGGAAAGGCATTATTTGCTCGCTTCTTGCTGCTCAATATCGGCCAACATGGCAACACGACGTTCATGACGGCCGCCTTCAAATTCTGTGGAGAGGAACGTGGCGAGAATCTCTTCAGCCAACCCCTCGCCCACGACGCGAGCGCCCATGGACAACACATTGGCGTTGTTGTGCGACCGTGCCATACGAGCGGTGTAAAGGCAGTTGCACAATGCTGCACGCACGCCGTGCACCTTGTTGGCTGCCAACTGCTCGCCTTGGCCACTGCCACCCAGCACAATTCCGAAATCTGCCTTGCCGTCGCGCACGTATCGACCCACGTTGGCGCAGATTGGCGGATAATCACAGCTCTCCGTGGAGTGAGTTCCCAGATCTTCTACTTGATGACCTTGGCTGTTCAGCACCTCAATGAGGTGCTGCTTCAAGGTGTACCCGGCGTGATCTGCTCCGATGGCGATGCGTGACATGCCTTTCACAGTAGTAGGGGCACGGTCTCGGGGACCTAGCGTCTTGGTATGGCATTAGACCCACGTACCCCTGTTCTCATCGGCACCGGCCAAGTTGTGCAGCGCGCAGAAGGCATAGACGATGCCCGTGACGCTGTGGCTCTCATGGGTGAAGCCATCTCCCTTGCTGCCCACGATGCCGGATTGTCATCAGTCCCCAACCCTGACGCCATTCGGGTAGTGAGTCTCCTTTCTTGGAAATACGGCAACCCCGCTGCACTCATCGCAGAAGACTTGGGCCTCACCCCGCGTGAAACCGGATTATCCGCAATGGGCGGAAACACACCGCAAACTTTGGTGAACAAAGCCTCTCGCGAGATCTTGGCCGGAGAGGCAGACCTCATCATTCTTACTGGTGGCGAAGTAACACGAACTCGTGCGCGATATGCGAAGGCAGGCAAAGAACCAACTTGGCGTACGTCGTCGGTTGCGCCCACGTTGGTGTCAGAAGACCTTGTAATGAACATGCCTGAAGAGCGCGAACGCAAGATCGTGATGCCCATTCAGATTTATCCGTTGTTCGAAACAGCTCTGCGTGCGCAGGCGGGTCATTCAATTGACGAGCATCAGAAGTACATCAGCGAACTGTGGTCGCGCTTCAGCCAAGTAGCCGCGAAAAATCCGTATGCATGGGGACAAAAGGCTTACACAGCAGAAGAGATTCGCACCCCGTCGCCCACCAACCGCATGGTCGGGTTCCCCTATCCCAAGTTGATGAACTCGAACAATGACGTTGACATGTCAGCTGCGCTCATTCTGTGCTCAGTAGAGAAAGCCGAATCGTTGGGCGTGCCCCGCGATCGCTGGATATTCCCACAGTCAGGAAGTGATGCGCACGAGCATCCGTTTATTTCAAACCGCAATCACTTCTATGACACTCCAGCAATTGAATTGGCTGGTCGCCGGGTTCTTGAACTTGCCGGTCTCAGCATCCACGACATTGACATTGTTGATTTGTATTCATGCTTCCCATCCGCTGTACAACTCGGCGCAAAATCGTTGGGCTTAGATATCAATTCCCAACTCACGCGAACTGGCGGTCTGCCATTTGCGGGTGGCCCATGGAACAACTACGTCATGCACGCAATCGCCACTGTCACACGCGAACTGCGAGACGGTGTCGGCAAAACGGGATTGGTGTGGGGCAACGGTGGCTACACCACCAAGCATGCCTTTGGCGTGTACTCCACCGAGCCTCCAAAGAACGGCTTCACGTACGACTACCCGCAAGACCAAATTGATGCATTGCCTAGTCGCCAATTGGCGTCGCCAGCAGACGCTGCGGCCGCAGGTGAAACAACAATTGAGGGCTACTCAATCATGCACGACCGCGAAGGCGGAATTGAGCGCATCATCGCCACGTGCATTCTCAACGATGGTCGTCGCGCATGGGGAGATTCCACCAGCACCGACCTTGGACGTGACATGTGTGTCAATGAATGGGTGGGTAAACGAGTTCGCCTCGATGCCTCAGGTACATTGCTCGCGTGAGCGATACCTTCCCGCGCCAATACGCACGCACCCAACGACTCACGTTGGGTGAACCTAGAAACTTCACCATTTCTCCCGACAACACCCGCGTGTTGTTCTTACGTTCGCACAGTGGATCTGACCACGTGAACACGTTGTGGGTCTTTGATACTAAAACGGGACAAGAGCGCGAATTACTTGACCCACGCACGCTCTCCACGGATTTGTCAGCCCTCACCGCTGAAGAACTACGCCGACGTGAACGCGCACGCGAAGGGGCTGGCGGAATAGTTACGTACGCCACTGATGCTTCCGTAGAAGCAGTAGTCACGGTCTTGGGCGGTCAAGTGGTGCACATCAACGTGCTCACCGGCCACATTTCAACACCTCGTATCGAACCTGGAGTGTTCGACGTTCGTCTCTCCCCCGACGGGTCCATCATTTCCTACGTACGAGGGACCTCATTGTGCATTGCCACACTCGAGGGAGCCGAAACTGTCATCGCTCAAGATGATTCAGAATGCGTCACCTGGGGAAGCGCCGAGTTCATTGCTGCAGAAGAAATGGGCCGCATGCGGGGTTACTGGTGGTCACCTGATTCTCGATACATCGCTGCATGTCGAGCAGATTCATCACCGATTCCGGTGTGGTACATCGCTGATCCAGCACATCCTTCGCACGCACCATTGGCCAACCGCTACCCGGCCGCAGGAAGCAACAACGCCATTGTGTCGTTACACATTTTCAACGTGACTAACTCCGCCCGCACAGATGTTTATCTCGGAGGCGAATGGGAATATTTGAACTCCGTGTCATGGAGCAGTTCGGGCCTCATCGCCCAGACACAAACGAGAGACCAACGCCGCATTGACATTCATCGCATCAACATTGAAACAGGTCGCACTTCTGTCGAATTTTCCGATACTGACCATGCGTGGGTTGAACTTGTCGCAGGTGTTCCGACGCTTAATTCGCAGAACCACATTGTTACCTGCGCCGATCGCGATGGCGTACGTCGATTGCTGATCAATGGCAATGCAGTCACTCCCTCTCACCTTCAAGTTCGCTCCGTTGTTTCCGCCAGCGGGCCTGTCGTCTTCATGGCAAACAACATCCAGACACCGTGGATACTTGACGCGTACTCAGTCACCTCTGAAGGCGCTGTTACTCAACTCACCGATGCGAATGGTGTGGTCACATTCGTTGGCACTGCACATTGCAACGTGGTGCGCACGTCAACACTCGATATGTCTCGAGCCCATTTCACCCTCACATGTAATGACAACGTTTTTGAAATAACTAATCACGCGGAAACTCCGCTTGTCTCGCCCAACGTTCGCATTTTGTCCGTTGGCCCCCGAAATATTCCTGTTGCCATCGTGATGCCCCAGGACGGACTCACCACAAAATTGCCCGTTTTATTCGATCCGTATGGTGGTCCTCACGCGCAGCGTGTTGTTGCATCGCGTGCGGCATACAACTCTTCGCAATGGTTTGCTGACCAAGGATTCGTTGTGGTGATTGCTGACGGAGTTGGCACTCCCGGAAAAGGCTCTGATTACGAACGCGATGTTGTGAACGACTTGGCACAAGTAGTTCTTGATGATCAGGTGGAAGTTGCCCGCGCCCTTGCCGACCTTGAGCCCCGTGCAGACATCACGCGCGTCGGCATTCGAGGATGGAGTTTTGGTGGCTTCCTAGCCGCGCTCGCGGTATTGCGCCGAGGCGATATTTTCCACGCAGGTATTGCCGGCGCCCCCGTGACAGATTGGCGTTTGTACGACACGCACTACACCGAACGCTATTTGGGCCACCCTGCAACAAACGAAAGGGCCTACATCTCAACATGTCTCATGGAAGATGCAAGCAGGCTCGAGGTGCCTCTTCTCATTATTCATGGCCTTGCCGATGACAACGTGGTAGCCGCACATACTTTGCAACTCTCCTCGGCGTTGTTAGCGGCGGGCAAAGTACACGAAGTTCTTCCACTTTCTGGCGTCACCCATATGACGCCACAAGAAGAAGTAGCAGAGAACTTATTGCTACACCAACTGAACTTCTTGCAACGAAGTCTGTCCTAAGACACGATGCGCACACCTGACACGAATCGTGCGTGCCCTGCCAAATCATTGTGGACACGCACCGTGTTAAAGCCGGCGTCAATAAATAATTGACACACGTTGTCAGCCTGCGAGTACCCCATCTCTACAATCAACATGCCGTTGTTGCGCAACCACCGTGGTGCCTGAGCCACAATGATTCGTAGGTCTTTCAGACCATCGCTGCCAGCAAACAATGCCGAATGTGGTTCCCAGTCGTTGACACTTGCTTCTACTTCTGGGTCACCCTCTGCGATATATGGCGGATTGCTCACAATCACATGAAAAGTTTGGAGCAATTCAGAGGACAATGCATCGAACCACTCACCTACTGCGAACCGAGCTTGTGTCGCTTTACGACCGATACCGGCGGCGTTTGCTCGTGCAACATCAATTGCATCGGGTGATGCATCGGTCATGTACACCGTGGTGGATGCATGCGGCATTTCGTGCAGGATTGATAACCCGATGGCGCCCGAGCCAGTACCCAGATCGGCAACTACGTACGGTTTCTGCGCATCACGAAGATGCTGCATCACGATTTCAGGCAATAACTCCGTTTCAGGGCGTGGAATGAGCACTCGTTGATCGACCAACAGGTCGAGTTGTCGAAAGGCCCATCGACCCATCACGTATTGCACGGGTTCGCCAGCAAGATACCGACGAACCATGGCATCTAGGTGCACTGCAGAACGATTGCTGACCATTTCTTCTTGCAGTGTCGCAAACTCACCAATCTCACATCCGCTGGCGTGTTCACACAACCATTTTGCAATGACGCGGTCACCCACGATGTCGGCAGTATGCGACACCATGTCGCGCCATGAGATGTGTTCGCTCTGGTCCGAATCACTCATTGTTTGCTAGTTGACGCGCGCGCAAATCGGCGGCCAACGCGTCAACCACGGGATCCAAGTCGCCACCCAATGCGGCCTGCAACTGATAAATCGTAAAACCAATTCTGTGGTCGGTGATGCGATTCTCTTTGTAGTTGTAGGTACGAATCTTTTCGCCACGGCCACCACCACCAATTTGCGCACGACGCTCTTGCGAGGCAGCAGCTTCAGCTTCTTCTTGACGCAGTTGCAACAAACGTGACCGCAAAACGGTCATGGCGCGCGCTTTGTTCTGCAACTGGCTGCGCTCATCCTGCATGGCCACCACTAACCCGGTGGGCTTGTGGGTGATGCGAACAGCAGAGTCGGTGGTGTTGACGTGCTGACCTCCGGCACCCGATGCGCGATACACATCGATCTGCAAATCGTTGGGGTCAATTTCAACGTCTACTTCTTCTGCTTCGGTCATGACCGCAACGGTGGCCGAGGAGGTATGAATACGACCCTGGGCTTCGGTGGCTGGTACTCGCTGCACTCGGTGAGGTCCGCCTTCAAAGCGCAAATGGCTCCAGGCATCGTCGCCTTTGAACATGAGCGTGGCCTGATTGATGCCACCCATGCCAGAGACATCTTCTTGAATAACTTCAACAGCCCAGCCGCGCTTAGCTGCATACGCCTTGTACATATCCATGAGGTCACGTGCGAACAGGTTGGCTTCTTCTCCGCCTTCTGCTCCGCGCAACTCCATGATGACGTTCTTGCCATCGTTCGGATCGGGCGGCAACAACAGAACCTTCAACAACTCGTTGAGTTCTTCCACACGCTTTTCGGCGGCCACTGACTCTGCGCGGAATGACTCACGTTCCTCGCCAGACGTTTCCGCCATGAGCTCTTTTGCGGCCTCTGCATCGCCCGTAGCCTGACGCAAATCGCGAATGCACTCAATCAGCGGGGTGAGTTGTTTGTACTTACGGGATGCGTCGCGCAAGCGAACGGGGTCGCCCAACACTTCTGGGCTTCCCAAGCTGACCTCGAGTTCGGTGTAGTCCCGTTCAATGGACTCGAGGCGACTATTCATAGGTCTTCAGGTTAGAGGCTGCGGTGACGGTTACTTCTTGAACACTTGCGTGAACACGAAAGAACTAGTGGATGGCAAGTACTCAAACTCGCCATACGTGCCGTATCCGTGAGCAAATCCGTTCCCAAACACTCGTCCATGGCGCTGATCAATGTCGGGTTTTTCCACAATCTTGGAAATGGATTGGCCATTGTCAACGTCAACCCAATTCCAATCACAAGCATGTTCGCCGCTCCATGGAAACGCGAAGTAGGCGCCATACATACTTCCGCCGGCTTCACGATTGTCGCCGTAGGTGACGAAGAAGTCGAGAACACCATCGTTGGTGAAGTCGTGCGTGTACACCTTGAGCGGAATGCGTCCTTTGCCGCCGCCTAGGTCACCAGAAATATCCATCCATTTCACGCCATTCCACATGTAGAACGTGAGGCTGCCTTCAGTGATAATCATGGCGTACACACCACAGTCGCTCTTGGAGATGCCGCTTACATCCACGGCGACAAACGATTTCACCCACTTGTTCCACGCCTTCACCGCCGCGCCAGGTTTCCATGGCACGGTGGTGCGAGAAGGCTCACCCGTTGTGGTGCTTGGTGCAGTGGTGGTGGGCGCAGAATGCGAGGTACGCGAACATGCTGTCACTGAAGCAACGAGCACCATGCTCACAAGCGCCTTCCCTACAGATGTGCGTTTCATACCGTTGACAACGGTAAATCATGACGCGGGTCAGTGCGTGAGATAGGTGAATTCCACGGGCAACGTTGCCGATGATGCCATGCGAGTTATTGAAGGCGTGATGTCTCGTTCACGCGCCACAACTGTGACATGCCCTACTCCCATGCGTGACACTGCATCAAGCGCAAACGGCACCACATCAATATCAA
>CAYSPE010000034.1:0-19800 GCA_964432845.1 uncultured Bifidobacterium sp.
ATGCCAGTAACGGCAGTGCACCGCGCCATATCTAGAACCCCCAGCCTCCACAGGCAGGGGGTTTTGGTTTTCTGAACGACTATTCGAAGCCAGTCTGACGGCGTGGCGTGTATCCCGCCTCGAGAGCCGCGACTTCATCATCGGTCAACGTGATCGACAGTGATGCAACTGCGTCGGAGAGGTGCGCGGTCTTGGTTGGACCAATGATGGGCGCGGAAACCACTGGGTTGCGCAATACCCAAGCGAGTGCAACTTGTGCCATTGAAACTCCGCGGGTCTCAGCAATCTGTTGAACGGCGCCGACGATTGCAGCGTCACTGTCGAGGAAGAATCGTCGTGCAATGTCGTCGTTCTCGGAGCGATGTGTCTGTTCTCCCCACGGACGAGTCACACGTCCCTTGGCGAGTGGGCTCCAGGGAATTGAACCGACACCTTGGTCAGCGAGCAGGCCGAACATTTCACGTTCTTCTTCGCGCTGCAACAAGCTGTACTGATTCTGCATTGAGATGAATTTCGTCCATCCGTTCATCTCCGCGGTGTACTGCATCTTTGAGAACTGCCACGCCCACATAGAGGAAGCGCCGATGTAGCGAACTTTTCCGGCCTTGATGACATCGTGAAGAACTTCCATGGTTTCTTCCACTGGCGTGGACTTGTCAAAACGATGGATTTGATAAAGATCTACATAATCGGTACCCAATCGCTTGAGTGATGCATCGAGTTGTTCAATGATTGCCTTGCGTGACAATCCTGAACCGCCGGAGCCTTTGTGCATCTTTCCGAAAACCTTGGTGGCCAGAACCACGTCTTCACGACGTGTGTACTTGTTGATTGCGCGACCAACAATCTCCTCTGATGTGCCGTCTGCATAAATGTTGGCTGTATCCCAGAATGTGACACCAGATTCAACTGCTAAGCGAAAGATGGGCTCCGCTTCACTGTCATTAAGAATCCACTTATGATGGCCCCGATCAAGGTCGCCAAAACTCATGCATCCGAGTGCAATACGACTGACTTTCAGACCAGATGTGCCTAGTTGTGTGTATTCCATGATTCATTGGACCTTTCGCTAATTGAGAAGGAGAAGTTCATCACGATGGCGCTCACCGTGGAAGAGTCCGTCAATAGGGGTACTGGCAGTGACCCTCAAAGTGGGAATGCAGAACTCTGTGTATCAAAGGAGGAGGAAACCCATGAGGCAATGATTCCGAGTGCTTCTTCTGAGGGGCTACCCGGCTCTGGGGCATACACATTGACTCGTTGCCCGGGGTCCGCGGCCACTTCAAATGATTCAAAGCCGAGTGTGAGTTCGCCGACCAATGGGTGGTGAAAACGCTTGGACCCGATGCGGTGCAACTTCACATTTTGTGACGCCCACAAGATTCGGAACTCTTCACTTCTGGTCGACAATTCACCCACTAGGTCATGGATCCGCTTGTCATGAGGCGACCTACCTGCCGATGCACGAAGTATCGCAACTGCATCATCCGCAATCTTTGCTCGGTCAGGGAAAAACTGCTCAGCTGCAGAATCTAAGAAAACAAAGCGACCCACGTTGGGAATTGTCTCGCCATCAGAGAACAGCGGCGAGTAAAGGCCTCGACCAAGTTGATTGGCAGCAAGAATGTCGAGGCGTTCATTCACCACATACGCGGGCATCGAGATTGAGTCGATGATTTGATGTAGCCCCGGACGTACCCCGTCACGAGTACTTCGGCGGCGAGCTACGTGGTTGGGGCTTGATGCGCGCGCAAGGTTGAAAAGATGCTTACGTTCGGCCTCATCTAGTTGAAGTGCCTGGCTAATGCTTTCAAGTACTTCGTCAGACACTCCATTGGTGTTACCGCGTTCTAAACGTGTGTAGTACTCAACACTGATTCCTGCGAGCATCGCAACTTCTTCGCGCCGCAGGCCAGCAACTCTGCGAGTAGTGCCGAAATGCTTCAACCCCGCTTGGGTTGGTGTGATTTTTGCGCGTCGAGAAACGAGGAAATCACGGATGTCGGTGTTCGTTGCCACATGTCGAACGATATTCCATTCGGAATTTATATGGGAGGTTCTGCCAGTACCTGTCTTATCGCGGTCTTGTTGGCGTCGTTGAATCTTGCTGAGGTGTATGCGTTCGTTTGGCGACTCTGAAAATCGCCGAGCGACATAGACAAGGAGAATGAAATGAAGCACACGAAACTCGGCACTCTAGATACCAGTCGGATCGGACTTGGAGCAATGTCCATGTCCTTTGCCTACACGGGCGCAGGAACCGACGATGCGGAATCAATCCGAACGATTCAACGAGCACTCGACCTTGGAGTCACCATGGTGGACACCGCTGAGATCTACGGTCCTTTCGTCAATGAGGAGCTTGTCGGTCGCGCAATTGCGGGCCGCAGAGATGAAGTTGTTCTTGCAACGAAGTTCGGGTTCTTCTCACAGAGCGATACATCTCGCCATCGTCTGGATAGCAGCCCCGAAAATGTTGTCTTGTCGGCTGAGGCATCGTTAAAGCGGTTGGGCGTTGATTACATCGACCTGTATTACCAACACCGTCTTGATCCCAATACTCCCATTGAAGAAACCATTGGTGCATTGGCCAGTCTCGTGCAGGCGGGAAAAATTCGACATATCGGCTTATCGGAAGTGGGACCCGACACCATCCGTCGCGCTCATGCAGTTCACCCAATTACCGCAATTCAGTCTGAGTATTCGTTGTGGACACGTGATGTTGAAGAAAGAGTCTTGCCCACGTGTCGCGAACTGGGAATTGGCTTTGTTCCGTATTCACCATTGGGACACGGGTTCCTGACGGGAACTGTTCGATCAATCGAAAATCTCGATGCAGATGACTTCCGTTCCACCAACCCACGTTTCACAGGTGAGAATCTGATTGCAAACCTTGCTATTGCCGACGAGATCGTTGCTATTGCTGCACAAGCAGGTGCTACACCTGCGCAGGTTGCTATTGCTTGGCTTCTTTCAAAGGGAGAAGGAATCGTCCCTATTCCTGGCACAAAGCGAGTTTCGCGTATCGAGGAAAATTCGGCAGCAGATTCGGTGGTGCTTTCACCCGAGCAGCTGTTAGCTCTTGACAATCTCACTCCGGCCGCGGGTGCGGACCACAACGAAGCTCAGATGCGCTTGATTGAGCGATAACGCGTCAACACAATCAATGCTTGTAAGACCGCCCTACGGGGCGGTCTTCATGTTTGAAAAGCCCAATAAAATCGGATGTATTGTGCGGTCATGAGGAAGTTTGTTGTTCCTGTACTTCTGTCGCTGGCGTTAACAGGTATCGCAGTTTCTGCATCACCCGTACGTGCATCTGCGGTGACATGCACAAACGGTGGCACTGCGCTTACTAACCCGTACACAGTGGCCATTGACGGCGTGGTGACATCACCATCCGAACCTGGTCGTTATGGTGACTATTGGGTGCTGGTATGCAAGGACTCGAACAATCGTGACTACAACGTGTTCGGGGGTCGATATGACGCGAATACGTCAGGCGGACAGGGCCGTTTCAATTCGACCGACCTCAACAAACAATTCACCGTTTCGTTCTTGCCGGAAGCGGGTACAACGCCGCTGGTGGCACAAGGACACGGCGTGATGAGCGCATTCACCATTGATGCGAATGATTCGAATCGAGTCACTCTCACCACAAAGCCCATTAGCTACAGCGACATTTACGGAAGTGATTGTGGAAACGCTGGCCCTGCTGACTGCGTGTTGAACGTGAAAACCAATCATGGAGATCGGGCGAGTGCCGACAACATTGAGATTCGCGTATCGATTCGTTACGGCGAAAATGGCAGCGCAGAGGATGACTTTGTCACCTTGCAGGGGATGTCGTGGAGTTCGTCTGCGTATTACTTCTGGATGCGCACGGCATGTCCAGCAAAAGGAGCAACTTCAAACGCAGCCATTTCATTCGAAGTGGGTGGCCCGCATCTGAAGTTTGATGGCACCAAGAACTTCGGCAATATCACAGTGTTTATTCCGACCGCTGGTGTTGTTGGCTGTTTTGGTGCTCCACCGTCAGTAGCGTTGTCATCGCTTACTTTTTCGCGTACGGAAAACGGAACAACCGTGGATGCCACCACTGGTATGGCCACCGATGTTGGCCTTCAGTACACGGTGACGGCCGACGATGCCACTGGACTCACCATTGTGGTTCCCCAGGTCACGTTTTCGAAGCCCACATATGGCGTACGTACCAAGTCGGGTAAGTCGTTGAGCCGAAAGACATTCACAAAATCGAACGTGCTCTCACTCTCACGTTTGAAGAAGCTTTCGGGCGGCACGTACAAGTTGGTCACTAAATCGGCAAGAACGTGTACTGCCACCAGTACAAAAGTGTTCGCGTACAAGGCTGGTACATGCAAAGTTGCCGTAGTTACCTACAGCAAGTCGGGAAAGAAAGTCGCGTCAAGAACTGTGTCAATGACAGTTAGGTAATCAGTGCGCGAGTGTGCGTAGCACTTTTTCCATGGGGCGGCCCTTTGCTAATTCATCGACCAATTTGTCGAGATAGCGAATGGCTTGCATGGTGGGGTCTTCAATTTCCTCAACTCGCACTCCACAGATAACACCTTTAATTTCCACTCGCGCAGGGTTCATCTTCGGTGCCTTCGCGAAAAAAGTCTTGAAGTCCGTCTCTTTTTTCAGGTGCGACTTCAACGAAGCGGCCGTGTAACCGGTGAGCCAACGAATTACTTGATCAAGTTCAGCCTGCGTGCGACCCTTTCGTTCCAACTTGTTCACGTACGACGGATACACACTGGCAACACTCATTGAGAAGATGCGATGCTCTGCCATTACTGGCCACATTTCACTCGGTGCTTATGATTCGCGTTCGCGTGACATTGCCATGCCGGGCAAGGTAACCCATGGCTGCTTGTCAACGCACCACACCTCAACTGCGGGCTGGACATTTGAGCGATCATTTAGTAGGCCAGCCTTCACGGCGATGACGCCTGCAGTCTTCAACAGTTCGGATGTAACGGGCGAACCGCACGTGGGGCAGAAGTTACGACGAACGTATTCATCGTCGTTGTTCTCACCTCGTTCAATGTACGAACTGAGGTTGCCAGAGATTGATACCTGTGATTCGTGAACAATGAGATTCACTGAAAATGCACTGCCACTTTGTCGTTGGCAATGATCGCAGTGACACACCGCGGTAGCGATGGAGTCTCCGGTCATTTCGAAAGTAACTGCGCCACATAAACAATGTCCTGATGCCATGGCGTGACCTTAGTAGAGGTCAATGCGTTTGCTCTACGTGGAAGTTGATGACTGCTGACTGACATAATGAGATGATGTCGTTCAACAGGTCAATGCATCGCGGACGTGTGCTTGGCCTGTGCGTTGTTCTAGCGGTAGTCGCATCATGCGGAGGCACGAACAACGGTGCAACCGATGTACCAGCGTTGTGCGGTGGGCGTACTCCAGAGGGGCTGACAGGCGGAACATTGTGCGCCGATAGCGGTTTTCGTCTTGAACCCAACGACTTTTCATTTGCTAACTGGGCAGGCTTCAGTGGCACAACCGATGTCATGGATGCGGGCACCATGGTGCGCCTATACGGCGCCGACGTGGTGTGTAGCGCAGGAACAACTGAATCCGATTGCGTCTTGAATCCAGCTGCTGCCTCCGCGCTTGAGGAATGGAAACTGGCGGTACAAGGTGGCCGTTGCGAAGGGATGGCAGCTTTGGCTCTTCGGTACTACCAGGGTTTGCAGAGCCCAAGCGAGATTGAACCGACTGCGACAAATGCGTCAGCTCTCACACGTCCGCAACAATTGGTGGATCAGGAAGTGAACTATTGGTGGGCCACGCAGTTCATGCCAGAAGTACGTGACGCAGCGGCCGCATCTCGTGAGAAAGACCCTGTGCAACTAGTGCGTGAACTGGCAAACGGCCTGGGGAGCAACACGGGATACACCATCGGGTTATATGGCGACGGATTTGGACATGCAGTAACGCCGTACGCAATCACCAAGCAAGGTTTCGTCTATTCAATTCATATTTATGACAACAACTATCCGGGAGAACACAAAGTCATCACTGTCGATGAAAAAACAAAACAGTGGAGCTATAACTCAGTTGCTGCTAACTCCGACTCCGGTGCAACTACCTGGTCAGGCGGAAAAGGCACGTTCGAGTTGACTCCAATGGATTCGCGTAATGCTCCGTTTACCGATGAATTTGGGTCTGACGCCGATTCCTCAAAGTCCTACTCAACGGTGAGTGTGGTCGCCGATTCAGTTGTAGGTCAACCTGCCGTAGGGCTACTCATCGTTACTGCTAGCGGAAAGCACGTGGGAATAGTGAACGGGGCAATAGTCAATGAAGTGGCCAACGCAAAATACACCGTTGGTAAAGGCGGTCTTGGCACATCAATGGTGATGGTGAGTATGCCAGACATGACGGAGTCGTATTCAGTACTGCCAGTATCAGCAACAACGCAAGAAGGAACCTTGGAACGCGACCTAGTAATATCAATCGCTACTGCAGATGGTTCGCGAACTCAGGTGGTCTCACGAAAGAAATTAAGTACGCCGTCGACGAAAGATAATGAACTGACTCTTGATCCCGAAGCTGGCGTTACTGTGCGCCCTCGTGTTGATTCCACTGTCACGGTGGCGAACAACAAAGACAAAGTGGTGGTACGACTTGCCAAGAATTCTCAATTGACCGCGAAGAAATCATTGGTCACCACTGTCAATTCAACTGGTAGCACAACAACAAAAAAGCGGCTCAAACGAGCTGCTGTTCGCAAAGCACGGGTCGCACTCGCAACTACCACCACTCACACGGGCCCGCCGCGAACCACGTCTACAACCACCACGCTGGTGCACAGAACCACTACAACGGTGAAGAAGCCACCGACAACTACCACTACGGTGCCTCGCACCACCACAACGGTGAAGAGGCCGCCAACAACCACAACTACGGTGCCTCGCACCACCACAACAACCACGGTGCCTCGCACGTCAACCACGGTGAAGAAGCCCACCACTACAACGTCTGTGCCGTAATTCGCACGAGTTCACGTGTACTCCACTAGTCATAACTAGTGGTTCACCTGTTCTAATGGTGATTCAGCAAAATCTGAACGAATGAGTGAAATGTCATGAGTATTAGAGGCGCCGCGTACATCGCCGGCATTTACGAACACCCAGGTCGTGATCTTCCTGACAAGACCGTGTGGGATATCCACATTGATGTGGCCCTGGGGGCATTGGCTGATGCCGGACTCTCTATGGACGATGTTGATGCATTGTTCTGCGACGGCACAGCTGGTTTTGGCGTTCTCACATTGGCCGACTACTTCAATATCAATCCCACATACGTTGACAGCACTGAAACTGGTGGCTCCTCATACCTGGCGCATGTTGGTCACGCCGCCGCAGCCATTGCCGCAGGGAAGTGCCATGTGGCGTTAGTGACCTTGGCCGGCAAGCCAAAGAGTGGATGGCAGGGGCCATCTTTTTCTCCGGGGCCAGAAGCCGCTTTTGAGCAAGTGTGGGGAATGATGGGTGCGCCACACTCATACGCCTTGGCTGCGCAACGACACATGTACGAATTCGGTACCACTGCAGAGCAACTTGCAGAAATCAAAGTTGCCGCAAGCATTCACGCGCAGTACAACCCCAATGCATTCTTGCCATATGCGGTCACTATTGACGATGTGTTGAATTCGCCAATGGTCGCTGATCCGTTGCACCGTCTTGATTGCTGTGTCGTTACTGATGGTGGTGGGGCACTAGTGGTGGTGTCACCGGAAGTTGCAAAGAAACTTGGCAAAACAAATGCGAAAATTCTCGGACATGGTGAAGCCGTCAAGCACACTCGCAACGGTCGCATAGATCTCACGCACACTGGTGCTGTGTACTCAGGTCCGCGGGCATTTGCAGAAGCAGGTGTCACCGTGAAAGACATCAACTATGCGTCTATCTACGACAGCTTCACCATTACGGTTCTGCAGACAATCGAAGATCTCGGATTCTGCGAAAAAGGTAAGGGCGGAGCATTTGTTGCCGATGGTGGCTTGGTGGCGCCATTTGGAAAACTGCCCTTCAATACCGATGGTGGGGGATTGTGCAATAACCACCCATCCAATCGTGGTGGTATCACCAAAGTCATCGAAGCAGTGCGTCAATTACGTGGAGAAGCACACGAAAAAGTGCAAGTTCCCAATTGTCAGATTGCATTGGCACACGGCACAGGCGGAAGTCTCGGCTCTCGACACGGATCAGTCACTCTTATTCTTGGACAGGAAGACGCATGAGCACCTTGCCAAATCCAGCACCGCTTGTTACTCAAGCAAATAAGGCCTTTTGGGATGCCACTGCAGAAGGCCGTTTTCAACTTCAACGTTGCAACGATTGCGACACGGTGTTGTGGTTTCCACGACGTCACTGTCCCGAATGCTGGTCAGAGAATGTGTCCACATTTGATGCAAGCGGCAAGGGAACTATTTACAGCTTTGCCATCATTCGCAAGGGAGCAATGCTGTACAAAGAGGCGGGTCCATTTGTGATTGCCTACGTTGAACTAGACGAAGGTCCGCGTGTCATGACCAACATCGTTGAATGTGATGTTGAATCAGTGAAAGTGGGCATGCCCGTTGAAGTGGTGTGGTGCGATACAGGTCAAGGGAATGCTTTGTATCGATTCCGACCCGTTGGTTAAGTCGTCACACTTTCGAGGCCTCTAATTCGTACATCAAGATGCCGTTATGCGGTGTCCAAAGACCTGCACCCACTTGTTGAAAATGCGGTGCCAATACTTTGCGGTACCACGTTGCGCTTCGCTGAAATACCTGCATGTCGGTGCTTGATTCGTCAACGATGTTTTCGTAATCCCACTTTGTAGGGATTTCGAGATACAAGAGCCAGCGGGTGGCAGAGGCGATGTTTTCAATGGCTCGCACAAACGATGCATTGTCAAGATATTGGAGCACACTGTGCGCAATAACCAGGTCGTATTGACCCCGGGGCTTCCAAGTTGAAATGTCACGGAGTTCATGACCCCAGGTTTCACATGCGTATTTACTGACATCGGTGGAGAGCACTTTTACTTCGGGATGATTGTTGCGATACCAATCACGCCACATTCCCATTCCGGCGCCAATGTCGAGAACCGAAGAAACGGGAACACCCCACCATGCAGCGAAATGATGAACAGCGGTAGCTAGTTGGTGAATGCGATCGTCGTCGTGCACGCCGTCCTCGCCGTAAAAACGACGGTAGTAACCATCATCGAATGCACTGTTCTTCTTTGTGGCCACGAGGTAAGTCTCGGTGATTAGACCGTCGTTGTCAAAGTGTGGCTACTAATCCATACGTCAACGCTGACGGAACGGACTGTCTCGACAGCCTCTGCAGACGATGCTTGGAACTGCAATGGTGTCATTGTGTACAAATCTCGAGCTGTTGAGTCGGTAAGGGTCAGTGTGAATTGAACGCGTTCTGACACACTGCAGCCAGCGGGTGGCTCTGTGCGGCGTTGTTCACGTTCACGAATTTTCTCGTCTTTTCTTGGGCGCATTTCCTCAAGGTGATGAGGGCCAGGAGACACAGTGACCCACTTTCCACCAGGGCGCAACACGCGTTCGTATTCGTTGATGGAATGTGGAGCAAATACTGTGAACACGGCGGAACAAGAGTGATCTTGAACTGGCAAATGAAATGACGTGCCGACAACGAATTGTGTATCGGGGTAGGCCCTGCTCGCCATCTGAATGGCTTTCTTGGAGATGTCAAGGCCGTACTTTTCCGGGGCTTCAATGTGGGACAAGTAGAAGCCCTCGCCACATCCCACGTCAAGAACGGGGCCATTCACGGGTCCCAACATTGAGGTCAGCGCGGAAACCACCGGCGCGTAAGCGTTGCTGTTGAGAAAGGAACGACGAGCTTGCAGGGATTCGGCTGTATCCCCTGCGGTGGTGGAGCTGGGTATGCGACCCGAATGCATCAGATTGAAATAGCCCTCTTTGGCGCGATCAAATGAATGTCCGTTTGGACAGCGAGCATCTCGTTCGGAAAGCATGAGATTGCCAGCACAGTGCGGACATGCAAGTACTGAAGACATTGTCGCAATTAGTTCTTATAAACAAGAGATGCGGTTGCACACAGTCGCTGTGATTCACTTCCGCGTACTTCTACTTTGCAAAACACAATCGATTTGCCGCGTCGTTCCACGTATCCTTCAGCAATGGCATCCTCGTCTTTGATGGAGCCCACATAGTTGACGTTCATACTGATAGTAAGAAGCTGCCCTTTTCGAAAACCACCCTCAGTGTCGTTGACCCAACCGACGACGGGCACAACAACACTGTCAATCAAACTGGCAATGGCCCCGCCGTGCATGATGCCAGCAGGTTGCAACATTTCCGGGCGCCACGGAAGTCGCATTCGTGCATAGTCCTGACGAATTTCCTCCACCACCATGCCGAGGTGCATTGCGTAGTTGATGTCGTTGTCCCATTGCGGAAAATGTGCCCAGAAGGCCGCAGCCTCAGCGGGGAGTGGTGCAAAATCTTCGGGGTTTGGCATGGAGGAAAACCTAGTGGTGGTTCTAAGGTCAAGAGATGACCACCAACGAGCGCGAAATAACAACGCCAGTTTTATTGGCTCTACCCGATGGCAAACGCCTGAACCCTGAAGCGCGGGGATGGTCACGACACTTGTTGCAAACAGGTAACCAGCGAGGTTCGTGGGGCAGAAAGAAGCGTTGGGATTACTGGTCTATTCAGGCGGGGGACCTCATCATCAGCGGAGTTGTTGCCCACCTGGATTTCTTCGGTACGTCGGATATTTGGTGGTTGGATCTCTCTGATGAGCGCACGGGTGGTCGCGGAATCGGCGCAGCCAGGGGCGTCGGATTTGAAGTACCAGACCTTGCTGGTTCAACACCCATATCGATTCGCGGGAAGAACTATTCATTTGACATGCGAGACGATGAACATGGCAACACGTATTTCGATGTTGAGTGGGTAGAGGAAAACGGTGAACGCGGCGAGCTTCACGCAACGATTGAAATGCCTCCTGGCCACGAGACTCTGAACGTAGTGATTCCGTGGAGTGAAACGGTCTTCCAGTTCACATCAAAGCACCAAGCCCGGCCAGCACGCGGAACCATGCGCGTTGGAGAACGTGAATGGGTAATTGGCGAAGATGACAACGCGTGGGGAATCATTGACATTGGTCGTGGACGATGGCCCTATGACACGACATGGAATTGGGGTGGCGGTGCTGGCCGAACATCTCATGACGCGGTCATTGGATTACAAGTAGGCGCCAAGTGGACCGCGGGCACCGGAGCCACAGAGAACGGAGTCTTTGTCAACGGGAAATTGTCCAAAATTGGGCGTGAATTGGAGTGGCAGTACGACTGGGGTCGTCCAATGGAACCGTGGCACGTGGTGGATCCGGGTGGTCAGATGGACGTCACATTGGTACCTCGATACGACAAGCACAGCAAGATTGATGCCAAGGTGATGAAGCGCGAAACTCATCAAGTGTTTGGGCTCTGGCACGGGTGGGTCATGGATGATGATGGTGTCAAGCATGACTTTGTGGACCTGCAGGGCTTTGCCGAGGAGTGCCGCGCCCGTTGGTGACACAGTGGTGGGCGCGTTACAAGGCACAATAGAGAACGATGTTGGACCACCGCCGTTATGTGAAGTGGAACGTTGCAATAACAGTGCTGCTTGTCATCATCATCCAACAAGTGGTTATGAAGGGTTGGCTGTCGTCTTTCGATCAAGCCGCAGCACGTGTGTCTCGAAACCTACATGCATCGCGTGAAATTTTCACCAAGACCGTGATCTTTGGTTTGCGCGGAACCATCATCTCGATTTTCATTCCGCTCATGGCGTTTGTGTCGAGGCGCAAGAGGTCATGGGTGCCACTTGGCGGTTTGCTTTTGGTGTTGCTTTTTGAAACAGGAATGGCTGGTTCATTGAAAGTTGCGATTGGTCGTACTTTCCCCTACGACCACTACTACTACGAGAATGTTGATGTCAGCGTGGGCGAGATGGCATTTCCATCGGGGCACGCAGCAAATGTGGTGGCGCTACTTGGGTACATCGCGTGGTATTTCTCGCGCGCATGGAGTATCGGTAAGCGCATGACAGCGTGGGTACTGGTGGGTCTTGCAGCGGTTGACGTTGGTGTGTCGTCGTGGCTTATTCAAACGCATTGGCCCACCGACCTTTTTGCCGGATACCTCATTGGCGCAATCGCATTGATGGCTGTTGTCGCGCTGTTCAATGCGACGGGGCTCAGTCCTTCGGCCACTCCTCGGCATTCGCCAACAACTCATCCCTAAATTGCGGATGGCCAATCATGGCGAGCGCGCGAGATCGTTCGCGAATGGTGCGACCCTCTAGTTCCGCAATGCCGTATTCGGTGATAACGACATCGACTTGATGTCGAGGAGTACTCACCACACTGCCAGCAGGGAATTGCGTCAGAATTCTGCTGGTCAGTTGGCCATTCACAACACTGGTGGAAGGCAAACAAATAAGACTGCGACCGCCCAGCGTAAGACCGGGGCCAGCAACAAAATCCTCATGACCGCCAACTCCGCTGAACTGCTTGCCATTGATGGTGTCGGCCATCACCTGGCCCGAAAGGTCAATAGCGAGTGCTCCGTTGATGGTGACCATGTCGCGATTGCGAGCAATGATTTCGGGCGAATTAACTACCTTGACAGGCAAGAATCGCACGTCTTCATTTTCATGAAGCCACGTGTAGAGCTCTGGGATACCGGCAGCGAAGGTTGTGGGTGAGAAACCATCAAACTCCGTGCCTTTTCTGTTGGACACTTTGCCTGCCTGATGTAGTCGCATGAGTCCCGTGGTGAACATTTCTGAATGAATACCCAAATCTGAAATATCGCTGTTGGCCAATGCGAGAGCAATTTGATTCGGAATACCGCCAATACCTGTCTGCAAAGTGGAACCTGAACGGATGAATTGCAGAGCAAGTTGCGCGATGGCATTTTCTACATCGGTGCTCGGTGCATCAGCCAGGTTGAGCGGTTCTCGGTCGGTGTAGATCAGCGCATCAATGTCGTCAACATGAATGCGATGACCATATTCGGGTAAGACGCCGAATGTTCGAGGGAATTTGTCGCTGACTTCGGCAATCACAATTCTGTTTGGGTCTGCGGCTGCACGATGTAATTCGTCAACGCTTGCGCCCGCGTGCAACGACAAACTGACCCAGCCATCAACCGGTGGTGCGCCAGCGAATGCGATGACGCGCGGGTGGAGCCATTCAAGAATTGGGGCAAAACGTCGAAAGTCCGCTGGAACGAAATCAATGGAAGCGCCAGCATCTCGTAGGAAGCGTTCCGCTGGCCCGAAAAATCCACTGCGGTAATGGACACCTGGTTGGGTCAGTACGGCGTACAAATCAGGCAAAAGTGCACCAAAGATTTCGAGTCGAGTGAAATCTGTTCGCTCGGCCAGTGCATGCATGAACCCGCCCGGAACTCCTGGACCGAGGGGGACTGCCATTGAATCTTCGCTTCGAAGGAGGGCAACTGCGTCGGAAATGTCCATGTGCGCCATATGACCAATCGTACGCAGGTAGTGGTTGGAGAGTTGGGGTGGCAGGCTTTGAGGCAATGCAGTACGACATTCTCATCATTGGTGGTGGACCTGCCGGATCCGCAGCAGCAATTACGGCAGCTCGTGCCGGATTGAAAGTGGCTCTCTTTGAAAAAGGACCGTACGGTCGCGACAAAGTATGTGGCGACGGTCTCACCCCTCGCGCAATCGCTGCATTGAATGAATTACGAATCGACCACAGTGTGGCGCATCGTATTGATGGCCTTCGAATGATTGCTGGCAAGAAGCAACGCGAATTGGCATGGCCAACAACGTCTCGCTTTCCAAACCACGGAGCAGTGTGGCCGCGGCAGAAGTTTGACAACCACTTGCTTGATGTTGCCGTCGCAAGCGGTGCACAGGTTCACTTTGACACAGAGGCGCTGCCAGAATTAGATGGCGAACGTGTAGTAGGTGTTCGAGTTGGTGCACAGGTGTACAAGGCGCCATTCACCATCCTTGCTGCGGGTGCGCAAGGGATGGCTGCAAAAATATTGGGCGCCGAGCGAGACCCCAACGAAACATTTGGATTGGCAATTCGTGCATACGCTCCAACTCCACGCCATGCGGAACGCCACTTAGAGGCGTGTCTTAGTTTGCGTGACGAACACGGAACTCCGGTGCCGGGCTACGGATGGATGTTTCCCGCAGGCGATGGCACAGTGAACATCGGCGTCGGTGCTCTCAGCACTATGAAGGGCTTCAAGAAGCTCAACCTCAACACGCTGCTCGATCAGTATGCTTCGATTGTTCGCGATTCATGGTCCTTAGGCGAATACATCGACAAGCCACGTGCATGGCGATTACCCATGAGCTGCGTGAAGCGTTTCGGTCCAGGGTGGGTAGCTGTTGGTGATGCCGCAGGTTTCGTGAATCCCATGAACGGCGAAGGAATTGATTACGGACTTGAATCCGGCATTCTCGCGGTGCAGAAGTTCATTGCTGATCCCGTCACGGCGTCCGTTGCGTACGACAAAGAAGTGGGAGAGCGCTTTGATGCTTTCCTTCGTACAGGACGCCGTTTCAGCTTTCTCATCGGGCACCCGTGGCTCCTACGCCCTGGTCTTCGAATTGCAGTGGGCACTCAAGCAGCAGCAGATATCACCCTTGCTGTTATGGGCAATCTCATTGATTCCGATACGCCAGGCGCACCAGGACGGGTGATGAGCATCGCTGATTCTGCACTACGTATTGCAGATCCTGTCCTGCGTCGAACTCGAGCTAAGGCATAACTAGTTGACCCGACTCATCCGATTAAGTTGGATAAATGAGCGCAAACAAGCCTGAAGTCACTATCCCCGCCGGCGAACCACCCGTTGACCTTGTCATTGAGGACATCGTTGTGGGTGATGGGAACGAAGCAACAAACGGCCACAACGTTGAAGTGCACTATGTGGGCGTTGCATGGAGCACACAACGCGAATTCGATGCGTCATGGAACCGTGGCGACACATTCGAGTTTCGTCTAGGCGCGCAACAAGTTATTTCTGGCTGGGACAAGGGCGTAGCCGGTATGAAGGTGGGCGGCCGTCGTCGCCTTACCATTCCTCCACATATGGGCTATGGCGCTCAGGGCGCTGGTGGAGTTATCAAGGGCGGCGAAACTTTGGTCTTCGTTGTTGACTTGTTGAATGTGAACTGACATGAGCGAGATGAACTTCTATTCTGCAAACGCTGGTCTCGCTGGTGTTGAAAAATTAGAAGTGCCCGATCTTATTTTGATGTATCGCATTGAGATGGCGGGCGAGTTGTTCTACAACTTGTTAGCCGAACGAGTGAACAATGCAGATGCCGCAGATTTGCTACGCAAAAATGCCGTGGAAGAGCGAGGTCACGCTCGTCGTTTGGCTCGCATGATCAGCATCAAGCTTGGTCATGAGTGGTCGCCAACTCCCGAAGAGGAATCTTTGCTTGATGTGCCGTTGCCCCCCGTAGTTGATGCTGCAATTTTTGCTGGTGTGGTGAAAGGCGAAATCAACGGAGATGCCAGTTACCAGAAATGGGCAGATGCTGAGACTGATGAAGAAGTAGAGCGGTTACTTCGTCTCAATGGTCGTGAAGAAACCATTCACGCGAATCGCGCGCAACAAGTTTTTGATTTGTTGAATGCCTAACAATTCTGCTCCGACCGTTGCGTATGACGGTGACTGCGGATTTTGCGAGAAGTGCGCGCTCTTTATTTCGCGTCGCGTACCAAACGTTGTAGTGGTGTCCCATCATGACCTTGGTATTTCAGAACTATCTGCCGTGCAGCTCATGACGCAGACCCGAACTTATTCAGGCGCACCCGCCGTTGCGCAGATTCTGCGATTGGCTGACTCGCGCTTGTTGAGGGCTTGTGGTGTGGCGCTGCAAATCCCTGTTCTTCGCACTGTGGCGAAAGGCGTGTATTGGGTAGTTGCAAAGAATCGCAGGAAAATCTCACAGGCTCTCGGTCTTCGAGCCTGCGGATTGCCTGATCAACGAACTTCTTGATTTTGCGGCAACATACGGCGCCTACGCCACCATCGCCGAACTGGTCCGGTGAAGTATTTGCTGGTGGCGCCGATGAGAACGGTTGAGATGAGTACTCGAGGAAAAACATCAATCTTTCCGAGGTAAGGCGACAACACAAGTGCCGAAAAGAGCGAAACGGGATACACCCACGCCACATCAAAGACGAACTTACCTAGCTTGGTTCTGTGTTTCTCCACATCGCCCAATGCATTGAAAAACTCTTCTGTCCCTGCGGTGACCGTGACTTTTTCTGAGGTGATGTATTCATCGGCGGCCGCACGTAACTGTCGTCGAGCCTCCGATTTTTCCCACTGTCGCAAATGAACTGCGTCAACGAAGCGAAACACCATCTGGTATGGATCTTTTGAGCGTGCCGGCCACAGTACGGTCGCGCCGAGACATCCAGGAAATTTTTGTACTTCCATTGTCATGTCATGGCACCATTGCTCGAATTCTGCACGCTTCATGGGATTGATGGTGCGAGTGATGGCCACAGTAACGGTGCCCGGTGCAATCTTGGGCAACTTGCCAGTGGGGAAGTCTCCAGTGAGATCGGGCATGCAATGTACGGTAGTCGTAATGCATCTGTGGCTTGATTCACCATGAACGCCCTTGTTGTTTATAGCCATCCCATTGCGGACAGTTTCTGTGCGGCAATGCGCGATGCCGCGGTTCGCGGGTTGTTACAGGCTGGACATCATGTTGATGTCATTGATTTGTATGACGAGGATTTCAATCCCGTGATGGCACGAGATGAATGGCATATGAATCGTGAGAGCGGTGGTGCAGTACCTGCGGGACTCGAGCGACATGTGGCATTGGTGCAGGCGGCGCAAATTCTCGTGTTTGTGTACCCCACATGGTGGTCCACCATGCCTGCCATCTTGAAAGGGTGGCTAGAGCGTGTTCTGATTGAAAAAGTGGCCTACGCCTTTACTCCCAATCGAAAAATTCGCCCCGCCATGACTCACGTGCGGCGTATCTATGTCTTTTCTACATTTGGCTCGCCGCGTTGGTACATCACTTTTGTTCACAACAACGGAAAGCGCACCCTTACGAGAGCGTTGCGCTTGTGTGCTCCGCTTGCGCGTACTCGTTCTCGTTTTCTCTATTCAATGGATACTCAGACACAAGAAAATCGCGAGAAATTTCTTCGCACCATTTCGCAGGTCACGGCCAAATCATGAATGTGTTGTTGGTGTTTGCCCATCCCGAATCCCAATCCATGGTGGGGTCGCTGCGCGAGATGGTGTTGACCGAATCTCGTGAGGCTGGACATGTAGTACGACAGAGAGATCTGTATGCCGAACAGTTCAATCCTGTGATGTCGGGATATGAGCGAAAGAATCATTCCACAGAGTTAGCCCCGAAGCTCGATGTGATTCCGGAACTTCGGTCTCATATTGAGGACCTTCGCTGGTGCGATGCTCTTGTCCTCGTATATCCCACGTGGTGGTCAGGACAGCCAGCAATTCTCAATGGCTGGTTTGACCGAGTACTGGTGAATGAAGTGGCGTGGACATTGCCCGAAGGTGCAAATAAATTGCGACCTCTCTTGGGAAACATTCGAACATTTGCTGTGCTCAGCACACATGGTTCCAGCAAGCTGGTCAATGCGATACAAGGTGAACCAGGGAAGCGGATCGCTTTTCGTTCAGTTCGCCTCATGATGCATTGGCGAACTCGTAGTCGCTGGATAGGTGTGTATCGACTCGACAGTTGTTCTACCCGATGTAGAAATATGAAACTCAGGCGCGCTCGTCGACGCTTTCGTCGACTTTTGTAGCACGTGAAGCAGCAAACACACTTGCCACCGCTGCAAGAGTGAGAACCCGCAACATCACCGACGACGTAATTGAGTGTCGTTGCATCTCGATAGCGCTCGTCCAAATACTGACACTAAAGATGACAAACACAGATGCGGCTGCAAGAGAAATGCGAGCGGTGAACGTCCGGAAATTCTTTCGGAACAACCCAAACGTTGCTGCCACAAGGTAGACAACACTCCACATCCACCACGGTTGAGTAATGGTGCTAGGTAGTAGAGAACGAGTATTTGCAGGTAGGGAAGTATCAGTTGAGGCGATTGCGTCTACACCGTCATGGGTGAGTATCGACCACATTGTGGACGGGTGACTCACAGCGAATTGTGTGTACGTGCTCCATCCTCTATCGCGCACCCACGTGGCCATCGCAATATCTCCAATCACCATCGAACGAAGCGGTTGCTGGCCCTCGGGTAATTGCAATATTTCACCCACTGTGTTCTTCAGGTCATACGCGTACGCATAACCCTTTGCGTTGCATAGTTCGGGAATGTCTGGCATGCCGTGTTTGGTGAACCATGTGTACGCCTGCGGATCCTTGCAAATACGACGTTGAAGAACGGTATAGAAGTTCAAGGTGGATTCGGCCTTGTTGCCTTGCAGTTGCATCAATCCCCACACACTCAATATCGAGAATCCGATAGCGGCAACTTTCTTGCGACGTCCTCGGGAAATCACATAGGCACCGACGTAATAGGTGGCAAGCAAGAAGATCAACAACAGGTGCACAGGTCGTGTGAACGAAGTGAACAAAAGGCACAGGGTCCATATCCACTTCACGACTATCTGGCGGGAGTGAAGTAGATGAATGGTGGCAGCAATGGTTGCCACGGCAAATGAAATGCCGAGCGATTCGGACAGGATTGCAATATCAAATCGAATCACCATGGGTGTCAAACCCAAAAGTAGAACAGCGACGAAGAAGGTCTTCCTCAAGTTGCATTTATGTGAGATTGACCATGCCAAGTATGTCCAGCACACCGTGCCAAGCACGACGTGCAGGTATACGCGCATCACGTCGCTTCGCACGAGTGCATACAGCAGCGGAACAGCCCACAAGCGTTCGTTGGTTCCAAAGAAATGAAGATGTTCATATCCGATGGAGTCGGGATAGCGAGCGGGTGAATGTCCTGAAATAGCCCACATTCGCAAGCCGATGTACACCGCCGATGCGATGAAGAAGAATATTGAAGTGCGTAGCAGCGAGATGAGGCGACGCATATTGACACGGTACTCGTCTCGCATTGTGTGGGTGCGCGTCTAGTACTTTGTAGTCATGAAGACGCTCGTCATTAACGAACTAGGCAACCTCCAGGACCTCCATGTAGTGGAAATGGACAACCCACAATTGGGCAAGGGTCAAATTCGTGTTGATGTTCTTGCATGCGGGCTCAACTACGTCGATTCGCTCATGATTGAGGGCAAATATCAAATCAAGCCCGCTGTGCCGTATCGACCCGGATCAGAGATTGTTGGACGTGTCACTGAGGTATCAAGTGGCGTTACGAATGTTCGTGTAGGCGATCGTGTGTTTGTCCCTATTGGTACTGGGGGATTCTCCGATCAAGCAGTTGTTGATTCAAAGCGTGTACTGCGCATTCCCGAACAACTCAGCGATGGCCAAGGCGCCACATTCATGCAGAGTTATCTCACCGCTTGGTTTGCGTTCAATTATCGGGCCGCAGTTCAAGAGGGCGACACCATGCTTGTGTTGGGTGCCGGTGGAGGTGTCGGACTAGCGGCCGTTGATGTTGGAGTAGCGCTCGGACTCAAAGTGATTGCCGCCGCATCGTCACAGGAAAAGCGGGATCTAGCGATGAAACAAGGCGCATTCGCCACCATCGATGTTCT
>CAYSPE010000035.1:0-19530 GCA_964432845.1 uncultured Bifidobacterium sp.
ATTCAGCCGCAATATCTGAAACAAGTTCAGGACGTTGCACGGCTGCCGTATTGACGCTGATTTTGTCTGCCCCAGCCCGAAGTAATGCACGGGCATCTTTCACTTCTCGGATACCGCCACCGACAGTGAATGGAATAAATACTTGCTCGGCAGTACGCGACACAACATCGACCATGGTGTCTCTTCCGTCGCTGGATGCGGTGATATCAAGAAACACCAATTCGTCAGCGCCTTGCTGGTCATACTTGGCAGCAAGCTCAACCGGGTCGCCCGCATCTCGGAGGTCAACGAAGTTGACGCCCTTCACTACTCGACCGTTTGTCACGTCGAGACATGGAATGACACGCGCGACTATGTCACTACTCATGACAACACCGCCAGCGCCTCTGAGACCGTAAATTTCGCTTCATAGATTGCTTTGCCCACAATGACACCTTCGAGACCTGGCACCGAGGACAAGTCGCGGATATGGTCGAGCGTGCCGACTCCACCGCTTGCCACAACGGGAATTCGTGTTGCAGCTGCAGCTTCGGCCAAGCCGATGACATCGGGACCAGACAACATGCCGTCACGTGAAATGTCAGTAATGATGAATGCAGATGCCAGTGGAAAGGCTTGTAGCAAATCGATCACTCGCTCACCAGAGGATTGAGTCCATCCGTGCGTGGCCGCAATTCCTTCACGATGGTCCAACCCGACAGCCACATTGATGAATCGGGCAACCTCATCAACGAGCGTGGGTTCTGCAACGGCAGCCGAACCCATGACAACACGTGAAACGCCCGCATCAGCAAGCGCATCGGCGTCAGCAACGGTGCGGACTCCACCACCCACTTGCAATGACGCTGCGCCTTGTAGAGCCTCAGCCACCTTTGCGATGATGGGACGATTCACCGGTACTGCAGATTTG
Source organism: uncultured Bifidobacterium sp. (assembly GCA_964432845.1). Lineage (GTDB taxonomy): Bacteria > Actinomycetota > Acidimicrobiia > Acidimicrobiales > Ilumatobacteraceae > UBA2093. The sequence continues at coordinate 911 of CAYSPE010000035.1, forward strand.
GCAGCATCAAGATCAACTATGTGAACCCAACGTGCGCCTTGCTCAACAAACGACACGGCGACCGACACAGGATCTTCGCCATAGACGGTGCTGTCTCCGTATTCGCCCTGACGAAGGCGTACGACTTTTCCGCCCAAGAGGTCGATGGCAGGATATAAATTCACGCCGCACCTGCTTCACGAACAAAGTTCTTCAATAATCCAAGGCCGGCTGAGGCCGACTTTTCTGGGTGAAACTGTGTGGCAAACACGTTGTTTCGGCGAAATGCAACATTGAGCGTGTCCCCGTATTGCACCGTGGCTACTACATGACTCGCATCAGCAGGCACTCCGTGAAACGAGTGGACGAAATACATCCATGGATGCTCTCCCAAACTGCTGAACATGTTGTCGTGTTGTAGAAGCGTCAATTGGTTCCATTGCATCTGTGGGCGTTGCACCGTATTGGGTATCCACTTCACTTCACCTGGAATAACACCGAGGCCGCGAGCAAGCGGATCTTCTTCGCTGGAATCAAAAAGCATCTGCATGCCAACGCATATTCCGAGAAACGGCTTTCCGCTCTGCACTGCGTCGTGAACGACAGTTTCCAAACCACACGCACGAAGTGAATCCATACATGCACCGAAAGCTCCGACTCCTGGCAAAACCACGGCATCTGCTGCGGCCGCTACGCGAGGATCTGCTGTGAGCTCCGCAAGAGCACCCACGTGTTCGAGAGCCTTTTGTGCTGAGCGAAGATTTCCGATTCCGTAATCGAGAACTGCAATACGCGGACCCGAGGTCACGAAAGCACACCCTTGGTGGATGGCACGCCTGCAGATTCCACACGAACAGCGTCCCGCAAGCATCGAGCCAATCCCTTGAATGTTGCCTCAATGATGTGGTGCACATTGCGGCCAGCAGACAAATTGACGTGCAACGTCATCATCGCCGAGGTTGCCAACGAGGTGATTGCGTGCTCGGCCAACGAAGGATCAAAAGCAGGATTTCCCAGCGGAAGGCATTCGGGTAGTTCAACGTTCCACGCCACAAATGGGCGTCCACTGAGGTCGAGTGCGATATCAACCAACGCCTCATCAAGCGGAAACGAACCACTAGCAAATCGACGCACGCCTGCTTTGTTCCCCAATGCTTGATGCAGGGCCTCGCCAACACAGATGGCCACATCTTCCACCGTGTGGTGTGTATCGATGTGAAGGTCTCCGGTTGCCGCAATGGTGAGGTTGAATCCACCATGTCGCGCAAGCTGTTCGAGCATGTGGTCATAGAACGGGATACCAGTGGAGATGGAGGCAACGCCCGTGCCGTCAAGGTCGATGGACACCTCGATAGATGTTTCTTTGGTGCTGCGGGAAACCTGGGCTGTTCGTGCCATGTTTCTATGTTATTTGCCAATAGCCACTGCGAGGGCTGATAAAAACGCAGAGTTTTCCGTCTCGGTGCCCACGGTGACGCGCAAACAACCCTCTAATCGGGGCCATGTACTGCAATCGCGCACTAACACGCCCTGTTCAAGCATGGACGACCACACCTGTTTTGCATCGTTACCAGAAGTGCGGAACAGAACGAAATTGGAGCCGCTCGGCCATACATGCATGCCCATAGCTGTCATGGAATCGTGAATACGTTGACGTTCTGCCTTGATAAAGGCCACCCGCTCCTCCATCTCTGCGGTGTACTGCAACGCCGCAAGAGTGGCTGCTTGCTTGAATGCATCAAGGTGATATGGAAGTGCCGCGATGTTGAGATCGTTAATGAGCCATGTCGGCCCCACTACATACCCCACACGTAAGGCGGCCATTGACAGCGTTTTTGAAAATGTACGGGTCACGGCAATGGGCTTGTCTTCGGCCACTAACTCCATTGCCGACCAGTCAGCGAATTCGGCATATGCCTCATCGACCACAACAATGCCTGTTGCCACTTCCAATAATGCTTCTAAGTTTTCGCGAGGTTCCACGAGACCAGTGGGATTGTTGGGATTACACAAAAAGGTGACCGCCGGAGAATGACGCGTCACCAATCGTTCAATTTCGAGCGGGTCAAGAGTGAGGTCGGCACGACGCTCACCTTCTACAACGTCGGCACCAGTGACGCGAGCAATTTGCGCATACATCTGATACGTGGGTTCAAATGTTGCAACGGTACGACCTGCACCGCCATATGCGAGCAGGATTGTTTGTATAACTTCATTCGAACCATTGGCCACAAACACTTGGCTTGTGCTCACCCCGTGACGGCGAGCAATTTCTGCGCGCAAGTCGTGTGCGGCTCGGTCTGGATACCTATTCCATTGAATTGACTCGGCGATAGCCCCGATAGATGCAACCCATGACGAAGGTGGCGAAAACGGAGATTCGTTGGTGTTAAGCCGAACCGGTACATCGACCTGTGGCGAGTGATACCCGCTCATCTCTTTAATTTGCTCGCGGGGGCTAAAACGGGTCACGAAGAGAACTTAGTAAATGAGTCGCACTTACCGAGCGAGCTTTTCCGCACGCACCAATAAACGCTCAGCCGACAACAGAGCGCGCTCGGCCTCATACATTGCAGTAGCCAGGTCTTCGGTGTTTGGCCCCAACGATTCAATGAGCCCCGACACACGCGATCGGTAGCGGCCTATTGCATCTGCAGCTGCGCCCAATTCGGCGTGAACAGTGGAGGTCATGGAGAGAACGCTACTTGATGGGTTCTATTTCGACTTCGCTTGCGTCGGCATCGCCGAGGACGGACAAATATCTTCCATTTCGCACATGTCGCATTTTGGCTTCTTTGCATCACAGACACGGCGACCATGCAATATCAGTCTCAAGCTAAAGCGACCCCATTCAGGCGGATCGATGAATCCATTGAGAACCTTTTCCACCTTCACTGGATCTTCTTCAGTTGTCAGACCAAGACGGCGGGATAATCGACCGACGTGTGTGTCGACCGCGAGCCCTGGAAGATCAAACACGACACTGCGCAAGACATTGCCAGTTTTACGCCCAACGCCCGGAAGAGTGACGAGGTCATCTAAGTCACTGGGAATCTCGCCATTGAATCTCTCCACGACATTGCGGCCCATCCCAATGAGATTCTTCGCCTTCGATTGGTAAAAGCCCGTGGACCGAATAATGGTTTCCAATTCGACAACGTTGGCCTCAGCAAGCGCTTGGGGTGTGGGGTACTTCTTGAATAGCTCTGGCGTCACCATGTTGACGCGCGCATCTGTGCACTGCGCCGACAAGATGGTGGCTGCAAGCAGTTCATATGCGTTTGTGTGCGTGAGCTCGCACTCAGCTTCGGGGTATAAAACCGCCAATCGTGAAGCCACTTCTTTGGCGCGTCCGGCTGGTGTTCTCGGCTTTCCCATATCTCTGAAGGTACCCTGACCACGTGCGTAGGTTCGAAATTAGGCGTCAAATGGACGCCGCCGCTCTCGATGAGGTGTCCGCCCTCATTTCTGACGCATGGCGGGCCGACGGAACGCGACCACTCAACGACCACCTGTGGCTCGACCTTCGCGAAGGCGGACGACAAGGTTTCGCAGGCATCATCGCTCGAGAAGATAGCCACTCCCACATCGTGGCGTATTGCCAAATTTCGCGAGGAAACGAATCGTGGTCACTTGACCTCGTGGTGCACCCACATCATCGATACGACACAATGGAACTCGCGCCCGAACTCTTGCACGAGGCACTGCGTGTGGTGTCGCAAGAGGGCGGCGGGCATGTGCATTGGTGGGTGTTTGAGCCCAACAACATTCACCATCAACTAGCCGCAAACGCCCAACTTCGTCCGGGGCGTCAATTGCTACAGATGCGCCGCCCGCTCCCCCTTACTTCCGCCGAGATGAATGAAATCAGAGATTTCCCTACCGATGCGTTTCGTGTGGGAGTCGATGAAGACAAGTGGCTCTCGGTCAACAATGCGGCATTCGCTGCGCATCCCGAGCAAGGCGGCTGGACGCGACACACCATCGAATCACGCGAGCACGAACCATGGTTCAGCGCGAACGGATTTCGTATGCACTGGCGCAACGACGACCTTGCAGGTTTTTGCTGGACAAAAGTTCACTCTGACCACCAACCCGCACTTGGCGAAATCTACGTCATTGCGATTCACCCATCTCTTAGCGGCCACGGGTTAGGGCGAAAGATGACCTTGGCAGGGCTGCAGCATCTTTCATCCCAAGGAATAGAGACAGCAATGCTCTTTGTTGATGCCGACAACGCTGCGGCAATTTCTGTGTATCAATCTCTCGATTTCACTGCCCATCACAGTGAGCACGCATTTGTAGGCGATATTCCGGCGGATGCATCATCATGAAAACCTTGTACGACCCCACGCGCGAGGAACTTGCTGCCATCCTCCACGGCGAAAAGAAGTACCGCATCGACCAGTTGTGGACTGGGTTGTATACCCATTTCAAAAGACCCACCGATATCAGCAATTTGCCTGCAGCTCTTCGCGCTCAGCTAGATGCAGAACTTCCTGACGCGCTCATTGAAATTCGACGCGAAACCAGCGTCGATGGGGACACTGTCAAATATTTGTGGCACTTGGTGGATGGCCTACACCCCATTGAAACCGTGCTCATGTATTACGAGGATCGCGCCACGGTATGCGTGAGCACCCAGGCAGGTTGCGCCATGGCGTGTGGGTTCTGTGCAACCGGACAGGCTGGCTTCAATCGACACCTCACCGTTGGCGAAATTGTGGAGCAAGTAGTCCGGTGCGCGCGAGAAGCAGCAACGCGTGACCGACGAATAGACAACATCGTTTTCATGGGCATGGGCGAACCATTGGCCAATGAGGAATCAGTATGGGGTGCAGTTGAACGTATTCACGATGACATTGGCATCAGTGCTCGACACATCACAATTTCAACAGTCGGCATCATTCCTGGCATCAAGGCCCTGACCAAACGAGACCTGCCTGTCAACTTGGCAGTATCAATGCACGCCGCCCGTAACGAACTACGCAACGAATTGGTGCCCATCAACAAGCGATACCCCATCGAAGATCTCATGAATACGTGTCGCACGTATCTTTTTGAAAAGCGACGACGTGTCACATTTGAATGGGCACTCATTAGCGGCGTCAACGACACTGATCGAGATGCCGAAGAACTTGCCGAGCTCTGCCAAGAACTCTCACCCGCAGCGCACGTCAATCTCATCCCGCTCAACCCCACCCCTGGTTGGCCCACAGTCGGAAGTTCACCTGCACGCGTCGCAGCATTTCAACGCCTATTGCGAGACATGGGAGTCAACGCCACTGTTCGACAGAACCGTGGAACCGATATTGCAGCAGCGTGTGGGCAGTTGGCGGCGGGTCAACCAGTGGCCGTCACAATGAAAAAGACGCGGTCAGTCGATTAGCGCAGGTATTGCGGGTTTGCCACTCGCACCTTGTCCTCAATCGCTGGCTTGAGGGCTCGCAAAACGTCTGTCAATGATGCGTCGTATTCTCCATTGCGAATGGCCGCTGCCAATTCGTTGTCCGTCGAATGACCTAACGCCACCAACGTTTCGGTATGGCGCAACTCTTGCTCGGCCCCGAGTTCCAATTCGCGAAGCACAATATTCATTGAATTAATGGCCACTCGGGTGTGGAACTGCAATCGTCCTTCTACGGAGGTGAGTACATCACGTTCCAACCACTCACGAATGGATTCCAACAATTCGCTCGCTGTAGGACGGTCGTGTGGCGCGGTCATGAAGCCCCCTCGAGCAACAGGTCAATGAGGTCATACTCGTTCTCGCACACGCGTCGACCGATTGCTGCCAATTCATGACTACGAACAACGCCTGACAAATGAGTGTGTGCCTGAGAGATACAAATAATTCCCCACTTCAACGTGCCAAGAATCTCCCACCAACGAACGACCTTGAAATCAGGACGAATTCCCGACTCCGCCTCGTACGCATCGAATAATTCGTCGTACGTTCCGAGTCCGGCAGCAGGAAACTTTCCTCCAAATCGCCACGCTCGCACGCACAGCCATCCGAGATCTTCCATCGGATCTCCAATATGTGACAACTCCCAGTCAAGAATGGCCGCCAGGCCGTTGCGATCAACCATCACATTGCCCAAGCGATAGTCACCATGCACCACCGACGTAAACGTGGTGGTGGGCATGTTTTGTTCCAGCCATCGAAATGCGGCTTCAAACACCGGATGAGGCTCGCCCACCGTGTCAAGTGCGGTTCGATACCGATGTAATTGGTCTTCAACCACGAGACCTGGCACATCAGTTGGATTGATGCGATGCATTTGTGCGGCCGCCCGACCTAATTGGCCGACCAACCTCTCTCGCGCAACCGAGAATTCACTATCTCGCAGAATCTTGCGAGCAATGGTTTCTCCGCCGACTGCCCGAACAATCATGAATGGTCGCTCAAGCTCTGTTCGTAGCGAACCATCCACCACCAATTCAGGTACGGGCGCACCTGCCTGGAATGCGGCACGCAGTACCGCTGGTTCAGCTCCGAGACCATTGGGCATACCGTTGCGTACTCGCTGGAGCACATAATCAATGCCATCAGCTTCAAAGCGCCACGTTTCACGTGACGCACCTCCCGATAGTCGACGCAGGTGCTCCACAGATTCAGCATTCATTACCGCGCGTATTCCGGCAGTCATCTCGGCCACAGCATCATGTGTCACCCCCACACTCTTCCACGCCCGATACCGTGTTCCCGATGTCAGAGCGCGTGAACGCAGTCCCCGTGATTGAAACTGAGAACGTCACGGTGATTCGCGAGAGACGCAACACTCTGCACAACGTGTCAATAGCGGTTCACAATGTCGACCGATGGGCCATTCTCGGAGCCAACGGTTGCGGTAAAACCACCCTCTTACGCATCATGTCCCTGTACCTGCATCCGTCGAAAGGCGATATCCGTGTCAACGGACAATCGCTCGGCACTTTTGACATCCGACCCGTACGACCCCGCATTGCGTACATGTCAGCATCGCTTGCTACCGACCTACGTTCAGATCTCACTGCACTCGACGTTGTTATGACCGCCAAGAATGGCGCACTTGAAACGTGGTGGCATGAATACACTGACTCAGACCGCCAGAAGGCGTTCGAATGCCTTGAAAGAATGGGAGTTGCCCATTTCGCTGATCGCAGTATCGGCTCGCTCTCGTCCGGTGAACAACAACGAGTTCTCCTCGGACGGGTCCTCATGAACGATCCGATTGCAGTTCTGCTCGACGAACCAAGCGCACGCCTCGATCTTGGAGGTCGCGAACGGTTGGTGCAACTCCTCAACGGATTTGCGACCGACAATCCACTTCTGCCTTCCGTGTTGGTCACGCACCACGTTGATGAAATTCCCGACAGCACAACTCATTGCGCATTGTTGAAAAACGGTGAACTACTGGCGGCCGGACCACTTCAATCAACACTCACATCAGAGTCACTCAGCGAATGTTTTGAGGTGCCATTACTGGTGGAGCGACGTCCAAATGGACGGCTTGGCGCCTACGCGCCTTGAGCTTCGCGCACCAGGCCGGCTTTACCTGCCTCAATGCTTGATGCAAGCACGCGATCTAGCACTCCGGCAGTCCACAAGGAGCCGCCATATTCCAAATACATAGCGACATGCGTCGATGATCCGTTATCGGTCAACTCAACTTCAAGTTTCCATGGTGAATGTTGGCGAGCATCTTTTTCGTTTCGTTCGAACACGATGTGATTCGCGAGATTGACAACACGAGTCATGCGAATCCGTTTTGAACGCGCGAACACGCCGACCTTTGCCCGCAATTCAACCAACCAAGAATCTGTACCGTCTGGCTCCACGGCGTGCACCAAGGGCATCCATTGTGCGTACCGAGTGAGATCATTCACTAAAGGCGTCACCACATGAAGTGGCTGCGCTACATCTACCGACGAGGATTGCTTCATGTGATCACTCTTCTTCGCTCGTGGGTCTCTGCCCAAATGCGCGTCCAAGAAGTCGCCCAAATCGCGGCGCGTCCTTCCCATCTACATCAACAACATCGTCTACAACAACCGTTGCTCCGAGCCGAGGTGACCATGGAATTGCCTGAGTCTCATCAGGATCAAACAGGGTGGGGATTGCTTCAGTTTCCACAACGACAGATTCAACCTTTGGCTTTCGAGGAGAACGCTTCTTTGGTCGAGAATCGTTCGCTGCCACTTCTTCAGCCAACGCCTTGAACAGACGCGGAATCTCATCGCGACGGTCATCAAGTGTCCATCCTCGAGGAACAGTGAGTGCATTGGCGTGACGGCGACACAAGCGGCCTGAATGTTCACGATCAGAAATGGCCTTGTTGTCAACCCACACGATGAGCGCGGCCTTGTCCATGCCATATGAGACTTCAGCTTGGGCTGCACACCCAGGACGCTCACATAGTCTTCGCACAACAAAGACGCTAGTTCCGAAACCGTCTCAGAGAGTTCGTTTTCGAACAATGCCATTGAACTAGTTCCAAATGGTGGGCGCAGAGGGACTCGAACCCCCGACCCCTACGATGTGAACGTAGTGCTCTAACCAGCTGAGCTATGCGCCCATTCGAAGCCTTCAGGCTATACGGAGTTCTTGCCAACTGCCACAAACCCCTAGTAGCCGTGGCGAATGTCGACTAACCCAATGAGATCTTCTCCCGCAAGGTATCGCGACACATTTGTGGTGATGCGTTCCGATAACAACGGAATGGCCATTTCGGGAGTGTTGCCAACATGAGGAGTAACGATGCAGTTGGGCAAATTCCACAAAGGGTGATCGCTTGGCAACGGCTCAGGGTCGGTCACATCGAGTGCAGCGCCACCAATCACATTATTTTGCAGTGCCCACACCAAATCGTCGGTCACAATGTGTCCTCCGCGCGCCACGTTCACTACCCATGCATGTGGCTCCATTAACTCAAATTCCGGGCGTCCAAGAATGCCCGTCGTTTCAGGTGTGAGCGACAGAGCCAACACCACCAAGTCGGCACCTACCAACGCATCAACCAAATTCTCGGTTCCCACCACTGTGTCTGCGCCCTCAATGTGTTCAACTGTCCGACGCACCACCGTGATGTTGCAATGAAATGCACTGAGTAGGCGAATGAGTGATTCGGTAATTCCACCGCCACCCAAGATGGTGACATTGGCATGCAAGAGATTGCGCCCAACCGGACCACTCCACGAAGAAGTGCGCGCGTATTGCGCAACATTTCGCATGCCAGCCAAGGCCAACGCCACTGCGTGCTCAGCCACCGGCTCCGCGTACACCCCTTTGCCGCATGTCCATGTTCGCGAGTCATCGATAATGGGTACAAAATTCTCGATACCAGCAAATGGAACTTGCACCCATTCGATATGGGGATGCTGTTCAAGCAATTGCTCTAAACCGTGTGGATCTCTCGCGGCAGTCCATACCACTGCACTCGCCTGCGATGCATCAACAATTTCACCACCACCCGCAATGACTGCGTCACTCACCCACGAAGGAGAAGTGTCAGGGCCAATGGCAATACGTTTGTGATGCTCCATATCGAGTTATTTTCCTGAAGTAGATGGACCCATTGATTTGCGCTGGCGACGGGCGCCCACCACAAAACCAATAATCATCAACGAAATGCTGCCCATGAGAATCATGGTGGCCAACACATTGATTTGGGCTGGAATGGCCACACGTGATGCACCAAAGATTTGCAGTGGGAAAGTCACTAATGAACCAGCATTGAAGAATGTGATGATGAAGTCATCAATAGATAACGCAAACGACAACAAAGCCGCAGCAAGAATTCCGGGAAGGATGAGAGGGAACGTCACTTTCCAAAAGGCACGTTGAGGCGTGGCACCAAGGTCCATTGCGGCCTGTTCGAGGGTCCAATCAAAGCCACGGATGCGGGCGCGAAGCGTAACTGCCACGAAAGACACCTGAAACATGACGTGCGCGATGATCACGGTTACGTATCCGAAAGTTGTACCACGTGCAATAAACAATGTGGCGAGTGATGATCCGAGAACAATTTCGGGCGAAGTGAGCGGAAGAACCAAGAAAAGGTTCACAACTCCACTGCCCTTGAACTTGTAACGGCTGAGCGACAACGCAATCATGGTGCCCAACATGGTGGCGCACACAGTGGAAATGACCGCCACCTTCAGGCTGACGAGTAACGCGTCCGTCAGTTCAGGATTTGCAAACGGATGCGCCCAATTCTTCAGGGTGAATCCACGCCACACAATGTTGAAGCGTCCCTTGGGATTATTGAACGAGAACAGCACAATCATCGCAATAGGCGCAAAGAGGTACACCATTGCCGCAACGGCTACAGCGTTGATAAAACGACGACCGTAGCGTTGACGAGTACTGAGTGCCCCGGTCACATGAGCTCCTCTGTGCCCATGAACTTCGCGTACACGAGGACCGAAATAGTGATGACCGACATCAGAACAAACGACATTGCAGTCGCGACTGGATAATTCAGTTGGTGCAAGAACTGATCCTGAATGGAGTTACCGATCATGGTGGTTTGTGGACTGCCCAAGAATTGAGCATTCACGAAGTCTCCGGCCGCTGGGATAAACACCAGCAAACTGCCAGCAAAAACGCCCGGCAACGACATGGGTAATACCACCTTGCGGAATGCTCCGGTTGCGGTGGAATACAGATCCATCGCTGCATCTACTAGGCGGGCGTCGATTTTTTCCAAGCTGACGAATATCGGCAGGATCATGAATGGCAAGAAGTTGTACGTGAGTCCGCCGATTACTGCCGCTGGCGTATTCATGAGACGGCCATTGTCCATGATGTGCAAGAACTCAAAGACTCTTTCGATGCCCAACTTGTTGATGACGCCGACAATGGGACCTTCATCTGCCAACAGGTTTTGCCATGCAAGGGTTCGGATGAGATACGACGTAAAGAACGGCACTGCTACTAGCCCCAAGAGCACCGACTTGAACTTGCCGCCGCGAAATGCAATGACGTATGCCAAGGGATACCCAATGAGCAACGTGAGCAACGTTGCGGAAGCGGCGTAAAAGAAACTGCGACCAAACTGCGGACCGAAATCAGTGAGTGCGGTGGCGTAATTTCCCCAGTGCCACGAAAACGACGGAGAAAAATCAAAGCGGCTCTTTTTTGCCGACAATGACATTTCCAACATTGACCACAATGGCGCCAAGAAGAACAGGCACAGCCACAAAATTCCTGGTTTCAGCAACCCATATGGGGCGAGCGCACGCCGTGTTTCAAGGCCACCAACAAATGCGGTCCACACGATGGTGACAACGGCCGCCAGCATGACAACCAATACCGCGATGGCAGACGGGCCACTCACCCACCCTGCTCCGAGGGCGACAGCGCCTACGGCCACAGCAACCATGACAGCAATTCCGATTCGCTCGGGATTCTGTTCTACAAATCGCGGATTGCTCACACCATTTACTTTGCTGTCGCTGTTGGCTGAACTACTTAAGCGCCAGTAATAGCGGCGAAGCGCTCATCGAACTTGGCTTCTTCGGCTTCGGCCAATGATCCCCAACTCTGCAAACGAGATACCGATGCAGAATCCGGGAAGACCAATGGGTTGTCTGCCAATGCTGCGGCTTCGCCGCCCATCTTGACCAGTTCTTCACGTACACCTTTCACAGGTGAGAAGTATCCGGTGAATGCCGTGATACGGGCAGCGTTCACGGGGTCGTAGATGAAGTTCATCCATGCAGACACTGAATCGCTGTTCTCAGAACCAGCAACCCACATCATGGTGTCATACCAACTGGTGCCGCCCTCTTCAGGAACCACGAAATGAACATCGGGGTTGTCCTTGGCAATCTGCATCACATCGCCCGACCATGCCACGCACACGGCGAAGTTGCCGGTGTTCAGGTCGTCCATGTAATCGTTGCCGGTGAAAGCGCGAAGTTGACCGTCTGTCTTTGCCTTTTCGATCTTGTCGAAAGCATCTGCGGCATCGTCAAAAGTCTTGATGTCGGACAACTTCTTGCCCATTCCCATCAATACGAGACCCAAGGTGTCACGCATTTCAGTGAGCATTCCTACTTTGCCCTTGAATGCCGGGTCGAACAGATCCTCAACGCTCTTGAGGTCCTTGCCAGTTGCTTTCTTGTTATATGCAATTCCGGCGATACCTGTTTGCCATGGCAATTGGTATTCGTTCTTTGAATCCCAAGACGGTGCAAGTAGGTCGTCGCGCAAATTCTTGGAGTTGGGAATTGCGGCCTTGTCGAGCTTCTGCGCCCAACCCAACTGAATCCAACGGTCGGCCATCCAGAACGTTGGGGCCACAATGTCGGGAGCAATTTTTTGACCTTTTGCCAACATTGGCTGCACTTTGGCGAAGTACTCATTGTTGTCGTTGTACGCCTCGGTGTACTTCATTTTGATGCCAGTAGCTGCCTCAAACAGCTTCACCGTCTCGTCATCGATGTAACCGGGCCAGTTTTCAAAGTAGAGCTCCTTGGCTCCACCGCCGCCAGATGAGCTACCACTTCCGCCGCCACAAGCAGCGAGAATCGCAGGCAACGACAATGCGCCAGCACCAACAAGACCTGAACGAATCAGAAATTCACGACGTGAATACGAACCACGCGATGAGAGGATGTTTTTATTTTCCATAGTCATTCTCCTTGTTGAAGATGTAGTGAAACTCGTGCCTGCAACTCTTGTTACAGCGCCGCCTCGATGGAATCGACATTTGTAGTGGTGGAACCAGCAGTTTCTGGCCAACCACCCAAAACATATGGCGATGCGGGCTGCCACGTAATGAAGCACTCTTGTCCAGGAACCGGAGTTGCGTGCGATGGATCGATGGGGGCCAACGCCACCACTTCGGTGTTGTCGCTGAGCCGGCCCACGATGCGCATTGAAGAACCTTGAAACACCGTGTCGGTCACTCGCACGGCAAGTCCTTGAGAATCTGCACTCAAAATTGCATGCTCTGGACGAACCATCACCGTGACGCGTGACCCACTAGCGAGGTCAACAGAGTCGGCACATTGTGCGGACTGAACCGACACCTGCGCGCCTCCGAGCAAGTTGACGCGAACAACGCCGCCATCCACCGATGCCACGGTGCCTGGTAGCAAGTTGGCGGAACCGATGAACCCCGCGACGAACAGGGACTGTGGTCGCATGTAGATGTCTTGTGGTGCACCTACCTGTTCAACACGACCTTCGCTCATGACCGCAATACGGTCACTCATGGTGAGAGCTTCACCTTGGTCGTGCGTGACGAAAACGAAAGTGATGCCTACTTCGCGCTGGATGCGCTTCAACTCAATCTGCATTGCTTCGCGCAATTTCAGGTCGAGGGCGGCAAGAGGTTCGTCGAGCAACAATGCACTGGGGTAGTTCACGAGCGCACGGGCCAACGCAACTCGCTGTTGTTGTCCACCTGACAACTGTGCTGGGCGTCGGTTGGCAAATTCTCCGAGGCGCACCACTTCGAGCATTTCATTGACTCGGTTCTTGGTGTCTGCTTCGTTGATTTTCTTTGCGCGTGGACCGAATGCCACATTGTCGAAAACCGACATGTGAGGGAACAGTGCGTACTGCTGGAAGACGGTATTGACGTTGCGCTTGTGCGGCGGCACCTGCGAAACATCGGCGCCCTCAAGAAGAACTCGACCATCTGTGGGTTGCTCGAATCCAGCAATCATCTTCAAAGTGGTGGTCTTGCCACAGCCAGATGGGCCCAGCATGGCAAAGAACTCTCCCCGACCGATAGAAAAATCGGCCTCATGGACGGCTACGAATGATCCGTACTGCTTACGTACATGGTCGAGTTTTACGACGGGATCATTTGCGTCCATCTCACCTCCAAACGGGGACTGGGAAAGGCTAACACCCAGAGCCGACGAGACAGACTTTTCCGATAATCAACTGTCGATATTGGCCATGACGTGCTTGATTCGGGTGTAGTCATCAAGCGCGTACGCCGACAAGTCCTTGCCATAGCCCGATTTCTTGTAACCACCGTGGGGCATCTCTGCCACCAGCGGGATGTGGGTGTTTATCCAAACGCAACCGAAATCGAGGTGCTTCGCCATACGCATGGCTCGTCCAAAATCCCGTGTCCACACAGAAGACGCCAAGCCGTACTCCACTCCATTGGCCCACTCAAGTGCCTGGTCTTCATCGTCAAATCGCTGCACAGTAATAACGGGACCAAAAATCTCGTTCTGAATCATCTCGTCGTCTTGACGCAAATCAGACACCACGGTGGGCGCGTAGAAGTACCCCTCAGCACCCACGCGATGTCCCCCGGTGACAAGTTGTGCGTGAGATGGAATTCTTTCGATGAAGCCCGACACGTGCTCAAGTTGTCGGGCGTTGTTCAATGGACCGTATGCCGCGTCTGCGTCACTTGGTGCCCCGGTGTGAATTGCGTTTGCTTGTTCAGCCAACGCGGACACAAATTCCGCATACACCTTTGGCCCGCACAACACACGCGTGGCGGCGGTGCAATCCTGCCCAGCATTGAAGAATCCAGCAGCAGCGATACCGGCTGCGGCTGCTTCAATATCTGCGTCATCAAAAACGATGACCGGTGCTTTGCCCCCCAACTCAAGGTGAGTGCGCTTCACGCTGTGGGCAGCCATCTCAGCCACTTCCATGCCTGCACGAACTGATCCCGTAATCGAGACCATTGCAGGAATGTGGTGCGACACCATGGCCTTGCCTGTTTCCCTGTCACCACACAACACGTTGAAGACGCCAGCAGGTAAGAATTCCGAAGCAATCTCTGCCAACAGCACCGTTGTCGCAGGCGTGGTATCGGATGGCTTCAAGACCACTGTGTTTCCGGCGGCAATGGCCGGAGCGAACTTCCACACCGCCATCATCATCGGATAGTTCCACGGGGCCACTTGTGCGCACACCCCGACCGGTTCTCGACGAACGAACGATGTCATGTTGGACATGTATTCGGCCGCAGCTTTCCCCTCCAGCATTCGTGCAGCACCGGCGAAAAATCGAATTTGATCAACCATGGGAGGAATTTCTTCACTCATGGTGAGAGCAACGGGTTTTCCGGTGTTCTTCACTTCAGCAGCCACTAGTTCTTCGGCTCGAGCCTCAACGGCATCAGCAATTCGGAACAATGCAAGCGCTCGTTGCGAAGGCGTGGTTTGACTCCATGTTGTAAACGCCGTCGCTGCCGCCTGCATCGCGGCATCAACATCTGCCGTCGAACTCAACGCTGCGGTGGCATACACCTGACCCGTGGATGGATCGATGATGTCGGATGTGCGTCCGTCGATTGCGTCGACAAATTGCCCGTTGATGAAATTCCGAAATGTGGCCATGTACAAGGTTCTCATACTTGTCAATAGCAGAGGAATAGTTGAGCCGATACCGTCAGAAGCACTATGAAAACCGTAGGTATTCCCACTGAAATCAAGAAGGCCGAAGGACGAGTAGCAATCACTCCCGATGGAGTTCGCGAAATCCGTCGCCTCAACATTGAAGTACATATTCAGTCCGGCGCTGGCGTAGGCGCGTCAATTTCCGACGATGAATTCCGCGCGGCTGGCGCAACCATCGTGACCTCCGCTGAGCAGGCATGGGCGTGTGATGCCGTGTTGAAAGTGAAAGAACCCCAAGAGAGCGAATTCAAGTATTTACGACACGACTTGGTGCTCTTTACTTACCTTCACCTTGCTGCGTATCCATCAGTTGCACTTGCGTTATTACAGGCAGGAACCACATCGTTTGCTTACGAGACAGTGCAACTTTCCAACGGCACTCTGCCCTTGCTCGCACCTATGAGCGAAGTTGCCGGTCGATTGGCGCCGCAGATGGGAGCGCATTTCTTGGAACGCCACAATGGTGGACGCGGAATTTTGCTCGGCGGAGTGTCGGGTGTTCTTCCTGCGCGAGTTGTTGTTCTCGGGGCCGGCAATGTGGGTTGGAATGCTGCAGTTGTTGCAGCCGGTATGGGCGCAGATGTTGTGTTGCTCGACAAAAATGTGGAACGACTTCGACAACTCGAACCACAACTTGTTGACCGAATGAGAACACTTGTGTCAAATCATGGCGCCGTAGAACGAATGGTGCGCGAGGCCGACCTTGTCATTGGAGCGGTATTGGTTCCAGGTGGCAAGGCGCCAGTGGTGGTTACTGAAGACATGGTGAAGACCATGAAGCCTGGCGCGGTCATTGTGGACGTTGCAGTTGATCAAGGCGGATGTATTGCCACCACACATGAAACCTCGCATCAAGAACCCACGTACGTTCTCCACAATGTCGTTCATTACGCAGTGGGCAACATGCCCGGCGCAGTTCCACACACCAGTACATATGCATTGGCAAATGCAACACTTCCGTACCAGGTTCAACTTCTTGAACGGGGCGTCGCCGAAATTGTGCGCACCAGCGATGCAATGATGCACGGCCTGAACACTCATCGCGGACTCCTCACCATCGAATCGGTAGCCCAGGAGTTGAATGTTTCGTTCACTTCACCCCGAGATGCTGTAGCCGTCTAGGTTGGGCACATGGCCACCCTCGCCTCTGATCTCGATATTCCAGTTATCCCTCTACTGGCAGACGCCAATCGCACAGAACGTCACGCTCTTCTTCGCCAAACCGCAAAAGAGAGTTGGCTCGCTCGCACCGAGATTGGTTACACCGTTCTCACGTACGAGACGGTGATGGGCATCTTGCGCGACAAACGATGGCATTCAGCCGCAGGACTCGTGTCCGAGTTAAAGGGAATCAAGGACGAGGAATTCCTCGCGAATCGCCGCGAATCAATTCTGAGCGCCGAAGGTGAAGTGCATGTTCGGCTCCGTCGTCTAGTTGCCCCCGCATTTTCTCCTCGAAGCGCAGACCGACTTCGCCCGTTCATGCGTGAAACTGTGAATGGACTTGTAGATGCAGTCGCCCCTATAGGACAAGCAGAGGTAGTGCGCGACATTTGCGAGCCCTACCCCATTCCGATCATCTGTGAACTTCTTGGTGCACCAAAGGAAGACTGGCAGTCGTTCAGCGTGTGGGCTACCGATGTCTTGCGAGTGTTTAGCGACACGGTGGCACAAGAGACAAGAATTATTTTGAAGGCCCGAAACGAACTAAATGCCTACTCGCGTTCGCTCATCGAACAGCGACGCGATGTGCCACTCGACGACTTACTCACCGACCTCATCAATGCCGAGGAAGAAGGCGACAAACTCAGCACCGAAGAACTAGAGACAATGGTGGAAGCTGTCATTGTTGGCGGTACAGACACCACGAGAAATCAATTGGGGCTCGCACTTGCACTCTTTGCACAACACCCCGACCAATGGGACATGTTGCGCAAGGATTCTTCGCTTGCACCTCGCGCCGTAGAAGAGGTCATGCGGTTCTCCGGAGCAGTCGGTGGCACCATTCGATTTGCTTCAGAAGATATTGAGTACAACGGCGTGTTGTTCCCTAAGGGAACGTTCATGAGCGCATCAATGGCTTCAGGTAATTTTGACGAGTCTGTCTTCACCACTCCCGAGACATTCAATATTTCGCGTGAGCCAGCAGGACACCCGCACATGAGTTTTGGTGCCGGCATTCACTACTGCCTCGGAGCATCGTTGGCACGTGCGGAATTGCAGGAAGCCTTTGTTGTCCTTTCAGAACGAATGCCCAATTTGGCATTGAATGGTCCCGTTACATTCAAACCAACTGGTGTTGGCATCTTTGGACCTGCATCATTGCCAATTTCATTTGACGCTGGTCATTAATCCTCTCTACTGACACGCTGTGAACAGACCAGGGCTACTACCGTAGGGATGCCCCCTATGACGCCGCCTGTTCCTGACACCAAACCCGGCAAGCAGCCGCCGAAACCAGGCACAGCACGCGCAGCATGGGCCTACAAAGACTTCCGCATCATTTGGACGTCTAACTTTTTGTCCAGCATCGGCACATGGATGCAAAACGTGGTGTTGCCAGCATATGTGTACACGCAAACCAAGAGTGCCGGAATCGTTGGCATCTTTATCTTCGCTCAGTTGGGTCCGCTTCTCTTGTTGTCCATCCCTGGCGGAGTAATCGCTGACCGCTTTGATCGACTCAAATGGCTGACGTTCACGCAACTCATGCAATTGGCTGGTTCTGTGTTGCTTGGTTTCTTTGCCATGTGGCATTCACCTATTTGGTGTTTGTTTATCGCACAAACAAGCGTGGGCATTGGTAATGCACTGAACGCACCAGCATTCACAGCGGTGATGCCCAGTTTGGTGCAACCGCAAGACTTGGGTGGGTCCATCAGTCTTTCGTCTGCGTCGGTGAACGGCTCGCGAGTAACCGGGCCAATCTTGGTTGCCATCATGATGGGATGGGGCGTTACCACCAGCCAAGTATTCATGTTCAATGCCGCCACTTACTTGTTTGTGGTGTGGTCGATTAGGCAAGTGGCACTGCCTCCCAACAACACGCAACGCGAGCCGGGTATGAAGTCATTCACTGCCGGCTTCAGGGTGGCGCGAGAACGCAAATCAGTCGGACGCATGCTGCTTGCCTTATGCAGTTTCTCGCTGATCAGCCTTCCCTACGTAGGTCTCTTCCCCGCTGTAGCTCACCTTGCTTTTGATATCCCTGCCAAGTCAGTCACGTACAAGTGGCTCTACGCCACATGGGGGTGTGGCGCACTTGTAGG
>CAYSPE010000036.1:0-19207 GCA_964432845.1 uncultured Bifidobacterium sp.
CACAATTACTTCAGGATCAACGAGACCCGTGGGGCGAACAATTTGTTCCACCACACGGTCACTGTGCTGCAACTCAAACGCGGCTGGAGTGGCAGACATAAAGATGCCCTGGTTAATTCTTTCCATCGTTTCTTCGAAACGAAGCGGGCGATTATCGCGTGCACTCGGAAGACGAAAACCATGCTCAACCAAGGTGTCCTTACGACTGCGGTCCCCTGCATATTGGGCGTGCAACTGAGGGATGGCTACGTGACTCTCGTCAATGATGAGCAAATAATCCTTCGGGAAATAGTCAAGCAATGTGAATGGTGGTTCACCAGGCTGACGTCCATCAATGTGCATCGAGTAATTCTCAATCCCATTGCAGTACCCCATTTCCTGAATCATCTCTAGGTCATACTGAGTTCGCATTCTCAATCGTTGGGCTTCCAACAACTTGCCTTGCGATTCAAAGAGGGCCAATTGCTCTTGCAATTCCTTTTCGATGCCGAGAATCGCCTTTCGTAAACGATCGTCTCCAGCCACGTAATGCGTGGCAGGGAAAATGACTATCTCATTTGGCTCGGACAGCACTTCTCCCGTGACATTGTCAATCAGGGTTATTCGATCAACTGTGTCTCCGAACATTTCGATACGTACAACATTCTCCTCGTAAGCAGGATGTATCTCAATGGTGTCACCGCGTACGCGGAAGTTTCCTCGACCCAATGTCATGTCATTTCGACCATATTGCAGGTCGACCATGCGCCGCAGAATGCTCCGTTGGTCGTAATCAACACCGACATGCAACTCCAAAAGTTGACCGCGGTATTCCTCTGGGTCGCCCATACCGTAAATGCACGACACACTGGCCACCACAATGGTGTCGGGACGTGTTAACAGGGCAGCTGTTGCAGAGTGTCGAAGCCGATCAATCTCCTCGTTGATTGATGAGTCCTTTTCGATGTACGTATCGCTTGACGGAATGTAAGCCTCGGGTTGGTAGTAATCGTAGTAACTAACAAAGAATTCCACCCTGTTGTTCGGAAAGAATTCACGCATCTCTTGTGCGAGCTGTGCCGCCAAACTCTTATTCGGTGCCAAAATAAGCGTTGCGCGCTGAGTCTTCTCAATAGTCCAAGCAATGGTGGCGGATTTTCCTGAACCAGTAATGCCCAAGAGGGTTTGAAATCGCTCACCCTTTTCAACACCATCACTGAGCGATGCAATGGCTTTGGGTTGATCTCCGGCAGGCTGAAACGCCGATACAACTTCAAACTTCTGCATGACGGTGAGCGTATCTAGTAAAAAGCTACGCCTCAGTCGTGCGTTCGCCTGCATCATCGGCAGCCGGTGGCAAAGCCTGAGCCCATGCCCATACCTCATCAACCTGTGAGGTGAGAGAAGAAACATCGCCAGAATTGTCAATAATGCGATCGGCAATCTTTGCGCGATCTTCGCGACTTGCCTGCTTTGCTATACGAGCACGTGCATCGTTTTCGTCCATATTGCGATACGTCACCAAACGATGCACCGCCACATCAACTGGAACATCGACGACAATGACGCCACATAAACCTTTGCGTGGATTCTCGGCTAACAACGGAATATCTAGCACCACAACATTGTCTGTGTCACGCTGTTCTTTCATGCGCCGGTCCATCTCTGCTGCGATGGCTGGATGCACAATCTTGTTGAGGTCTTTCAAAGCTTCAGCATCGCTGAAGACAATTCCAGCTAAGGCCACTCGATCAAGAGCACCGTTTTCATCAATAATGTGCGACCCAAATCGCTCGGCCATCACCGTCAGCAACGGCGCCCCTGGGGCCTGCAACTCTCGCGCAATGGCATCTGCGTCAATAATGACAGCTCCTCGCTCCGCAAGGAGCGAGGAGACTGTGGACTTGCCAGAGCCAATCCCGCCGGTGAGACCGATCAGGATCATGCGATGTGAAACTTAGGCCTGCTCGGCTTCGGGGGCAGCAGCTGCGCCCTCTTCGCCTGGCTGACCGTATTCCTTGTAGTACTCGGCCCACGCAGCTTCGCGCTCGGAGTCGTCGCCGCCAACCCAGTTGCCGTGTTCGTCAACTTCGAACTGACCCTGGTATTCGGCTGCAAGCTCGCCACCTTCGGCGGCCTGCTTGATGGAGATAGAAATGCGACGACGTGCGAGATCGAGATCGATGATCTTGACCCAGAGTTCTTCACCGGGTGCAACAACCTGCTCTGCCGACTCAACGTGGTGAGCTGACATTTCAGAGATATGGACAAGACCTTCAATGCCATCGCCCACCTGAACGAATGCACCGAATGGGACGAGCTTGGTGACACGGCCATAGACCAACTGGCCCACTTCGTGGCTGTTGGCGAACTCTTGCCATGGATCCTGCTGCGTTGCCTTGAGCGAAAGGCTGATGCGCTCACGGCTGAAATCGACGTCAAGCACCTGAACAGTGACTTCTTGGCCAATCTCTACTACCTGCGATGGATGCTCAACATGCTTCCATGAGAGTTCTGATACGTGAATGAGTCCGTCCATGCCGCCGAGATCCACGAAAGCACCAAACGCAACGACCGAAGAAATCTTTCCGTGGCGAATTTCGCCAGGCTTGAGGTTGTTGAGGAAATCGTCGCGAGTTTCCTTTTGGTTCTCTTCCAAGAATGCGCGGCGAGACAACACAACATTGTTGCGATTGCGGTCAAGTTCGATGATTTTGGCATCAATTGTTTGACCCATGTATGGCTGAAGATCGCGCACACGGCGCAACTCGACAAGCGATGCAGGAAGGAAACCACGAAGGCCGATGTCGACAATAAGTCCACCCTTGACAACTTCGATGATGGTGCCGCGTACGACTCCGTCTTCCTCTTTCTTCTTTTCGATTTCGCCCCAGGCCTTTTCGTACTGAGCGCGCTTCTTAGAAAGAACGAGACGTCCTTCTTTGTCCTCAAGCGTAAGAACGAGTGCTTCTACTTTTTCGCCGATCTTCACTACATCGTGCGGGTTGACATCATTCTTGATGGCAAGTTCGCGAGTAGGAATGAAACCTTCCGTCTTGTAGCCGAATTCGAGGAACACACCATCGCGGTCGATCTTGGCAACAGTGCCAGTAACAAGCTGTTGTTCCTTAACAACAACCATTGTTGCTTCGAACTCTTCTTCAAAGCTCTTTGTGAAATCGCGGTCGACAATCTGTCGTGGGGTGTAATTGTTTTCCGCATCGAAGGTGCCCATTGCGGAATTGAGTGATGTATCGGACAAGGAAGTAAGTCTTTCGAGATGGATAGAAATAGTTATCGAGTGAATCCGTAGAACGGATGCCCTACCGACGGAAGGGCGTTTTAGACGCTATCAGCAGAAATTCGGGACTTTCCAAGGACGGCAGTTCGTATCCGTACGACCCGGGCTCCACGCTTGAGATGCTCTGAACCTCAAGCCCCACCTTGTCCATCAAAAGACGTAATTCCCGAGGTGTGTAGCAACCCGTCCAGAGATCGGCTGATATGGATTGGCCCGCTGGATTTCGAATTTCCGTGGATTCGTGCGCCACCCCTGACGCCGCATCAAATGAGGCAGTCTCGTGATATTTCACCGCAAAATAGGCATTGAACGCAGACAATGCCACACGACCGCCCGGACGCAGGGCATTGGCAATCCCCTGAAGTACGTCAACATCGTGACCGTTTGCTGTCATAAGCCCGAAGGCTCCCTGGCATAAACACACAACGGCATCAAACTCCTCACGAAATGTCAGTGAGCGCGCATCCATTCGCTCGAAGGTTGCGCCGTCCGGCGCATCATGGCGAGCGATGTCTATGAAAGTTTGGCTGATGTCGATGCCGTGGGTGTGAAATCCGCGGCGTGCCAGTTCAAGCGCATGCCGTCCCGGTCCGCACCCAACATCTAAGACCCGCATACCGGGCTGAAGGCCCAAAGCGTCAACTATGTGGTCCACCTCTTGTCGTGTACCCATGGTGAACGTATAACGCAAATACGCAACACCCATGTGGTCTGCCATCTCTTCAAACCAGTGCGATCCAATAGTCACTTTCGCTAACCCTTTGCATCAGCCCAAGAATGGCCCCACGCTGCATTCACTTCAAACGTGACCTTCAGGTTCGCAGCGCCACGCATGGTGTCAACCACGAGAGCACCTACTTCTTCTTTTTCATTGTCGGGTACTTCAACGATGATTTCATCGTGCACTTGCAGCACAACTCGAGATGCAAACCCGCGACTCTCCAACAGTGAATCAACGCGCACCAACGCAATCTTGAAGATGTCGGCAGCGAGACCTTGAATTGCAGCATTCATGGCCTGACGTTCGCCAGCTTGACGAACCCTGAAATTATCGCTCAGCAATTCAGGAATAAATCTGCGTCGTCCGAACAGCGTTTCTGTGTAGCCCTTCTGGCGAGCCTCGTGGATTGCTTCGTCCATGTATTTCTTCACGTTGGGAAAAGCTGCGAAATATGACTGCAGTATGACGGATGCCTCATCAACCCCGATACCGAGGCGTTGGCTAAGGCCGTACGCCTCCATGCCGTAGGCAAGACCGTATGACACCATCTTCGCCTTCGAACGTTGCTCGTGGGTCACTTGCGATGGCTCCACTCCAAAAACTCGGGCAGCGGTTGACTGATGAATGTCTTCTCCTGCGTTGAACGCGCCAATCAGACCTGGGTCGTCTGCCAAATGAGCAATGCATCTCAGTTCAATTTGGTTGTAGTCGGCGACCAACAGAGAGCTTCCTTTGGGCGCCACGAAAGCGGTACGAAAAACACGGCCTTCATCGGAGCGAACAGGAATGTTGTGAAGATTCGGTTGGTCGCTACTGAGACGTCCGGTACGGGCCACCGTTTGATTGAAAGTGGCGTGAATTCGCTCATCGTCTGCAACCTCTTGAAGAAGACCCTCTCCGTACGTTGACCGCAATTTCTCGATTTCTCTATAACGCAACAACGGCGTGATGAACTCTGGCCACTCCCCTTGCAATTTTTCCAAGGTGGCAGCGTCTGTGCTGTAGCCGGTCTTGGTCTTCTTCCCCGGCGTTAAACCGTGTTCGGTATACAGAATCTCACGCAATTGAGTAGGAGAATTTACGTTGAATTCGCGACCTGCAACACCGTGAAGCAGTTTGGTGAGTTCAACAGTTTCTGTCGTCAATTTTTCCTTAATGGACACCAACGCACCTCGATCGACGCGAATGCCAAGAAATTCCATGCGCGCCAATACGCGAACAAGTGGATTTTCAATCTCGTTGTACAAAGATTCGTTCTGCAACTCCACAATCTTCTGCTTCATCACTCGACTGAGGAGATAGACGAACCATGCGCACTCGCAGGTATATCGAATTACGTCGCGTCCACCTTCACCACCAAAATCAAATTGACCGTCTTCAACGTCGGCATTCGAAGGTGCATCTAACAAAATATCTTGCGACACTTCAACGATGGAATATCCAGATTGAGATGGATTAATGAGGTAGGCCGCAATTGCGGTATCCATTTCGAGTGACTTCACATCGATTCCGTCGGATAACAGCGAGCGCATGAGTGGTTTCGCATCGTGTGCCACGATGGGCGAACCTTGCACAAAATACGAAGACACTTCCGAATTGGTAAGGAATTCGCGGGGAATAAACATTACCGATGCACTCGCCACATCGGCCACTACTGCAATGCCACTCACCGACGATCGACCTGGGTCGCCTTCGAAATCTGCTGAAATGTACAGAGTCTCAAGATTCTTCAGGAGATTGACCGCGCTTTGCACTGAGTCACACACAGTGACGTCACCCAATTCTTGAGACGACGACTGTTCGGGAGTGTCGCTAACTACAGCCGCAAGTTCTCCGATGACGGACCAACCAGCGCTCGCAATGAGATCCTGCAACCTCTTTCCCATTGTTTTGAATTCCAAGAATTGGAACATTTGTTGTGCTGCTGCAACATTCGGCCGCGGCGTCAGCGTGTTGATGTCAATGTCAATTGGCACATCACGCTTTAACACCATCATTCGTGCATTCCGCTTGACTCGCTCACCATGTTCAGCAAGACCAGCCTTCAATTTTGGTGTTTGCTCGTTCGCCGCTGCGACCACGGCATCAATGGAGCCGTACTGTGTCATTAATTTCGCGGCTGTCTTCTCACCAACTCCTGGGATACCCAAGAGATTGTCACTGGGGTCACCACGCAGTGCTGCATAGTCGGCATATTGTGCGGGAGTCACGCCTGTTCGCTCAAGAATCCCTGCCTCGTCATACAGCGCGTAATCACTGACCCCGCGCTTGTTATACAGCACTCGCACGTGAGGATCCCGTACCAGCTGATAGCTATCTCGATCGCCTGTTACCACGATGATGTCGTGGCCTTGTTCTTCAGCTTTGGTGGCCAAGGTGGCAATGATGTCGTCGCCTTCGAAGCCGCTCATCTCAAACCATTTCACGCCCAAAACATCAAGAAGTTCTCGAATCATCCCGAGTTGTTGAATCAAGGTTTCTGGTGCCTTTTCACGCTGTGCCTTGTACTCGGGAATAGCTTCATGACGAAAAGTGGGCTCTGGCCGGTCAAAAACAACGGCAACGCCGTCTGGCTTGTGGTCACGCAACAGAGTCATCAACATTGTGGTGAAGCCATAGACCGCATTGGTTGTTTGACCACTTGCATTGGTCATGTCTTCGGGCAGGGCAAAGAATGCCCGATAGGCCAAAGAGTTTCCGTCGAGTGCCATTAACAACATGGCACTACCGTACGCAATTACTACGGCTTGAGCTCGCCCGAAACAACCATGTCGGCGACAGCTTTCATGGTGGTGCGGTGATTCATGGCTCCACGTTGAATAAAGCCATACGAATCTGACTCGGACATTCCGAATTGATCAATCAAAATTCCCTTGGCTCGGTCAATTGCCTTTCGGGCCTCCAACTGTTCGCCCAGAACCTCAACTTCGCCATTTAGGGCCTGCATTTCTCGAAAGCGACCAATGGCCACTTCTATGGCCGGAATCAGGTCACTTTTCTGAAATGGCTTCACTAAATACGCAAGCGCACCGGCATCGCGAGCTTCCTCGATCACTTCTCTCTGGCTAAAGGCCGTGAGGATGAGAACACCGCAGATACGGTCCTGCGTGATAAGGCGGGCCGCTTGTAGTCCATCCATGCCAGGCATCTTGATGTCAAGAATTGCAAGGTCGGGCTGGTGTTCACGAACAAGGTCGACGGCTTTGTCCCCGCGACCAGTTTCACCCACCACTTCATAGCCCTCTTCTTCAAGGGTTTCTTTCAGGTCAAGACGAATGATGGCCTCATCTTCTGCAATAACAACACGAATGCTCACGCCGAGGCTCCTTTCATGCGATCCAATAACTCGTTTATACGGCCATTGAGTTCAGAGATCTCACTGCGAATCTCAACACAGCGACGCACCAAGACATCGGCGTGCTTTTTGGCTTGTTGATACTCGTATTCAGCCGCTGGCGTTTCCGACACGAGGGCACGAAGGGATAACTCGTCTGCATCTTCGACGAGTTGAGATTTCTGGTCATCAACGATCCGCAATTCTTCTTCCAACTCGCGCATACGAGCTGAAGCTTGCGCCAACCGACGCTGGAGAAGTCGTTGACCCATCGGAGTGAGTGTAGATATCACCTGGTGCCCGAGGTGGGACTTGAACCCACACATCCTTTCGAATAACGGATTTTGAGTCCGTCGCGTCTGCCATTCCGCCACTCGGGCCAGGGTTGTGAAGGCTATCGGCGAACTCAAGGCTCTGCCTACCTTTGAGTAACAAGACCCAACGGGGCGTTCGGTCTAAGGTTTTGCCACCATGTTGGCGTTTACATTTCCAGGACAAGGCTCCCAACGGCCCGGAATGGGTCGTCCTTGGGTAGGTCACGACAGCTGGGAATTAGTGGATGAAGCATCCGAAATCGCTCAACGTGATGTCGGGGCCCTGCTTCTTGACGCTGACGCAGACGAACTAAAGGACACGCGTAACGCCCAACTCACTACTTTCGTGTCCAGCCTGATGGTGCTAGACGCTGTCGAACGCCTGGGTATTGAACCTAGTTTTTGCGCCGGACACAGCCTCGGCGAGTACACAGCCCTCACAGCAACAGGTGCTCTCTCCTTTGAAGATGGCGTGAGACTCGTAATCGAACGTGCAGATGCCATGCACCATGCTGGCATTTCGTCTCCCGGCACCATGGCAGCAGTACTTGGTCTTGATGACGACTTGGTGGAAGTTGCCTGTCGACGCGCTGATAGTGACGTGTGGGTCGCCAACTTCAATGCTCCGGGACAAATAGTCATTGCAGGTTCGCCAGACGGAGTAGCGAAAGCTTCCGAAGTTGCCAAGGAATTGGGCTCCAAGAAAGTGATGCCACTCCAGGTGTCAGGAGCTTTCCACACACCATTTATGACAGCTGCTCGCGACCGACTACGCGATGCAATAGCTCTCGCGTCACCGCGAGACACAGAGATCCCGGTTATTTCAAATGTGGATGCTCTTGCCCATGACAAGGGAGACGAATGGTCATCGCTCCTCTCGGCTCAACTCTCCAGTCCAGTCCGTTGGAAACATTGTCTTCTTACGATGGCCGAGTTGGGAGTCACCGGTTTTGTAGAACTCGGGCCTGGTGGCGTACTGACGGGAATGGCAAAACGCACTGTGGAAAGCGCACGTACCATCAGCGTGGCCACCCCAGATGAACTCGACAAACTCATTGAGTGGGTAAATGCTTCCTCTCCTGTTGGCGCAGCCCAATTAGAAGGCGAACATCTTTTTGCTGTTGAACGATTGGTAGTTAGTCCCGCTGCTGGAGTGTTTACACCAGTCGCTGACATTGAGAGTGGCACCGTTATCGCCGTAGGACGAATTCTTGGCCATGTCGGCGAAAATGAAGTGCGATCTCCCTTTGCCGGAGTTGTACAGAGTTACATTGCCGTTGAAGGCGAACGCGTCACATCTCGACAGCCCATTGCGTGGCTGCGCACGAATTAAGAGAACACGAGGACCACATGCCCAAGATTCCTAGCAACATTCGTGGTGCACGTTTCACCGGATGGGGAACCGCATTGGGCCACAAAGTGGTCACTAATGACGACCTTGCACAGACCATGGACACGAGCGACGAATGGATTCGTGAACGAACCGGCATTCATCGTCGCCACATAGGCGGAACCACATCTGAGCTGAGCATCATTAGCGGCCGTCAAGCTCTTGAAATGTCAGGAGTTGACCCGGCGAGTATTGATGCGTTGGTATTGGCCACCACAACCCCAGATCGCATTGTGCCCGGCACTTCTCCCTCAGTACAAACAGCGTTGGGTTTGCGTTGTGGCGCATTCGATGTGAATGCCGCATGTTCGGGATTTGTGTACAGCTTGGTAAACGCTCACGGCCTCATCGCAATGGGTGCTGAAAAAGTTCTGATAATTGGTACCGACACCTTGCACACAATCGTTGATTGGACAGACCGAAACACCGCCATCTTGTTTGCTGATGGGTCAGGGGCTGCGGTACTTGAGGCAACGTCGGGACCAGGACAACTACTCGGATGGGATCTGGATTCCGACGGCACCGGTGAAGAGGCTCTGTACTGCAACCATGGCGAATTCGCGCATATGGATGGAAAAGAAGTCTTCCGTCGTGCAGTTCGCATAATGGTTGATAGTGCACAAAAATCCATGACTGCAGCTGGTGTCTCAGCCGACCAGATTGACGTCATTGTCCCCCACCAGGCAAACATCCGAATCATTTCATCAGCATGTGAGCGCCTCGGAATTCCGCTTGAAAAGGCAGCTCTCACCATCCATGAAACGGGCAACACTTCGTCGGCTTCAATTCCTTTGGCTCTGTTTGCCGATCTTGGACAAACGAAACCCAAGAAAGGCGACGTAGTTCTATTGGTCGGCTTTGGTGCTGGCATGACCGCAGCAAGTGCAATCCTTGAATGGGGCGGCGAATGAGCCGCATCGTTCTCGTCACTGGCGGTTCGCGAGGAATTGGACTCGCATGTGCTCGCCGATTTGCCGAGATGGGTGACAAAGTTGCCGTTACCTACAACTCCACGCCCCCTTCAGATGAATTTTTTGCAGTGAAGTGTGACGTCACTTCTTCAGCCGATGTTGACAATGCATTCAAAGCAGTTGAAGAACATTTCAACGGACCGGTTGAAGTTCTCGTCTCCAACGCCGGAATTACGAAAGACACTCTCTTGCTCCGCATGAGCGAGGATGATTTCTCTGCCGTCATTGATGCAAACCTCACAGCAGCTTTTCGCGTAGTGAAACGTGCCTCGCAAGGAATGCTCAGGGCTCGTAAAGGTCGAATCATTCTGATGTCATCAGTTGTTGGGCTATTGGGTTCAGCTGGACAGGCAAACTACGCAGCTTCCAAATCTGGATTGGTTGGTTTTGCACGATCGTTGGCTCGCGAACTTGGATCACGCAGCATCACTATCAACGTTGTTGCTCCTGGACCTGTTGCTACGGACATGACCGCAGCACTTGGCGAGGACCGTATGAAAGAACTCACTGAAGCAGTGCCTCTTGCGCGAGTCGCAGAGCCCAACGAAATCGCTGGAGTTGTTGCATTCCTAGCCGGCCCCGACGCGGGGTACATCACGGGCGCCGTAATTCCGGTTGATGGTGGACTCGGAATGGGCCACTAGACACACCTCAAAACCATCTAATCAGCACTCCCCTGTGCGAAACTAGAAACGAAACAAGGAGATATCCATGAGTGATGAACTGTTCGGCCGCTTCGTAAAGTGTGCAGTCAAGATGTTGTCAGTAGAAGAATCACAGGTCACACGTGATGCAACATTTGCAGAGGACCTCGATGCAGATTCGCTCGATGTGGTCGAATTCGTCATGGAACTTGAAGAAGAGTTCGGTATCAGCGTTCCTGAAGAAGAACTTGCCGATGTAAAGACCGTCGGCCAAGCTTTCGACATCATCGCCGCCAAAGTTCAATAGAGGATCCCCATGCAGGGCGTTGGACATCGCGTTGCTATCACCGGGCTGGGCGTGGTAGCTCCATGCGGAAACGGTAAAGATGCATATTGGAACGGATTACTCGGACCGGGCATCACTGGCACCAAGTCTGTAGAAATTTCAGACTGGGATCCGTCTCCATACTTTGATAGCCCCAAGGACGCTCGGCGTGCGGACAAAGTAGAGCAGTTGGCATTGGCCGCAGCGGCCGAAGCCTTTGCCCAGGCTGGCGACGTTCGCGTTGAAAAGTCACGCTTTGGCACAATCTTTGCTACGGGTATTGGCGGTCTGCATACCCTTGAAGAACAGATCATCACCAGGATGGAGAAGGGGGAACGCCGAGTCTCCCCATTCTTGGTTCCCATGATGATGGCGAATGCGCCTGGTGCTGCAATCTCCATGCGCTACGGGCTACAAGGACCCAACGAAACAATCTGTACTGCGTGCGCCGCGGGAACTCATGCAATCGGTTACGCAGCGCGTCAGATTGCCTGGGGGCGATGCGACGCTGTCGCTACTGGCGGTGCTGAGTCCGCGGCCACTCCAACATCTCTCGCTGGTTTTGGCAACATGACGGCGCTGTCGACCACCGGATCATCCAAACCATTCGATGAGACACGAGACGGTTTCGTCATGGGCGAAGGTGCCGCTGTCATCATTCTTGAGCGTTACGACCTAGCTGTTGCCAGAGGCGCCACAATTCTCGGAGAGATTTTGGGTGCTGCAAGCAACGCAGACGCCCACCACATCACTGCACCCGCGCCTGGTGGCACTGGTGCAATTGCATGTATGAATCTCGCACTAGAAGACGCAGGTCTACAGCCTTCTGACATCAAACTCATCAATGCACACGGAACGTCTACGCCGCTCAACGACGCTGCAGAGGCCGAAGCCATGACACACATTTTTGGTGCACGTGCAGTACCTGTTACCAGCGGAAAGGGCGTCACCGGCCACGCCCTCGGAGCTGCAGGAGCACTCGAAGCAGCACAAGTCATCTTGTCCATGCAAAGGGGTCTCATCAATCCCACGGCGGGCACCACCGTTGTGGATCCAACCATGGCAATCGATCTCGTTACGGGTGCACCACGATCATGGACGCCAGGACCAGCAATTTCGAATAATTTTGGTTTTGGTGGTCATAACGGTTCAGTCATCATCGGACCAGCTGCTTAATTTGCCATTCCTCTTTGGTCATCACCCATTGATGCACCATTCCTGAGTCTCCAGGGGACATGGGTTCGCGCTTCACCGTGTCAAATAGTTGAAACCCGAGTCTCTTGGGCACACCACCGGAGGCAACGTTTGCAACGTCGTGATTAACAAAGACACGTTGAATGCCAGGCAATCGAAATGCTTCATCGACAAGTGCTCGTGTGGCACGCAATGCGATGTGTTGACGCGTGTGACCTACCCGCACCCAGTATCCAATTTCCAACGAGTCGTAGGGTCCGCGTACGTGAAACCCAGTGGCCCCCACCAAACGCGAACCAAAAAAGATGCCCATCGCAAAACCAGTGCGCGCTTCCCATTCAGACGTGAATTCTTTAATCAACTTGCGCTTGCCATGAATATCTTGGGGTTCAAACTGAATCCAGGGCATCCAGGGACGAAGGTGTTCAACACTCTCCGTCACTGCTTCCATTAACTCACGTGCATCGTCACGTACGTACGGCCGCAGTATGAATTCGTCGACCGCAATATGAGAAGAAGGCGAAAAGGCCGCAACTCGTTCAGTTGACTCCACTGTGCTCAGCCAAATACAAACATCAAGTCAAGTTCACACGCGACTTCGCCATTGACGATGGCTTGCCCCGATCCTTTGCCAGCCCTCGCACTGATGCGAGACAAATTGGCTCGAAGCTCTAATTCGTCTCCAGGAACTACTTGACGCCGAAAACGGGCCGAATCGATTCCACCAAACAACGGCAATTTCGACGAGTGCTCGGGTGCTGTGAGCAACGCGTATGCACCCAACTGAGCAATGGCTTCGCACATCAGAACGCCAGGCAATGTTGGGCGACCTGGAAAATGCCCAGAGAAGAACCACTCATCGCCATTGAGCCGCCAATGCCCTATTGCCGATACACCCACCTCTAGCTCGGAGATGCGATCGACAAAAAGGAAGGGAGGACGATGAGGCAGAACGTCGATGGGTTTCGGAAAGGCACTCACTTCTTTAATGCCTTTAACAAATTGGTGGGTGTGTCTGCAGGAGAAATTTTGTACCACGCTTCAAGCACCACGCCGTCTTGCACTAGGAACGCGGAACGCTCAATTCCCATGTATTTACGACCATACATTGACTTCTCTTTCCACACCTTGAAAGCTTCTGCGACCTTGTGTTCGGTGTCTGCCAGCAATGTGAAGCCCAACTCGTACTTATCGTCGAATTTCTTCTGTTTTTCATGCTTGTCCGGGCTAATCCCGACAATGACTGTTCGACCGATTTGATCGGCGATATCGCGAAGACCACATGACTGCGCTGTACATCCCGGAGTGTCAGCTTTTGGATAGAAATAGATGAGGACTTTTTTCTTTCCCATCTTGGCGAGCGAGAACTCTTTACCGTTTTGGTCAAGTAGTTCAATCTTTGGAACTTTTGAACCTCGTTTCAACATGAGACAACACTAATTCTTTCGACGCAGCCCATGACCGTAAAACCCGCCTTTGGGCCTGCCATGCGCGTGATAATGATCAGGGATAGTCCGCATGTTGTCGTCAATGCGCATCTCAAAATCGAAATGTTCCTGTACAACCACGGCAAGTTTTTGGTGAAGTCGAGCTTTAATCTCGTCGCTGGGATGAGGATCATGGTTTTTCCACACCACCATCGGCACGCCACAACTTTCACATTCCGCAATCCAGCATTCGTGGTCCTCGTGAAACCACTCCGACATCTTTGCCGCCTCGCACAGTTCACATGATCCCTTGCCGAAGATGCTCACAGACTGGTCACCTTTTGTCTAAGGCCAAACGAACTTCGCGAATGAACAGCCCCACAGCTTCACTGCCGCCTTCCATCATTCGACGGACCACAGCAGCGCCCATAATGACACCGTCAGACACTTCGCTAGCTTCCACTGCTTGTTCTGCGTTGGACACGCCAACACCAACCAACACCGGTTTGTTGGTGACCTTCTTGACTCGCGCAGCAAGTGCCGTCGCCGTAGATGACAAAGCCGCTCGCTCGCCAGTGACTCCCAGCAAACCTACTGAGTACACGAATCCGCGAGCACGGTCAGTAACTCGGGGCAACCGCTCATCGGGCGCAGTAGGGGCAGCCAACATAACAGTCTCAATTCCCGCTGCATCGGCAGCCGCGCACCATTCACCTGACTCTTCCAAAGGAAGATCGGGAACAATCGCACCGCACACGCCGGCGGCCTTCAAACTCTGAGCGAACCGATCAACCCCAGCGTGAAAGACCGTGTTGTAGTAACACATCACTACAAGTGGAATGCCGACGTCCAAATTTCTTACGTCGTCAAGAATCGAAACAGGTGTGGCACCACCATCGAGAGAGACTTGAGATGATTCTTGAATAACAGGGCCGTCCATCACCGGGTCAGAAAATGGCAAGCCAATTTCCACTGCATCAGCACCGTTCGCAGCGCACGCTCTGACCGCATCCACCCAACCTGGATAACCACCGGTGATGTAGGGAACAAGGCACTTCCCGCCGTTATCGATACGACGACGAAGAGCCTGCTCTAGAAGGCCCGTCACTTGAGGCCACCAAGAACGTTCATCATTTGTCCCACATCTTTATCGCCACGGCCTGACAAGTTCATAAGAACGGTTTTGCCCTTCATGGTGTGCGCTTCCCGCGCAATCCATGCCATTGCGTGCGCACACTCAAGTGCAGGAATGATTCCTTCAGTTCGCGCCATTAATTGGAATGCTTCAATTACTTCGTCATCAGTCACCGTCGGATATTCGGCACGACCAATTGACGCAAGGTATGAGTGTTCTGGTCCGACTCCTGGGTAATCCAGGCCAGCAGAAATGCTATGGGCTTCTTGCACTTGGCCGAATTCATCTTGCATGAGATAACTCTTCATGCCGTGAACAACACCTGGTTGACCACGAGTAACGGCAGCTCCCCCCGCTGGCTCAACTCCAATCAATCGAGCATTCGTGTCAACAAAACCAGAAAAGATACCCATGGCATTCGAGCCACCGCCGACACACGCCACAACAACATCGGGATTTGTACCGAGCAAGTCGTTGCATTGATCAAACGCTTCGTTACCAATCACTCGATGGAATTGACGAACCATGTAAGGGTAGGGATGGGGCCCCATGACAGAACCCAAGCAATAGTGAGTGGTTTCTACCGTGGCCACCCAGTCGCGCATTGCCTCGTTCACTGCATCTTTCAATGTACGGCTTCCGGAAGTAACAGCCTCAACTTCCGAGCCCAAGAGGCGCATACGGAAAACATTGAGTTCCTGACGCGAGACATCAACCGCGCCCATATACACCTTGCATTCAAGTCCAAATAACGCAGCGGCAGTGGCAGATGCAACGCCATGCTGTCCAGCTCCTGTCTCAGCAACGATTCGTTTCTTGCCCATTCGCTTCGCCAACAACGCTTGACCCAAAACATTGTTGATCTTGTGTGATCCCGTGTGATTGAGATCTTCTCGCTTCAACAACAGGCGAATACCTAGCTGTTCGCTGAGGTTATGGCACTCGGTAATGATGCTGGGACGACCGGCATACTCACGCAATACATCATCTAATTCTTTTCGAAAACTGGGATCGGCCCACGCCTCATTGAATGCACTCTCAAGTTCTTGACAAGCAGGAACAAGAGTCTCAGGGACAAAACGTCCTCCGAAATCGCCGAAGCGACCATCGGAGCCAGGGGTGACCAAAATCGTCATTCCTAGATTCCACCACGAATCACATCAAAACCCATCACCCATTGCGGTGACGCATTCCTCATTCATCCATCCAGTCATAGGGAAGGTCCCCGTGGGATGACCGAGGAGGTTCTGCTTCACGCGCAGCATCAATGAATCGCTTCATTTTGATGGGGTCCTTCACTCCAGGCGACGACTCAACACCGCTGCTCACATCAACGCCCCATGGGCGAACCTGATGAATGCCCGAAGCAACATTCTCGGGCGTGAGACCACCGGCCAAAATGAGGTCAAGACCTCCGGGCATTTCTCCCACCAGTTTCCAATCGAACACTTGACCTGAGCCAGGAGCTGGGGCATCGACGAGGACCATCTGCGTGCCAAAAAGATGTGCATTAACTGCGTCGCTCGAACCTGCGGGGACCGCCTTAATGACGGTGCGAATATGTTGGGTCACTAGTCGGACATCCTCTGGTGTCTCATGCCCGTGTAGTTGAGCGGCCTTTAACCCTGCAGATTGTGTGAGTTCGATGACCCGACGTGGGAGTTCATCACGGAACACACCTACTGTCAGAATTTCGGGAGGCAGTCGACGCGTGATGTCATAAATTTTTTGTACTGCAATCTGACGGACCGAAGGTGCCAATACGAAGCCCACAGCATCTGCGCCTAATGCCACTGCAAGCAGAGCATCGTCCTCGCTCGTGATGCCGCAAATCTTTACGAACATGGAAACAAGGTAGTTCGCCCAGACTGAAGCAGCAGGGAGTATTTAGTCAACACACAAGTCGGTGAGCGCTTGCGCCGGATTGGAAGAGGTAACCAAATGCTCCCCCACCAAAACCGCGTCGTATCCGGCTGAACGCAACGACAGAGCATCGTCTCGACCGCGGACACCAGATTCGGCCACCTTCACCAAGTGCTTCGGGATAAGGGCACCCATGCGAACCGCCCTGTCGTGATCGACAGCAAACGTGACCAAGTCCCGCTGATTCACTCCCACCATTGTCGCTCCAGCCGACACTGCAAGATCCAACTCGCGTTCATCGTGAACTTCGACCAACGCGTCAATGTCGATCAGTTTTGCCATTGACAAAAACCCGGTGAGTTCTTCTTTGGTCAGTGCAGCGGCAATAAGGAGCACGCAATCGGCCCCCATGAGACGAGCATCCAGAACGTCTTTCACGTCAACCGTGAAATCCTTACGAATCACAGGGAGTGAACACGCACCTCTCGCCTTCTGCAGATCAGCGACCGAACCGCCAAAGTGGTTCTCATCAGTCAATACTGACAAACATGATGCTCCGCCCGATTGATAGGCGCTGGCCATATGAGCTGCGTCCATTTCAACGTTCAGGGCACCCTTCGACGGCGACCGCCTTTTAATCTCTGCAATCACCGCGAGATGAGGAGTTGCACTGATGGCTTTTGCGAACCCTCGTGGAGGGACACAGTTCAACGCACGCTCTACAAGTTCGTCAACACCACGAGTGTCAGACTTTGCGCGCGACCTATGCCACGCCAAAATGTCGTCAAGGTATGTACGCGTCATGATGCTTCAGTACGCGCGACGTGGTCTTTACAGACCCTTGCCACCAATGGGCTTCAGACCAATGAACTCAACACCAGCAATGAATGGCCCGAGCGTCGCCTGGAACGGCTTAAACCAATCGGCGGCTCCGTGAGCATCTTGTGCAGCCTTTGATTCATACATCTCATAAATCCACAGTGCATCTGCATTGCCTGCATCTTCATGCAGCATGTAGTAGCGAGTATCGGCTTCCTGCGCTACATGAGGAAACGCAGCACTAAAGGCTTTTGCGAGATCGTCTCGTTGTCCTTCTTTTGCAACCAACTTGACGATTAGTGATACCTGGCTCATGGTTCCCCCATTAGTTAAACGGCCTGATTGGCAACGTGGTCAATCTATACCCTCGGCACAAGAGAGTTAGAAACCGAGAATTTCGGCGATTCGTACTTCCAATTCAGCAATCGGCACGCGAACCTGCTCTGTGGAATCTCGATGACGAATGGTGACCGAATTGTCCTCAAGTGAATCAAAGTCGACAGTGACGCACAATGGAGTACCAATTTCATCCTGACGACGGTAACGGCGACCAATGGCCTGAGTTTCGTCATATTCACACATGTACTTCTGCGAGAGCGTGCGATAGATATCCCTAGCCAGAGGCGACAAGGTGTCTTTCTTAGAAAGTGGCAACACTGCAACCTTGTACGGAGCTAGACGAGGATGCAGACGAAGGACAGTACGTGCTTCTTCGTTCACAATGTCTTCGTCATAAGCAGCAAGCAAGAAAGCTGCCATGGTGCGGTTAGCGCCCGCCGCAGGCTCGATGACATACGGGATGTAACGCTCATTTGTGGCCTGGTCGAAGAAATCAAGCTTGGTTCCCGAAGCATTGGAGTGCTGAGTGAGGTCAAAGTCGGTTCGCTGTGCGATGCCCTCCAACTCGCCCCAGCCCCATGGGAACAAGAATTCAACGTCGGATGTGCCCGCAGAATAATGAGACAATTCGTCTGCGTCGTGCGGCCGAATGCGAAGCATCTCTCGCGGAATTCCGAGTTCCACATACCAATCAAGACGAGCTTGGCACCAATACTCGTACCACTTCGGTCCTTCAGACGGTGGAACGAAAAATTCCATTTCCATTTGCTCGAATTCGCGAGTACGGAAGATGAAGTTGCCGGGCGTAATTTCGTTTCGGAAACTTTTACCTACTTGAGCGATGCCAAATGGTGGACGCTTACGACTTGTCTGCAACACGTTGCCAAAGTTCACGAACATGCCCTGCGCAGTCTCTGGCCGCATATATACGTCTGCTCCAGCACCTTCCACCGGGCCAGCGGTTGTCTTGAACATGAGATTGAATGCGCGTGACTCAGTGAATTGGCACCCCTTCATTCCTTGCGGACAATCACGAGTCTCAAGATGATCTTCGCGGAACCTGCGTTTGCAGACAGTGCAATCAACTAACGGGTCGGAAAAGTTCGCTAGGTGACCGGACGCTTCAAACACCTGTGGAGGACCAAGGATGGCTGCGTCAATGAGAACAGTGTCTTCTCGTTGCTGCACCATGGTCCGCACCCATGCATCCTTGACATTTCGCAACATGAGTGAGCCCAAAGGGCCGTAGTCATACGACGAACGGAACCCGCCATAAATTTCTGCGCTCGGGTAAACGAATCCGCGTCGCTTACACAGATTGACGATCTGGTCGAGGTCTTTGGCTGGCATAGACAACAAGCCTACAAGTGGCGGTCAAACACGCCGAGACTCTTCAATCGACGTTCGAGATGCCCTTCCATCGCCTCCATCGCCATATGATTCACCTCATT
>CAYSPE010000037.1:0-18247 GCA_964432845.1 uncultured Bifidobacterium sp.
CCCCCAACGGGATTCGAACCCGTGCCGCCACCTTGAAAGGGTGGTGTCCTAGGCCGCTAGACGATGGGGGCAAGGAACGCACTCCGTTTGAGAGCAGTAGAAAACTATCAGCCACTTCAGGAGAACACTCCTGAGATTTTGATTAGTGGCCAGAAACCGTGGCGATGGTCCACTCCAGCAGCCAACCGAGGTACCCATACAACTGGTACTGGCCAAAGAGGGGGTGGTCTTCCTCGAAATCGTCCTCGTCGGTGTCTTCGCCGACATCGAGCATTGTGCCCAACACGAGGCGCAAACTGTTCAGAACTGACATAAAAGCCATTATTTGGGCCTCTGTGACCGGGTCAGAGGTAGTCAAAATGAGTCGGACGGTCGAAATCGCTGCGGCCCGTGACTGCGAGAGTTCATCTCTCATATAGCCCTGGTACTCGGCGTCCATGTCTGGGTCTTGGTGGTACGCCACGGGGTAGAGCCGTTTTAAGCGGTCATCGGTTGCCCCGTTAGCCAGAAGAGATTCAAGTTGGTCGACAAAGGCGAGCAGAGTTTCGCGTTCGTGATCGTTGAAGTTGATGCGAAAAGTGCCGTCATTATTGGCAATGATGGGGCCCTTGGGCTTACGCCAACTCATGAATCCTGCTGCATCGTGGCCCACAAACCATGTTCGTGAAGACGGAAAACATCAAGTTCAGCACGCTCTCGAGACCCAGTGGAAACGACGGCGCGGCCTTTTTCATGTACATCGAGCATGAGTAGATCGGCTTTGTCCTTCGAGTAGCCGAAAAGCTTCTGAAAAACGAAAGACACGTAGGACATGAGGTTGATGGGGTCATTCCACACCAGAACAATCCAGGGCTTGTCGTGGTCGGGTACTTCCTCGACCTGGCTATCCAGGTCGGGTTCTGCAACTTGTTGGTTCGCGAAGGGAGTGATGAACCGCACAGGAAACATTCTGCTACCGATTGGTCGTTGTTGCTCACCCCCTTTAGATTGGTGAACCGTGCCGCTCAATGTTCGCCCCCTCGTACCGTCACGCCTGACGGGTAAGCGTGGTCATGAGTCTGCTCGGCCCGCAACATCGGTGGTCGGTGGCTACATTGCCCTTACAAAGCCCCGAATTATTGAGCTTTTGCTCATCACCACTATTCCCACCATGGTGGTAGCTCAGGGCGGATGGCCAGCATTTAGTCTCATGGCCTACACGTTTATCGGCGGCACATTGGCCGCCGGTGGTGCCAATGCCATCAATATGTACATCGACCGAGACATTGATGGTCTCATGGAACGCACCAAGAACCGTCCACTGGTCACAGGTCTTATCGCGCCCCGCAATGCGCTTATTTTTGCCATCATCCTTGAGATCGTGGCGTTTGGGGTGCTGTGGGCGGGAGCCAACCTGCTGGCGGGCCTTCTCGCCCTTTCGGCCACGTTCTTTTATGTCTTTATCTATTCGCTGTGGCTGAAGCGCACCAGCAAGCAAAACATCGTCATTGGCGGTGCCGCCGGTGCTGTGCCGGTATTGGTGGGCTGGGCCGCTGTTACAAATTCGCTCGGCTGGACACCGTGGCTGCTATTTCTCCTTATCTTCCTGTGGACTCCACCCCATTTCTGGGCCTTGGCTATTAAGCACAGCGATGACTACAAGGCGGCAGGTGTGCCCATGCTTCCGGTGGTGGAGAGCCATGCCAAGGTCATTCGGTCCATGATTTTGTACACAATCGCACTAATTGCCTGCAGCGTGGCCGTCATCCCAGTGGCCGATATGGGTTGGATTTATGGCGTCGTGTCCACCGTGCTTGGTGTTGCGTTCTTATGGGGCACAATTGCACTAGGGCGTAGTAGCAGTGCTTCGGCGTCTATGAAGCTCTTCTCGTTCTCCATTTCTTACCTTTCACTCATCTTCGTGGCCCTCACGGTCGACGTCCTGGCTCGCTGAAACTGCGCAATTGCACGAATTCCCCTGGGCTGGGGATTTCCGTTCTGCCCTAACCCGATGGGTAGTGTTGGCTTGTTACATCTAGGCGTACACGCTCCGGAGGTTCGCAAGAACTGAAGGGGTGTCTCCAGGAGACCATCCGAAAATGACCACCATTGACGCTCACGTCGGCGCATCAACGCAAGCAAAGGGCACACGCCCTTCTTTCGTTGCAGCCATCGGCAATTGGGTGACCAGCAGCGACCACAAGAAGATCGGAAGAATCTTCATCGGCTGTTCGTTGTTGTTCGCACTTTCCCCCTCGATCCTCGGAGCCTTGTTTGGCTTTGAACGAATGACACCAAACTCAAACGGCATCATCGGTGCCGGAGCTGTTTCACAATTGGTGTCGCTCTTTCATTTCGATCTTGTGTTTGGTGTTCTTGCACCGCTCTTTATTGGTATCGCCATCGCAGTGGTGCCCTTG
Source organism: uncultured Bifidobacterium sp. (assembly GCA_964432845.1). Lineage (GTDB taxonomy): Bacteria > Actinomycetota > Acidimicrobiia > Acidimicrobiales > Ilumatobacteraceae > UBA2093. Next base: position 2,400 of record CAYSPE010000037.1, read on the forward strand.
CAAGTGGGCGCACGGAGCATCGCATTCCCGCGTCTTGCTCAATATTCATTGTGGGCATGGCTGTTTGGTAGCGCACTAGTAGCAGTATCGCTTATTGCCAACGGCGGACCCGGCGGCGGGTCAGCCAACATGGTCGACTTGTATTTCCTTGGTGTTGGTCTCACCATCGTCGGACTCGTCGCCGCAAGCATTTCAATTGCAACCACCGTTCTTACTGCGCGTGCTCCTGGCATGTCGCTTGATTATGTACCGCCATTTACCTGGGCTGCGCTTGTCGCATCAATCGCAACAATCATCAGCCTGCCTGTTGCTCTCAGCACCATCATCTACGTGTATGTCGACCACACGCACGCAGCATTGGCTATGGGTGGTAAAGACATCAATACCGCCCTCAATTGGGCGTTTGCGCAACCACAAACTTTTGTCTTTGTCGTAATGGCACTTGGTGTGTTGGCTGAACTTGCACCGGTAACGGCTCGCGTACGTCAGCCAATGCGACCCGTCGTACTTATTGGTCTTGCGCTCATCACCACAGCAGTCCTTGGTGCAGTCACTCAGTCAGACCACCTTGTTGATTGGTCCGGATCACATGCAGTCAAGACCTTCATTCCGTTCATCATTTTCAATGGCTTGCCATTGCTTGGTGTTCTGATCACCGTTGCTGTATCGGTCCTTAGCCTCAAAGAAGGTAAGCCCGCAGTCAATGGTCAGTTTGCAATGGCAGTTCTTGGTGCACTCATGATTCTTGTCGGAGTTGCCGGAAATCTCTTGCAGAACGTCAAGTCAGCAAATCTCACTGGAACAGTATTTACAGAAGCTGTCACCGTGTACTTGGTATACGGCGGACTCATGGCCGCTATGGCAGCCATCGCGCACTGGGCTCCCAAGTTGTGGGGTCGTACTTTGCCGGCGGACAAGATTCTCGGTTTGGCCGGGCTGAGCCTTCTCGGCACCATTGCAGCTGCGTTCCCGTTGTTCATTGCTGGTTTCTCAAACCAGCCCGCAGACGCAGTCGGATCGTTTACCTATGACGGTCCCATTGCATTGTGGAACGGACTCTCTGGAATTGGACACGCAATCATCGCTGTTGTTGTTGTTGCATTCATCGGCTTGTTGATCGATGCAGTTCGCAATGGCGCACAAGCAACAGATGATCCGTGGAACGGACACACACTGGAATGGGCCACTCCATCACCAGCACCTGTTAACAACTTCGCTGAAATTGCACAAGTTGGTTCACCAGAACCAGTGCTTGATGCAAAGCCAGCATCACAGGAGGTCTCGGCATGAGCATCGCATTGCCCGCAGCACCCGCACCTGCACCGCGTCGCCAGGTACTGATTGCAACTGTGCTTGCATCAGCAGCTGGTTCCATGGTGATGGCAGGGTTGCTTGCAACGTGGATGAAGTTCCGCGCAGCAGCACCTACTCGTGCATCGTCTGACGGTCTCGTCATCATCAAAGACTGGATGCCAAAGTCGATTGTCATTCCAGAGGTAGTTACCAACCTCACTTTGTTTGCTTTCATTCTTGTTTGCGTCATGTCGCAATGGGCCGTGTATTCAGCAAAGCGTCGCCAGTCGGCACATCGCTCCCTTGCATTGGGAACAACCTTGCTCATGGGTATCGCAGCGCTCAACTCTCAGATCGCAGTGTGGAGCCAGATGGAACTTGAAATCGCTAAGGGCGCATACAACACCATGTTCTATGCAGTCACTGGCACCATGGCCGTCTTTATTGCGGTCGGTATGGCATTTAGTGCCATTGCATTCTTCCGCTCAGTAGGCGGTCGCGATGATGACCAGCAGGTTGTTTCCGCGCATGCGTTGTATTGGTACTTCTGCACGGCGGCGTATGTCGCCATGTGGTTTGTGGTTTACGTTCAGAAGTAGGTCGAGATGTTTACTCCAGGCTCTAAGTACTTCCTCGGTCTCACCGGACTGTCGTTGGTGTCAGCCATCCTCTACATGTTCCTGGTTAACCCCAGCGATTTGGGAGCAGTAGCACTCATCGGAGTTGCTGCTGCAGGTGCATTGATTGCAGGTTTCACGTTGCTCACTCGCGACGGCGATGTTCACACCGCACAAGAAGCGGTTGAAGCATCTGCTCAACCGCTCACGCCATCAATGTGGCCAATGGCTTTCGCCTTGAGCCTTGCTGTTGTTCTGCTCGGACTTGCCACACGTCCCATCGTGTTTGTCGTGGGCGTTGGCTTGTTCTTCGGATCAGGCATTGAATGGGCAGTTCAGAACTGGGCGAATCGCGCATCGGCTGACCCAGAGTTCAACGGTTTTGTTCGTGCTCGTGCAATTAGCGCACTTGAATACCCAGGTCTTGCAGCAGTGGCCGGAGCAGTGCTTGCGTATTGCTTCTCACGCGTCATGCTCGGTGTGTCTAAAGAAGGTGCACCAATCGTGTTCATCGTTGCCGCCGCATTCGTGCTCGCGGTTGGAGTTGCGATTGCATTCAAGCCTTCGTTCCGCGGTAAGCCAGCGTTGGCAACAATTCTTGTCGCGCTCGTTGTGCTTGTCGCTGCGGGTATCACGTTCACGGCCAAGGGCGAGCGCTCAGAGCTTGCTGAAATTTCGAAGGCCGATGAGTACAACATCAAGAATCGCGAATGCGGTCCTGAAAGTGCGCCATCCGACCACCTCGCGAATAACAACGTTTCGTTGCGTTCGTCCGTTGCGGCCACCATCACCGTTGAAGATGGCAAGGTGTATGCGCAGCTCGTCGGTATTCCTACGAAAGTCGACACCGTTACTCTCGCTCGCTCCAACATGACAAATATTTTGTTCCGCAATCTTGATTCCGAAGAACATCGCCTCATGGTGAATCTTGGAACCCAGAAGGTTGCCGGTTCCGACGTGGTCGAAAAGGTTGGAACCTGTACGCAACTCACAGGAAAGGGACAAGAGAACGTAATCACCATCAATGTTCCGAAGCCCTCAACGGCTGAGCAGCAGTATTCGTTCACCGTGCCAGGAGTCACTGGCGAAATCAAACTGGTGGTTCCATGATGAATCACGAGAGTCATACGACATCGGAGAAGGAAATGAAAACCCTCACTACCGTCAAGTCAACTCGCCGTCGTATTGCAGCAGGCATTGCTGGCACAGCGGCAGCTTTGTTCCTTTCTGGTTGTGCCACTAACGCACCACAAGACACGTGGAAGCCGAAGGGCGAGAACGCAGCCAAGATTGATTCGCTACAAAAATTGGTTTTCCCAATCGCAGGTGTTGTCGGAATTTTGGTTCTGTCGCTCGCAATTTTTATTTTCATCAAGTTCCGTGACCACGGTCAGCCAATCCCTGAGCAGTCACACGGCAAGCCAGTTGTTGAAATCACTCTCACCATCATTCCTGCACTTATTTTGAGTGTGTGTGGTGTGTTTACTTTCCGCACTATTTTCGATTTGGCCAAGACCGAAGACACTCAAATGGTTGTCAACGTCACTGGCCAACAGTGGTGGTGGGAATATGACTACCCAGCACAACAGGCCCAAGGAATTTCTCAGCCCATCATCACCTCTGGTCAATTGGTTATTCCAGTAGGAACCAAAGTGTTGTTGCGCGAAACAAGTCGTGACGTCATCCACTCATACTGGATCCCCGCACTCAACGGTAAGAAAGACGCCGTTCCGGGCCGCATTCACTTGTTGCGCCTCGAGGCAGATAAGCCAGGTATTTACGCCGGCCAGTGCACCGAGTTCTGTGGTTTGTCTCACGCGAACATGCGTATGGAAGCCGTTGCGCTTTCAAAAGAGGACTTTGCAAAGTGGGTAGCCAATCAGCAGCGTGAATACACGTCACCAGCAGATGGAACTCTTGCTAAAGAAGGCGAAACCGTTTTCTTGAACCAGTGCACACGTTGCCACCAAGTCAACGGCATAAAGGACGCATCGGGTAAGGCAATCATTGCTGCACCAGATGAAAACGTGTACGCCGGTGCCGCACCAAACTTGTCGCACCTCATGTCACGTAACACCTTTGCAGGTGCCACATTCGACCTTCTTACAAAGGACTGTCGCAAGTCAGTCTGGAGCGCCGCTTCGGAAGATTTCGGCGCCAAGTACCTCGCTGGTGTATCTGAGTCTTGTCTCAATCAAAAGGACTTGCGCTCATGGTTGCGCAATGCTCCTGCGATGAAGCCGATGTATGCAGACCCCGCCAAGTTGAAGCCAACCGGTGGCAAGTACCGCGGCATGCCCAACTTGAATTTGACCGAAGATGACATCGACAAGCTCGTTGCCTACCTATTGACCCTGAAGTGATCGGAGAAAACAATGGCGATCATCGAACGACCCGGAACTGAAACTGCCGCACCTGCGGTGGTGACACCTGTTTCAAGCATGGGCGCAGTTGCGCGTCCAGTTGCATCGAAGGGCTGGCGCGAGTGGCTCTTCACTGTTGACCACAAGAAGATCGGCATCATGTACGGCGTCGTATCGATGTTCTTCTTCATCGTGGGCGGCGTTGAGGCACTGCTTATTCGCTTGCAGCTCGCTGCGCCAGATGGACACATTCTGAGTGCAGACAAGTACAACCAAATGTTCACCATGCACGCCACAACAATGGTGTTCCTTTTCGCCATGCCAATGGCTGGTGCGTTTGCTAACTACTTCTTGCCACTGCAAATTGGTGCGCGAGACGTGGCATTCCCACGTCTCAACGCATTGTCACTGTGGTTGCTAGTGGTTGGTGGCCTTGTGCTGAATGCTTCGTGGTTCCTCGGTGGAGCAGCAGACGGTGGTTGGTTCATGTACGCGCCAAACTCGGGTCCCATCTTCTCGCCAAGTCATGGCGTTGACTTTTGGGTGTTGGGCTTGCAGGTCGCTGGTGTTGCATCGCTGATTGGCTCAATCAACCTCATCGTCACCGTGCTCAACATGCGCGCGCCAGGCATGTCATTCATGAAGATGCCAGTGTTCACCTGGATGATCTTGGTGGTGCAGTTCCTCTTGGTGTTCTCACTTCCAGTGATCACCGTGGCTCTGGTACTTCTCATGTTCCAGCGCTCGTACGGCGCCACATTCTTCGATGTGTCACAAGGTGCAGACCCATTGTTGTGGCAGCACTTGTTCTGGATCTTCGGACACCCCGAGGTGTACGTGCTGATTCTGCCGGCCTTCGGCATCATCTCTGAAGTACTTCCCACCTTCTCTCGTAAGCCATTGTTCGGATACCCATTCGTGGTCTTCTCTGGTGGCTCGATTGGCCTGGTTGGTTTCGGTGTGTGGGCTCACCACATGTTCGCAGCCGGTCTTGGACCTGTGTCAGTTGCGGTGTTCTCCATCGCCACAATGGCAATCGCAATTCCTACTGGTGTAAAGATCTTCAACTGGTTGCTCACTATGTGGGGCGGCAAGATTTGGTACACCACCGCAATGAAGTACGCAATTGGCCTCGTTGTGTTGTTCACCATCGGTGGTCTCTCCGGTGTTACACACGCAATTGCTCCATCTGACACACAACAAACAGACACCTATTACATCGTTGCTCACTTCCACTACGTGTTGTTCGGCGGCATGGTGTTCGGTTTGTTCTCGGGCTTCTATTTCTGGTGGCCAAAGGTGTTCGGCAAGATGCTGAACGAAAAGATTGGCACCTGGAATTTCTGGCTCATGGTGATTGGTGTGAACCTCACCTTTGGCCCAATGCACATTCTTGGTTTGCAGGGTCAGCCACGTCGTATGTATGTATGGACAGAAGCTCGCGCAGGTGAAGGATTCTTCAACCTTGGCTTCTGGAACTTGGTGTCATCCATCGGTTCATTCATCCTTGCGGTGGGTGTGCTCATGTTCCTCATCAATGTGGTGCACACTGCTCGCAAGGGCAAGCAGGCCCCTGCTGATCCGTGGGACGCACGCACACTTGAGTGGCTCACCACCAACCCACCAAAGCCTCACAACTTTGACCGCATTCCCGTGGTACATCACCTTGACGAGTTCTTCCACCGTAAGTACGAGCAAGATCCTGCAACGCACACAATGCGTCAGGTCACAACCGGCGAAGAATTGGTTCGTGCCGAAGAGGCAAATGCTGATGCGCACATTCATATGCCATCGCCTTCGTACTGGCCACTTGTTCTTGCAGTAGGCGTCGGCATCTTGGGCCTCGGCATTTTGTACGGAACACCCATCATGGTGGTGGGCGGTGCAATTGTGCTGCTCGCTTCGTACGGCTGGGCACTTGAGCCTTCCACCGCAGAAGACATCGATTTTGGTTCACCATCAGATGGTGGACACACGAAGGAGATTGCTACACATGGCTGAGACAGCAACCCACGCTGACCAGGCTCATCACAGTTCAACTGGTCTTTCCAATAACAAGTTGGCCATGTGGCTCTTCTTGGGTTCGGAATGTCTGTTGTTTGGTGGTCTTATTTCCACCTACATGCTGTACCGCGGTCGCGTTGTAACCGGGCCACGTCCAAACGCAATCTTCGATATTCCGTTCACATCGGTGAGCAGCTTTGTGTTGTTGATGTCATCACTCACCATGGTGTTGGCTGTTACATCAGCACAACGGAAGGACGATGCTCGCACCAACTTGTGGCTCACCGTTACGGCACTTCTTGGTGCAACGTTTATTGGTGGACAGGTGTATGAGTTCACCACCTTCTACCGTGAGGGCCTTGGATTCACCACCAGCTTGTTTGGTTCTAGTTTCTACTCACTCACCGGTTTCCACGGTGTGCACGTCTCTGTTGGCATCATTCTTCTTCTGTCGCTCGTTGGCATGATCAAGAAGAACAAGATTCCTGGCGACAAGGCAGAAGTGGTGGAACTCATCGGTCTTTATTGGCACTTCGTGGACATTGTGTGGATTGTGATCTTCACCCTCGTCTACCTGATCCCATCCTGATCAAGGGGAAATCATGAGCACTACAGCAGAACATCACGACCACGGATTGTCTGATTCGGGTTACGTAAAGATTGCTCTCATTCTTGCCGCCATCACGGCACTCGAAGTCTCCACCTACTACGTCGACTTCGGCCCGCTTTTCATGCCTGCATTGCTTGTCATGATGATTGTGAAGTTTGTGATGGTTGTTTCCTACTTCATGCACTTGAAGTTTGATAACAAGCTGTTCAGCTTTCTCTTTTATGTCGGCCTGGGTCTCGCGTTATTCGTGTACTTCGCTGCTTTGGCCACATTTAAGTTCTTCATCGCCTAGTCGAGAGAGATAGGTCAGCCATGCTGATCGCCGCCATTACCCCCACCGCCAATCCACATCCATGGCGTTGGCAACCGCACCCAGAAGTGTGGCTGTTGGTTATCGGATTGGTTGCTGCGTTCATATATGCAGTACGTGTTTTGGGCCCTCAAGCAGCACCTGAAGGTCAGGTAATTTCACGTCGGCAAATCTGGACATTTGTCCTCATGACTACATTGCTCTGGCTTGGAAGCGATTGGCCGATGCACGACATTGCCGAGGAGTATCTGTATTCCGTTCACATGGTGCAGCACCTCATCATGTCGTACTTCATTCCGCCGTTGGCGCTATTAGCTACACCGGAGTGGCTGTTTCGACTGTTGATAGGAGAGGGTCGCACCTACAAGGTGGTGAAATTTCTCACCAAGCCAGTGGTGGCAGCCATCGCCTTCAACGGCGTTGTGATGATTACCCATATCCCCCAAGTAGTGAATCGAAGTGCTGCTGGGGGACCCCTGCACTATTCCATTCACGTACTAATAGTGGTGGTGGGATTGATGTTCTGGATGGGCATTTGCAGCCCCGCTCGGGAATTTCAGTTGAGCTACGGCGGCAAGATGATCTATCTCTTCTCCACTTCGCTGATTCCCACTATTCCGGCTGGTTGGCTCACCTTCGCCGAAGGTGCGGTGTACAAGCACTACGACACCAATGTTCGCGTGTGGGGAATGTCTGTTCTCAGTGATCAGCAGGCAGCCGGGGGCATTATGAAATTGGCTGGATCACAATTCATGTGGGTCCTCATCATCTTTATTTTCTCGCGGCGATTTATGCGTGGGTTCTTCGGGCAACAGTCGTACGTACATGATTCGAAGATGCCCGACACGGAAATTGTGGGAACCGAACCACCGCTGATGTACTCAGATGTGGAGAAGGCCTTTGAACGGGTGAAACCACCCACAGAGGATTAACTCCAACGGAATCGCTTGGCTGCAATTGCCGGGGCCACAAATGCCCATATTGCAAGAACAACAAAGGGCATCAACAAAGGCTGTCCGTGCGCATTCAACGTTGCGCGTAGCAAATCAGCTAGTGCGGTGGATGGGAGTATCTTCGCTGCTGAGCTAAGGAATCCCGGTAGCGAATCGCGCGGAATAATCATGCCTCCGAGCAACAACAACAGAAGGTACAAGCCATTTTGTGCTGCAAGATTGATCTCTGCGCGCAGTCGGCCAGACAACAAGAGACCGACTCCGGCAAAAGATGAGGTACCGAGCAGCACCACTGCCAATGCAAGTGGCCAGGTGTTACCAGACGGTCGCCAACCGAGCGCGAATCCCAGTGGTAAGAGAAGTGCTGCTTGTACCAACTCCACGAAGAACACGCTGATGACTTTGGCAGTTACCAATTCGCCTCTAGTGAGCGGCGTTGCACCAAGGCGTTTCAATACGAGATACGAACGCTCGAATCCCGTTGCGATACCGAGACTCACCATAGAGGTGGACATAATTGCCACTGCAAGTACGCCAGGAACCAAGAACTTCAACGGGTCATCACCAGAGGTGGGGAGTACGTCAACTGAGCCAAAAAAACCCAATAAAATCAGGGGTATTACGAGGGTCAACAACAATTGTTCGCCGTTGCGAGCGATGAGCATGAGTTCAGCCCGTAGCTGAGTACGTATACGCCTCACTGTGCACCTCCTGCAATGCGTCGATAGGCATCTTCTAGCGACTCCACACCCATATCAATTCCTGTCAGTGGGAATCCCTGCGAGCTAAGCCAAGCCGTAATGCGCGACACCATTTGCGGTGTCGACTCTGATGCAACCTCGTACCGTCCATCGCCGAGCGCTTTCACTGGGCTACCCGCGGCAATGGCGATATCGGCAGTTGAGATTCTGTCTTGTGAGGTAAAGCGTAGGTGCTTCTTCACATTCAATAAAGAGGAGATCTCGCCTGAAGCAACAACTCTTCCTTGTTTGAAAAAGACAGCATGCGAAGCCACCTTTTCCGCTTCAGCCATCTCGTGTGATGCGAGGAGAACAGTGGTGCCACGTTGTGCGAGTGACTTAATGATCTCACGAATAACATCACGTCCCTCAATGTCAACACCAGAAGTTGGCTCATCGAGAAATACCACCTCTGGGTCTGCCGCAAGGGCGAGTGCCAACGAGACTCGTTGTTGTTCACCACCTGATAGTCGACGCCACGTGCTCTTGGCGCGGGCGGTTAATCCCACCTTCTCCATTAATTCAATGGAGTTCACGCCTTTGCCATGCAATGCGCAAAAGTGTGCAAGAACATCGCACACCCGTGCGCTGGGGTACACACCGCCGCCCTGCAACATGACGCCCATTCGCTGTGTGAGTTCACGGTGCTGGGTGGAAGGATCAAGGCCGAGAACACGCACTGAACCAGCGTTGGCTGTTCGGAATCCCTCGCACACTTCGATGGTGCTTGTTTTCCCAGCTCCGTTGGGACCCAGAATCACCGTGACAGCCCCGGTAGGAGCGTGAAACGAGACATCATCAACGGCGCAAATTTCGCCATATTGAACTGTGAGATTTTCGACCACGACGGACATGTCTCAACACTACGAAACCAAATAGCACTCAGGGCGGGAAAGGGCGGAGAGGTAGCCTGAAATCCTGTGATTGATGTCCGACTCCTCCGAACCAACCTTGACGGCGTCAGGGCTGCCCTGTCCCGCCGTGGGAAGCCAGAACTGCTTACCCAAATCGACGAGGCAGTGGCCCTCGACCTTCGCCTCCGTGAAATCGCCAATGAGCGAGATGCCATTCGTGCATCAGTCAACGATCTCTCAAAGCAAGTGGGGCAGCTGCGCAAGGACAAGAAGGTAGAAGAGGCTGAAGCGCTGCAAGAACAGAGCCGCGCCCATGGTGAGCGCGAAAAGGTGCTCCAAGGTGAAGTAGAGACCATTGAGTTAGCACTTCGAAACATCATGCTTCGGATTCCCAATCTTCCGCACCCTGATGCCCCTGATGGTGCGGGCGATCATGAGAATCCGGTGGTCAAAGGGCCAGTCAATATGCCTGCTGCTTTCGCCGACCATCAGCGCATCCCGCACTGGGACACTGCAAGAGAACTCGGCATTCTTGACAACGAACGGGCCACCAAAATTGCCGGTGCCATGTTCACCATGCAACGTGGACTTGGTGCCACTTTGGCGCGAGCATTGTGCCAATTTGCTCTCGACCGCAACGCCGACGCCTTTGAAGAAATTCGCCCGCCCAGTTTTGTTACAACAGCCACCCTGACGGCAACAGGTCACCTGCCCAAGTTTGCTGATGATGCGTATGCCATCGAACGTGATGATTTGTGGGCTATTCCAACGGCAGAAGTACCGCTCACTTCTCTTCACGCCGGCGAAGTGTTGGACGAGGCCGACCTTCCTGTTCGCCTTATGGCGTACACCCCGTGTTACCGACGTGAAGCTGGATCTGCAGGTCGTGATACGCGTGGCATGTTACGTGCACATGAATTCGACAAAGTAGAAATTCTTGCTATTGCACGCCCTGAAGATTCGCCGGAGCTTTTGAACGAACTTGTATCGCGAGCTGAAGGTCTCATCTCAGCGCTTGAATTGCCCTATCGCATTATTGAAATTTGCACAGGTGACATGGGCGGTAGCCACCACCGCAGTTTTGATATTGAGGTGTACGCGCCCGGTTGTGATGCATGGCTTGAAGTGAGCTCGGTGTCATGGTTCTCCGACTATCAAGCACGGCGTGCAGATATTCGCTTCAAACGCACGGGACAAAAGGGAACAGAAATCGCCAACACATTGAATGGCTCTGCTCTCGCAGTGCCACGAGTATGGGCTGCCATTTGCGAAAACCATCGTCAACCAGATGGAAGCGTTCGGATTCCAGAAGTGTTGTTGCCCTATATGCGTGGGGTCACGCACATTACGCCAAAGGGATAATGATGGGAATCGCAGATCGACGCTTGCAATACGAAACCGCAGGTCTAGATCTTGATGACTTGGATGCGAACCCCATCATTCATCTCAATCTTTGGTACCACCAAGCTGAAGAAGCTGGCGCGGCCGAACCAAATGCGATGGTGCTCTCCACAGTTGACGAGGGCGGTCACCCCGATGCACGAGTGGTGTTGGCTCGTGATATCTCTGAATCGGGCATCACGTTTTTTACCAATCGAGACAGTGCTAAAGGCCTTCAATTGGCTGCGCATCCTCAAGCATCCGCAACATTCGCATGGCTACAACTTCATCGCTCGGTTCGCATTCGCGGTGTTGTGACGCCTGCTTCCGATGAAGTTAGCGACGCGTATTTCTCAACTCGCCCTCGCGCTTCACAAATCGGCGCTTGGGCATCACCCCAGTCTGAAGTCATCGGAAATCGCGAACAACTGAATGAATTGGTAGAGGAGTACACCGCAGAATTTGATGGAGTAGATGTTCCGCGACCGCCGCACTGGGGTGGTTACGTGCTGACGATTGATTCCATTGAATTTTGGCAGGGCAGGCCCAGCCGACTTCATGATCGCTTTCGCTATACCCGTCACGAAAATGTGTGGCGAGTGGTTCGTCTCGCGCCTTAGGGATCTAATGCCCCCACGTGGTGGCGCAATCCACCAAAGCGTCAATGAGCGACTCTGTGTGCGGCGTTAATCCTGGGCCTTCCCAGTCCCACCACAGCGGACTAGATCCACGCACTCGAGGTGGCAGTTCCAGTTGGACACCTGCGTGCTCCACCACATTGACCGGATTGTCCTGATGCATGCCACGCAGATTTTCGGGAATTGAGTCGATGTCATCAAGAATGTCGTACGCAGGAAGGTGTTTGCGCAAGTGTTCACCAAGATGTGACGCGAGACGTCGGTTGCGACCACCTAATAACAATGAAGTAAAGAACCCCGCGCGACCGAAACCGTGCACCGTCACCACAATGTTTACGTGCGAAAGAAAGTCTGCCAATACAGGCGATTGGTCGGCTGTGACTCGGTGAGATGGAATATGCCATTCCAAGTTGTCGGGGAGTTGTATGCCGTAATACGAAGCACCAGCACGTTCGGCGGCGCGACTAGCAATGACATCGGTGAGCTCTTCTAATGCGCCTCCGTGAAACGCCATAAATCCGAATTTCGAGCGAATAGTGCAGTGTTCACTGACGTCGTCATAGGAAAGAAGTTCTGATAATTGCATCGCGATCAACGAGAAGGTCGTCGTGTCAGGAAAATTGCCGCAGCAATGATGGATATGAAGACGAGGGCAAGAGGAAAAGCCCCTTGTTTTTGCAAGAAATCGGCCACATTCGTTTGCCACGACTCAACCCGACTAACGACTCCATCGGAATCGCGGTTAGTGATTGCCCCGAACCAGTACCAGGTGAGATACGCCCCGGTGAGAACAACAAAAATTGCGGAGACCTGATCGAACCAGCGAAGACTCCGCTTGAGCGAAGCAAGTATTCCGTTTCGTGCAAAGGCCAGGGCCACAGTGAGTGAAGTGACCAACAGTCCCATGCCAACCCCGTACAACATGATGCTGATGACACCACTCACGAATCCGTTGCGATTCACGGATCCCAAAATGACCGAGATGAGCAATCCGATGGTGCATCCAATTGATGCAATTGCATAGACAACTCCGAACAACACCATGTTCCACACCGTGCGCTTGCGTTGTACGGACACATCGGGTTGGGCGATTGGTAATTTCCACCCACGGAACATTGCGATACCCATTGCGACAAGAGATATGCCAATTACTAAGGCCGCATATTTCGCATTATCTCGAATGACTGTTGTGAAGGCGCGAGAGATAATGCCGACGGCAAGAAACAGGCCGACAAACCCTGTTGACACGGAAGTTCCCACCACGAGAGATTTGCGCAGTGTGGCGACGCCTGATTGCTCTCTCTGACTGATTTCAGCACCCAAGTAATAAATGAGGTAGGTGGGTAGCAAAACAAAGCCACAGGGATTCACAGCGGCCAATACTCCGAGAATGAAGCTGTAGGCGAAGTTTCCTTCGAGTGCAATCAATTCTTGACCCCTGCGCTTATGAGCTCGGATTCAATTTTTTGCAGTGTTACTTCTCCGGCAAAACGATGGACAATGGTTCCGTCACCATCCAATATGAATGTGGCTGGAAAATTGCCGACACCTGCAGCTGACACTTGCTCGCCATCGTTATCCAGATAAGTGGCGTAGTTGACGCCGTATTTCTTGAGAAATGCTTTCGCAGAGGCAATGGTGTCATTTGGGTTGATTCCGATGAAATCAACTGAGGTTGCAAATTTTTCTGATGCTTTGGTGAGCGCGGGCATCTCACGTTTACATGGCTCGCATGTCGAGAACCAGAAGTTCACCACCATGTAGCGACCGGTGGGTGCAATGGTTCCCTTTTGTCCGGTCGCTACATCAGTGAGTGTGACGAAACTGAACTTCTTGCCCGTGTTCTTTGCATTGGTGGCAATGCTTGGTTCTTGAACAAGTCCTGGCTTCGTGAGTTTGGCGTCAACGCCGTCGGAGGATCGACTGAGGGCCCACCCTCCGACAACGCTGACAAGTAGTACAACGATGGGAACTGCACGGATAGCTATCTTGCGGTTCCACTTCATGTACTCAGGCTACGAGGTGACGTGGAATTGGTACCTCATCAATGGTTGCGGCGGGCCGCGTCTTTACTGGTGGCCGGCCTCGTGGACGCCGCACGGCGGCAATCCTTCCCATTTCAAGTTCTTCTCCGCCCCAGACACCCCATGGCTCCTCTCTCTCGAGGGCACCGCTGAGACAGTCAGCGCGGTCGGTGCACTTGGCGCAGATTGCCTTGGCTCGCTGAATGTCAACCCATTCCTCAGAAAAGAACAGGTAACTCAAGGTGCCATTGCCATCGGCACAGCGCTTTGCTGAGATGGCAACTGGTTCTTCAACGAGCGCGATTCCGCCCATATCGATGTTGATCTTGGTGTACATATTTCTTCTTCCTTCTGAATAGTTGGGGAGACCTGGAGATTTTTCGGACAAAACAAAAAGGCCGCTCGGGATGGGAACCCGGCGGCCTCTGGCGAGAAGTTGTATGAACTGGTTAGTTCATAACCCCACTGGGCTGCCGGGTGAAACGCTTATTGGAATGCTTCACGACCGACGGAGACCACATGGAAATCACTCGGGTGGTCACCGCTGACGCATAGACGACCGCCACGGCGACTGCCGTGGTGGTGGTAAACGCGGTGGTGAACTGAGTACGCATGAGGTTCCTAGGAAACCATCTTTTGTGACGAGAGTCAACCGATTTAATAAATCCCTTTGTTTATAAGGGTTTGCGCCTACGGAAGTAGGGTGGCGAGATGGCATTTCGTGAGGCAGCGGAAACATTCGAGATGGTTCCGCGCACCGGAGTGGGTCGTGAATTTACCGCTCGTCGTCGCGTGCGTCTGGGAGATGCCACCCCCAATGGTCGGCTCCGTCTTGATGCCGCCGCTCGCTATCTCCACGACGTTTCTAACGACGACACGCGTGACGCTGCATGGAGTGACGGTGATTGGTGGGTGGTGCGACGCACAGTGTTTGATGTGCATCGTTTTCCGCAATATTTAGAAGAGATTGATCTGACCACGTGGTGTGGCGGCGTCGGGTCTCGTTGGGCGGAACGTCGCACGCAAATGACGTCACTTGACGGCGAAGTGTTAATTGATGCAGCGGCATTGTGGGTTCATGTTGACTCTGAAACGTTGATGCCGAGCAGAGTCCCCGAAGACGTCACTGAGACGCTCACCATTTCCTCTGGTGGCCGAGAAGTCGGTGCCAAATTGTTGCTGAAGTCGAAGTTGTTCAATGATCAATCAGTACACGAGATGAAGTGGCCGTTGAGATTCAGTGACTTCGATGTGGTGAAGCATATGAATAATGCCGCCTACTGGGAAATGGTGGAAGAACATCTCGCAATACATTCTGATGTGCGAGCACCACTGCGTGCGATTGTCGAACACATTGTGCAGGTAGAACACGGTCAAGAACTAGTTCGTCGTGTATCTAGCAACCATGACGACCTAGATCTGCAGCTAATGGTCGGAACCACTTTGCATGCCGCAATGTGGTGCGGGAAAACCGCTTAACCCTTAATTACGTATTCGTACGTGCCGTCGTTGTCGCGACGCTCAAACTCACCCAAAATACGCAGGTGTTCTAAGTGCGCGTATGCCTCACTATCGGCCATTGAACCTTGAGCGCGAGGTGAGAACAGGTGCTGGGCAAAATCCATCACGGTGGCGGGTTTATTGAAATCAATACTGACGTCACGCAATTTCTGCAAACGCTCTGCGTGGTGATCTTTAATCTGCTGAACACGTTCGCCTGTATTCGTGAACGGATTACCGTGAGCAGGAAGTGTGATGTTGACTTGGTCGGCGAATCGACCAACTTTGTCAAGAGAGTCAAAGAACAACGTGAGCGGATCACCATGTGCGGTGAGACCCGAAATGTGTGGAGTGATAGTGGGCAACACGTGGTCACCACTCAAAAGAGTGCCAGTTTCTGGGTCAAATAGGCATAAATGATCGTGAGTGTGGCCAGGTGTGTGAATGGCCATCCAGTCGCGTCCTGCGAATTTCATACGATCTGATTCGTGTAGTCGAATTGATGGGGTCGGCACGCGCATGAGCTTTGGAAAATGTTTGCCGATACGCAAGCGAACTCGGC
>CAYSPE010000038.1:0-17997 GCA_964432845.1 uncultured Bifidobacterium sp.
TCGTGTTTTGATAACCACTCTCACGAAAAAGATGGCTGAGGACCTCACGGAGTATCTCTTGGAGCAAGGTCTGCGCGTTCGGTACTTGCACTCAAACATCGACACATTGCAGAGAATCGAAATTCTGCGATCACTCCGTCTGGGTGAATTCGACGTGTTGGTCGGAATCAACTTGCTTCGAGAGGGACTCGACCTTCCCGAAGTGTCGCTGGTGGCAATTCTTGATGCTGACAAAGAAGGCTTCCTTCGCAGTGAAACCGCACTGATTCAGATGATTGGTCGAGCAGCGCGAAATGTAGCGGGTCAGGTTGTGATGTACGCCGACAAGGTGACGCCATCAATGGGGCGCGCGATTGGTGAGACCCAACGCCGTCGGGCCATGCAATTGGCGTACAACGCTGAACACGGGATCAATCCCCAAACTATTCGAAAAGCTGTCGGAGATATTTTGTCGCTCATCACTGGTGATGATGGGGCTCCGATGCCTGGAAAGGGACAACGTAGGCATCGCGAGAGTGAAAAGGTGAAGCGCGAACTGAAGTCACTGCCGCAACAGGAATTGGGACGCCTCATTCAAACCTTGGAGGACGAGATGAACGAGGCAGCTGCAGAGCTCAAATTCGAATATGCCGCACGTTTGCGAGACGAAATCAACGACCTTCGCCGGGAACTTCGTGACGCTCGGTAGCGGGCGGATATCCTCGTACCGTGGCAGAGACAATCGTCGTTCGCGGTGCACGTGAACACAACTTAAAGAACATCAGTCTCGAGATTCCTCGCAACAAACTTGTTGTTTTCACTGGTTTGTCGGGCAGCGGTAAGAGTTCACTAGCTTTCGACACCATCTATGCCGAGGGGCAACGACGTTACGTTGAGAGTTTGTCAGCTTATGCCCGCCAATTTCTTGGCCAGATGGACAAACCCGACGTAGATGTGATTGAGGGTCTGTCGCCAGCAATTTCAATTGATCAAAAGTCTGCATCCCGAAACCCTCGTTCCACAGTTGGAACCATCACTGAGGTGTACGACTACTTGCGTCTGTTGTATGCACGAATCGGAGTGCAGCATTGTCCAAACGACGGCACCCGATTGCAGCGTCAAACCCCTCAACAAATCGTTGACAGAATCATGACTCTTACTGATGGCACACGTTTTCAGGTGCTGGCACCGGTGGTGCGAAGTCGCAAAGGCGAGTACGACACGTTGCTTGCCGATTTGGCGGGTCAGGGATTCGTGCGTGCCCGAATTGACGGCGAAGTACGCGACATTGCAGAATTTCTTGCGTCTGGTGAAAAGCTCGGTCGCTACGAAAACCACACCATCGACATCATCGTTGACCGCTTAGTGCGTCGCGATGATATTGAGCGTCGATTGACGGATTCTCTTGAAACCGCACTTCGGCTCGCCGATGGAGTGGCAGGTGTTGAGTTGATGGGCAAAGATGGTGAGGAGAGTGAGACTCTTACCTTCAGTCAACATTTGGCATGTCCCAAGTGTGGCTCTAGCTTTGACGAACCCGCTCCGAGAAATTTCTCATTCAACTCTCCGTTTGGCGCATGTGAGAACTGTGACGGATTGGGTACGAAATTCGAAGTTGACCCAGATTTGGTTATCCCAGATCCGTCCATGACCTTAGGTGACGGGGCATTGGCTCCTTGGCGAAGCGCCCATACTCAGTATTTCCATCGCATGTTGATGGCCTTGGCTGAACAAGAAGGCATCGACTTGGAAAAACCTTGGAGCAAGCTTTCTGCAAAACATCAGAAACTGGTACTGCATGGCAAAGAAGGTGCGATGCAAGTGAAGTATCGAAATCGCTTCGGAAAAACCAGAGCGTTTAGTACTTCGTATGAGGGTGTTATCCCATGGATTAAACGTCGTCACGCTGACGCCGAAAGTGACTGGACGCGCGAACAATTTGAAACGTATATGCGTGAAGTTGCGTGCCCGGCATGTGAGGGCGCTCGATTGAAGCCGTCAACCTTGGCCGTCACAATCAACGACAAGCACATTGCTGAAGTGTGCGACATGTCCATTGGGGATTCGGCGTCGTTCTTGTCTGGCCTAACCTTGAGTGATCGCGACGCCATGATTGCAGAGCGCGTCACCAAAGAAATCAATGCTCGTCTTGGTTTTCTCCTCGATGTTGGACTCGACTACCTCACATTGTCTCGATCTGCTGGCACGTTGGCAGGTGGTGAAGCACAGAGAATCCGTCTTGCTAGCCAAATTGGCTCTGGATTAGTCGGCACTTTATATGTGCTTGATGAGCCGAGCATTGGGCTTCATCAACGCGACAATCGGCGTCTCATCGATACGCTCATACGGCTGCGTGATTTGGGCAACACCGTCTTGGTCGTGGAGCACGATGAAGACACCATTAAAGAAAGCGACTGGATCGTCGACATTGGTCCCGGTGCCGGGGAGCATGGTGGAGAAGTGGTGTACAGCGGTCCAGTGGCCGGTATTGCCAGGGCCAAGAACTCTGTTACCGGCAAGTACGTCACAGGCGAGATGGTTGTTCCAGTACCCGAAAAGCGTCGAACTCCTGGAGATGAAAAAATCACCATTCGCGGGGCGCGTGAGCACAACCTTCAGAACCTGACAGTTGATATTCCCTTGAGCTGCTTTGTTGCAGTTACCGGTGTTTCGGGTAGTGGCAAAAGCACGTTGATTCGGGACATCTTGCTCCCAGCGATGATGCAGAAGATTTATAAGAGCAAAGAGGCACCTGGTCGGCACACGGCCGTTGATGGAATCGAAGCAATAGACAAAGTGATTGATATGGATCAGTCGCCAATTGGTCGAACTCCTCGATCCAACCCTGCGACGTATACGGGTGTGTTCGATTCCATCAGAAAACTGTTTGCCGCGGCTCCAGAATCCAAGGTACGCGGGTATCAACCCGGTCGGTTCAGCTTCAATGTTCAGGGCGGGCGGTGTGAAGCGTGTAGCGGAGACGGCACCATCAAAATAGAAATGCACTTCTTGCCCGATGTGTACGTGCCGTGCGAAGTATGTAAAGGCGACCGTTACAACAGAGACACTTTGGAGATCACGTTCAAGGGGAAGAATATTGCGGAAGTTCTGAACATGCCCATTTCTGAGGCGCTTGAGTTCTTCTCCAACCAACCATCCATCGCGCGTCATATGCAAACTTTGGTTGACGTCGGGCTTGGTTATGTTCGCCTCGGTCAGTCCGCGCCAACGCTTTCAGGCGGTGAAGCGCAACGCGTGAAGCTAGCAAGTGAATTAGCAAAGCGGTCGACTGGACACACCATGTACCTGCTTGACGAGCCGACTACCGGCTTGCATTTTGAAGACGTCCGTCGTCTTCTCACCGTTCTCTCTCGTCTGGTCGATCAAGGAAACACAGTCTTGGTCATTGAACACAACCTGGATGTCATCAAGACGGCGGATTGGTTGATTGATCTTGGTCCAGAAGGTGGAAGTGGTGGCGGCCTAGTGGTGGGTACCGGAACTCCTGAAGACATAGCGAGAATTCCAGGGAGTTACACAGGCTTGTTCTTGGGTCCACTTCTGAATATTGCTGCGTCACAGCCTGTAAAGAAATCCCCGCCCAAGAAGACATCCACGAAGAAGGTGAAAGCGAAAGTGGTGGCGGACGCAAAAGCACCGCAAAAGAAGACATCTTCTAAGGCATCGACATCAAAGAAGAAATGACATGACCGTGGAAAAGCCTGCCGCGGGCACCATTCCCACTTCTCCAGGTTCGTATCAATTCAAGGATGAGCATGGTCGGGTTATTTACGTGGGGAAAGCAGCAAACTTGCGCTCTCGACTGTCCAGCTATTTTCAAGATCCATCTCAACTGCACCCACGAACAGCGAGCATGGTTGCTACGGCCGAGTCTGTTGAGTGGATCGAAGTACGTAATGAAGTAGAAGCGTTGATACTGGAGTATTCCCTTATCAAACAGCATCGTCCTCGCTTCAACGTTCGTCTTCGTGACGACAAGAGTTATCCATTTCTCGCCATCACTTTGGATGAGGAGTGGCCGCGTGCGGTGGTGA
Organism: uncultured Bifidobacterium sp.; assembly: GCA_964432845.1. Lineage (GTDB taxonomy): Bacteria > Actinomycetota > Acidimicrobiia > Acidimicrobiales > Ilumatobacteraceae > UBA2093. The sequence continues at coordinate 4,035 of CAYSPE010000038.1, forward strand.
TGCGTGGGACGAAGCGAAAAGGCACGAAGTATTTCGGTCCATATCCGCATGCATGGGCAATTAGAGAAACCCTTGACTTGTTGTTGCGCACATTTCCGGTGCGTACGTGCAGCCAAGGCAAATTCAATCAACACGCTCGCCTCGGACGTCCGTGTTTGCTCTTCCATATTGAAAAATGTTCGGGACCTTGTGTGGGAGAGGTGGAAAAGCAGACGTACTCACGATTTGTTGCCCAACTCACGGAGTTCTTGGATGGTGACACTGATGCGGTCGTGCATCACCTTGAGAGCGAGATGAAGAATGCTGCGAAAGAGCTTGAATTTGAAAAAGCAGCCCGGCTACGCGACCGCCTCGGTGGTGTGCAAAGGGCAATCGAGAAACAGCAGATGGTGGGAGAGCGAGATGAAGACCTTGACATTATCGGCGTTGCAGACGATGAATTGGAAGCCGCTGTTCAAGTCTTCTTCGTTCGAAAGGGGCGAGTTGTTGGTCGTAAAGGTTTCATTATGGACAAGGTGGAGGAGCTCACTCCCGGCGGGCTGATAGATCGTGTGCTCGAAGAAATGTACGGGGACGAACCACCACTTGGAATTCCGTCACAAGTGTTGGTGCCCACCATTCCCGATGATGTGGAGACGTACGCCGAATGGTTGCGTCACTTAAAGGGAAGCATTGTGGCAATCAAGGTTCCGCAAAGAGGCGACAAAAGAGAACTTCATGAAACCGTCACGGTGAATGCAAAGGAAGAGTTCGTTCGACATCGTCTTCGTCGTGCGAGTGATCACAACACCCGAAGCCGTGCACTCTCCGAGCTTCAAGATGCGCTCGATCTCCCAGAGGCCCCGCTTCGTATTGAGTGCTATGACATGGCCCACCTGCAGGGCACGGACTATGTGGGATCAATGGTGGTGATGGAAGATGGTCTGCCGAATAAGCGTGAATATCGCCGCTTTAAAGTAAAAGATGTTCCGGGAAATGATGATTACGCAGCGATGCGTGAAGTGCTTACTCGTCGTTTGTCTGCATACGTGGAAGAGCGAGATAAGCCAATTGCAGAGCGTGGTGAGAGACCAGGAAAGTTTGCTTATCCACCGCAGCTGCTTTTGGTTGACGGAGGAAAAGGACAATTGGGCGTCGCTATCGAAGTGATCAATGAGCTCGGGCTGGCCGACGAGATTCCGGTGGCTTCGTTGGCTAAGCGATTCGAAGAAGTCTTTGTTCCTGGCCGGAGTGAACCCATAATTGTTCCGAGAGGAAGCGAAGCGTTGTTCATGCTGCAGCGAATCAGAGATGAGGCGCACCGTTTCGCAAATACTTTCCATCGCGAACTTCGAGGAAAGCGAATGGTTTCAAGTTCGCTGGATGGGATAGCCGGATTGGGAGAAGCGAGAGCGAAGCGATTGGTGAAGGAGTTTGGCGGAGTGACTGCCGTCAAGAATGCGTCCCGCGAAGATTTTGATCTCTTGACGTGGCTACCCAGCGCCGTGGCTGATGCCATCTACCTTCGCTTTCATCCAGAGCCCTAGTGTTGCCTTTATGTCGGATAACGGTTTATGGGATGAACATGCTCAGTGGTGGATTGACGGTTTTACCGACGGGGTTGACCCTGAATATGTAGAGCAAATTATTCCGTTGGCTCTTGAAGAGCTCGTCGGGCGGGATGTAGTGCTCGACGTCGGCTGCGGCGATGGACAAATTGCACGTGCTCTGGCAGCGCAAGGCTCAAAGGTTTTAGGCATTGATCCAACGAAACTACATATTGACATCGCCACAAAACGTGGTGGTGGTCCCGTGTACAAATTGGGGAGCGCAGCGCAACTACCCGTTCCGGACAACTCCCAGGATGCCGTGGTTGCTTGCTTGGTGTTTGAACATATCGACGAGGTTGATCGTGCCATTGCTGAAGTTGCACGGGTACTGAAGCCGGGCGGACAATTCAGTTTCTTTCTGAATCATCCTCTGTTGCAAACACCAGGAAGTGGCTGGATCGACGACTTCATTCTTGACCCGCCTGAGCAGTATTGGCGTATCGGCGCCTATCTAGTCGAAACTGAAACGATTGAAGAGGTAGAGAAGGACGTCTTTATTCGATTCATCCACAGACCTCTTAGTCGATACATCAACGCTCTTATTTCCAATGGACTCATGATCGAGCGAATGCTCGAGCCGTCACCACCACAAGGATTTCTTGATCGCGCGCCTGAGTACGCTCTGGCACACACAGTTCCTCGTCTGCTTTATTTGCGTTCAGTCAAGCGGTAGTCATCACGGACTAACCTCAACTGTGTGACCGACATTCTCGTGGTAACGGGGCTCTCAGGAGCTGGACGTTCCCAAGCAGCAGACGACCTAGAAGACATGGGTTGGTTCGTTGTTGACAATCTCCCCGTTGTTCTCATCGACAAGGTTGTTGAGTTGTCAGGTGAGGCCGGCGGTGAAATTGACAAGCTCTGTCTTGTCGTGGGCAACGCTCGACAACAAGCCGGCATTTTGGGAGCAATTGAAACCCTTCGTCATCAGGGTCATACTGTGCGAATTCTGTATTTAGAGGCGTCAACGCGAGAGTTGGTGAGGCGATACGACGCCACACGTAGAAAACATCCACTGAGTGATGGCCACACAGGTTTAGAGCAGGTCATTGAAAAAGAACGTGCAGCCACGAACGATGTGAAAGCCGCTGCTGACTTGCTGATTGATACCACCGGATTAACGGTGCACGCGTTGAAGGCCCAGTTGCAGCACTTGTTCGGTCCTGAGAATCCTGCAGACTCCTTACAGGTGTCCGTAGTTTCCTTCGGGTTCAAACACGGTGTGCCTATCGACGTTGACATGGTGCTCGACGTACGATTCTTGCCAAACCCTCACTGGGACGAGAATTTACGACCATTGAGCGGCCTTGATGCGCCAGTGCGAGATTTTGTTATGAGCCACGAATTGGCAGCCGACTTTCTCGGCCGTGTAGAAAATCTGCTCGACCTTGTACTTCCTGCGTACATCCAGGAAGGTCGTAGCTACCTCACACTTGGTATCGGCTGTACTGGCGGTCGTCATCGCTCCGTCGCCATGGTGGAGGAAATCTCGCGCCGAATTGGGGCCCAGGGGTATCACCCTCGAGTTACCCACAGGGACATCAATGCCTGATTGTGTGGGGTAATCCTTTGCTCGGTGTGAGGGCGAACTAGGGTTTCCGTTACGGAATAGGGCGGAACCCTGCCGCAAAACACCCCAGAGAAAAGGACACTTGGTCGTGACTGTACGTGTAGGTATTAATGGATTCGGTCGAATCGGACGCAACTTCTTCCGTGCGGTGGCGAGCCGCGGTGCAGATATTGAGATTGTTGCCGTTAATGACCTTGGATCTTTGAAGACCATGGCTCATCTCTTGAAGTATGACTCGGTTCTCGGAGTGCTTCCCAACGCCATCAAAGAAGTCGATGGTGGCATCAGTATTGATGGCAAGGTGCTCAAGGTACTTGCTGAGCGCGATCCAAAATCTCTTCCATGGGGAGAACTTGGAGTTGATCTCGTCATTGAATCAACCGGTATTTTCACCGACCGCGAAAAGGCAGCTATGCACCTTGAAGGTGGCGCCCCGTTGGTCATCGTGTCGGCCCCATCAAACGGTGCGGACGCCACGTTTGTTTACGGCATTAACCACAATGATTTCGATCGTTCTCAGCACAAGGTCATTTCCAATGCAAGTTGCACTACCAACTGCTTCGTGCCCCTAGTGAAGGTTCTTGACGACGCTTTCGGCGTTGAGAACGGACTCATGACCACCATTCACGCTTATACCGGCGATCAATCTCTCGTTGACGGCCCCCATAGCGACCTTCGTCGCGCACGTGGCGCCGCCATCAACATTGTTCCCACCAGCACCGGTGCTGCACGTGCAACCAGTTTGGTAATGACATCCATGAAGGGCAAGCTCGACGGCACGTCTCTTCGTGTGCCCGTACCCACTGGTTCAATCACTGACTTTGTGGCCAATCTGAAGAAGCCCGCCACTGTTGAGGAGATCAACGCTGCGTACAAGGCTGCTGCCAATGGTCCGCTCAAGGGAGTGCTTGAGTACACAGACGCGCCAATTGTTTCCAGCGACATCGTCACGAACCCACACTCCTGTGTATTCGACAGCGATCTCACAATGAGTATGGGAACTCTTGTAAAGGTTCTCGGTTGGTACGACAACGAGTGGGGCTACTCGAATCGCCTCGTCGATCTCGTCAATCACGTCGCATCAAAGTAGGCCATAGTTATGGCTCGTGTCCCGACACTGGAAGATTTGGGTGACGTATCCGGAAAACGTGTGCTTGTTCGCACCGATTTCAACGTCCCCATGGAGGGTCCAGACAACGCCCGGAAAATCACCGACGATTTTCGAATCCGAGCAGCTCTGCCCACAATTGAATGGCTCACTTCTCGTGGTGCCTCGGTGGTGTGCGCGAGTCACTTGGGTCGTCCAAAGGGTGCACCAGAGGCCAAGTATTCAATGGATCCAGTTCGTGCACGGCTTGCAGAGTTGGCTCCTGGAGTTGAGTTATTAGAGAACTTGCGTTTCAATCCAGGTGAAGAGTCAAACTCTCCAGAGTTTGTCGCCCAGCTCACCAAAGGCGTCGACATGTATGTCAACGACGCTTTTGGTGCTGCGCACAGAGCGCACGCTTCTATCGTTGGTCCGCCGCGCACGTTACCGTCTGCAGCTGGCCGTCTACTGCAACGTGAAGTTGAAGTCCTAGGCGGTTTGCGTGAGAATCCAAAGCGTCCATTTGTTGCTGTTCTGGGTGGAGCCAAAGTGAGCGACAAGCTAGGTGTCATTGAATCTTTGCTTCAAGTTGTTGATGCTCTCGTGATTGGTGGGGGTATGTGTTTCACATTCCTTGCAGCAATGGGATATCCGGTAGGCGCATCAATTTGCGAACTCGATCAAGTTGCAACGTGTCGCAAACTTCTTGATATGGGCAAGCCCATTCATTTGCCAGACGACATTGTTGGTCTTGATGCAAATGGCGAATACGCAACCTATGGACAGCGTTTACCCGATGGTGCGAAAGGACTAGACATTGGTCCAGGTTCTGCCGCCGCATTTTCCGACGTCATCATGGATGCTCGAACAGTTTTTTGGAACGGACCCATGGGAATGTTCGAAGACGAACGATTTGCCGCCGGAACTCGTACCGTTGCAGAGGCAATGGCGGCTACCAAAGCGTTCACCATTGTTGGTGGTGGCGATAGTGCTGCTGCGCTAGCTCAGTTCAAACTTGATGATGAAGTGGATCACGTTTCAACAGGCGGGGGAGCCTCGCTTGAACTGCTCGAATTAGGGGACCTGCCTGGTCTTGCAGCATTGCGAGGTGCACCAAATGTCCGTTAATGCTCGCCGACCACTTATTAGTGGCAACTGGAAAATGCACCAGAACCACTTTGAAGCTATTCAGTTAATGCAAAAGCTCACATTCCTTATCGGCAAGGACGATTTTGATGCGGTTGATGTATCAGTGCATCCACCGTTTACTGATATTCGTAGTGTTCAAACGCTTATTGAAGGCGACAAACTCCGTTTTTCGTTGGGTGCCCAACACTGTCACTTTGAGGAAAAGGGAGCGTTCACCGGCGAGGTTGCGCCTGGTTTCCTTGCAAAGTTGAATGTGGAATACGTCATCTGCGGCCATAGCGAACGCCGAGAGATTTTCGGTGAGACAGATGAGATGGTGAACAAAAAGGTGCAGGCCGTCATTGCCCAAAAGATGACACCAATCCTTTGTGTTGGGGAGACTCTCGAGGAACGCGAGTCGGGTAACACCTCAGACAAAGTGTTGGCACAAATTCGGGCCGGCCTTTCAAAGGTGAGCGCAGAAAGCGTTAGCGCGATGGTGATTGCATATGAGCCAATTTGGGCTATAGGCACAGGAAAGACAGCAACTTCTGCTGATGCGCAAGAAGTGTGCGGAGCCATTCGGCGCGAAATTGGTGTGCTCTTCGGTGCTGATATTGCAAAGCAAGTTCGCATTCAGTATGGCGGTTCCGTGAAGGCTGGAAACATTGCAGAGTTGATGTCGCAACCGGACATTGATGGAGCATTGGTGGGAGGCGCCAGTTTGGACCCCGATGAGTTCGCGCGCATCGTGCAATATCGACTCCACGCCGAGGCAGAACAGGCATAGTCAATGTCCTCGATCGACGACACTCAGATTTCGATCTCGGAAGAATCGGTCATTGTTGAGGGAAAGTCCCCGAAACAACTTGCTTGGGCACGATTTCGTGGAGACAAACTCGCATTATTCGCAGTTGGAGTCATTGTGGTGTATGCGCTTGTTGCCGCATTTGCCCCGGTTATATGCCATCTTCTAGGAATCAGTCCGTATGTACTTGACGGCAAAGCGTTGAATGACTTTGGATTACCCAAGGGATCATTTGGTGGCATTTCTTCGAAGCACTGGCTCGGAGTGGAGCCAGGTACTGGTCGTGACATCCTTGCTCGGCTTATATACGGCGCGCGCGTGTCCATGTTGGTGGGCTTGCTTGCAACCCTGGTGACCACGTCTATCGGCATCGTGGTAGGAGTAATTAGTGGCTACAAGCGCGGTGTAGTTGATGCGGTAATCGGTCGCATAACCGATCTCACGCTGGCGTTCCCATCGCTCCTGCTCATCATCGCTCTCACGAGGCCCATCACGCAACGTTTGGAGTCCCTCGGTATCCCCGAAGGAAACCCTGCTCGAATCGCGTACATCATCTTGGTCCTGGGCCTATTTGGTTGGGTTTATGTTGCGCGTATCGTTCGCGGACAAACCTTGTCTCTTCGTGAGAGAGAGTTTGTTGAAGCTGCTCGAGCAAGTGGGGCAACCACTCGGCGTATCGTTTTCAACGAATTGTTGCCCAATTTATGGGCCCCAGTTATTGTCACAGTCACCTTGGCCCTGCCTGGATATGTGGCTACCGAGTCGACCCTTTCATTCCTAGGGCTCGGGATGTTGCCTCCCACCGCCTCATGGGGCGCCATGTTGGGCGATTCCATTCGCTATTACAGAGCAGATCCCACATATCTCTTTATTCCCGGTATTGCCTTGATTGTGCTGGTTTTGGCCTTCAACGTGGCGGGGGATGCTGTACGAGACGCGCTGGACCCCAAGGCAGATAGACAGAGTTTCTAGGTAGACCGAATGTTCAGAGGGACCGTTTTCCTCAATTAGTATTGCCCTACTTTGTTCAATCGAACATAAAAGGGGAAAACATGAAGACACGGCGAATTGTCGGTGCTATCAGTGTTGCTCTCGCTGCGTCAGTCATCGCGGCCTCCTGCGGAGGAAGCGACAGCTCGGGCAGTGGAGACGGCACACCGAAAAAGGGTGGCACCATCAACATCCTTTCCAATGCTGAGCAGATTGCTCACTTGGATCCACAGCGTAACTACACCGGTGATGACCTTGCATTCGCAGGTTCCACCATTCAGCGTTCACTTACCACGTACAAGTTTGCTGCTGGTGACGCGGGTTCTGACATCGTTGGTGACTTGGCCACTGACACAGGCACGGCAAGCGCAGATGGAAAAGTCTGGAAATTCACACTGAAGGACGGTGTCAAGTTCGAAGATGGAACTGACATCACCTGTGCCGACGTTGCATACGGCGTTTCTCGTAGTTTCGCCACGGACGTCATCACTGATGGTCCAAGCTATGCAATGACCTTCTTGAATGTTGAAGGCGAGTATCCAGGTCCTTATAAGGCAACTGCCGCTCAGCAGGCCGCCTACGACAAGGCCGTTACCTGCGATGGTAAGACCATCACCTTCAATTTGAAGCAGACAGTTGCAGACTTCAACTACACCACAACTCTTCTTACCTTTAGTCCAGTGCCAAAGGCCAAGGACACGGGCGAGAAGTACGACATGCATCCAGTTGCTTCGGGCCCATACAAGATTGAAAGCTACGAAGTTGGCAAGTCGCTTGTCCTTGTTCGCAACGACCAGTGGGATTCATCAACCGATACAGAACGTAAGGCATATGCAGACAGCATTGTCTACAACTTCGGTCTTGATGAGTCGGCTATGGACGAGCGAATGATTGCCGATGCTGGTGAAGATCAGACTGCAGTTTCATATGGCATCCTTCCTGAGAACCTGCAAACAGTGTTTGAAGGTGACAAGGCTCTTGCGGACCGCGCTGTGAACTATTACGACCCATTCGTGACGTACACAAACCTCAATGTGAAGAACCTTTCATGCTTGGACGTGCGTAAGGCCATCTACTTGGCTCTCGACCGCGATGCGCTTCGTAAAGCCGGTGGTGGACCATACACAGGCGACTTCGCAGACGGTTTCATAAAGCCAGCACTGGCTCTTGACTACAAGAAGCCAACACAGTTGGAAGGCTTGAATGCTGACGGAACTCCAAACGTTGATGCAGCAAAGGCAGCCATGACTGCGGCAGAAACCAACTGTCCAGACGTTGCGGCTCACGCAAAAGACGGTTTGAAGTTCTACTACCCAGACACAGAGGTGTGGAAGAAGGCTTTGGCAATTTGGATTGATTCCATGGGCAAAGCCGGTATCAAGATCAAGCCTGAGGCCGTGGGCGACCCAGCTCAATACTGGCCAACAGTTCTCAACCCAGAAACCGATTACGACATTGCTCGGGGTGGTTGGGCTCCGGACTGGGCAAATGCATCAACAGTGATTCCAGAATTGTTCACAACTGCAGGTGGATTTAACCTCACCCGCAACGCTGACGACCCTGACTACAAGACTTTTGAGTCTAAGGTGCAAGAGGCTCGCAATACCCTTGATCGCACTGAACAAGGTAAGAAGTGGCAGGAACTGAATCAGTTCGTCGTTGATCACCTCTGGGCATTGCCCGGCACCTTCACGCGTGCACAAAGCATGTGGGGATCAAAGGTTGGCGGAGCCTTCCAATGGGGCCCATTTGGTGCTTTCTGTTACGGAAACCTTTGGGTCAAGTAAATTAATCATCACATGAATTGATGGGGAGGGCGTCGACTTGATCGGCGCCCTCCCTTTATGTTCAGACGTTTACATCAGGTAGGAATTAGTACATGTACGTTTTCATAGCGAGAAGATTGTTTTTCGCAGTACTGCTGCTTATCGCGGTATCGATTGTTACCTACCTGCTTTTTTCTGCACTCCCGGTTGACCCAGCTGCATTGACATGTGGGAAAAACTGCAAGCCCGACCTCATTGCTGCCAACCGAATTCGTTTGGGCTACGACAAACCGCTGATTGAGCAATATTGGTTGTTCATCAAGGGGATTTTCGTAGGCCGCGATTATGGGATGGGGCAAGCTGCCTTTCGCTGTCCAGCCCCATCGCTTGGGTATTCATTCGCTCAACATGAGTGCGTCACAACATTGATCGGAAAAACTTTCCCTGTGACGGTGTATTTGTCGCTCGGGGCCTTCATTCTTTGGATGATGATTGGTGTGGGCAGCGGCATGGTTGCCGCGCTCAACAAGGGCAAGTGGCAAGATCGATTGGCAAATGCTTTCACGGCTGTCGGGGTGAGTCTGCCTACCTTTTATGTTGGTCTTCTTGTGCTTTTTTCTGTTGTGATTTGGCTCGACATTCTTCCTTTTCCTCACTACGCATCGCCTTTTGAGGACTTCGGGTCCTTTATTAACGCGCTGATATTGCCGTGGATCACTTTGGCGATTCTCTCTGCAGCTACATATACGCGCATCACTCGCAACGGGATGTTGGAGGCAATGAACGAGGACTTTGTGCGGCTTGGAGTTGCTAAAGGTTTGTCTCGCAGAGTGATTTTGCGCAAGTACGTTCTGAGGGCTGCGATGGTTCCTATCGTCACTATCGCTGGACTCGATTTTGCCGCATTGCTCGGTGGTGCGATCATCACCGAGAGCGTGTTCTCGCTCCCTGGTATGGGCAAGTTGTCCATTCGTGCCGTCGTCGAGTCGGATTTACCTGTGTTGGTCGGAACCACCATGGTTGCTGCTGTCTTTATTGTTTTGGCCAATGTCGCTGTTGATCTTTTGTATGGCGTGTTGGACCCTCGCGTGAGGACTCGCTGACATGACCGAGCCAATTCTCTCTGTAAACGATCTCAGCGTTACATTCAGTACGCCTGACGGTGTCGTTCGTGCTGTTACGGATGTTTCCTTCGACATTCGCGCTGGTGAAACATTGGGCATAGTAGGCGAGAGCGGATCTGGGAAATCAGTTACCGCATCATCCCTCATGCGCTTGAACAATTCGATCACTGCCACCACCACAGGTTCAATTGTTTTTGGCGCCACCAATATTTTGGGATGTTCAGATGAAGAGATCCGCCAAGTTCGCGGCAGAGATATTGCGATGGTCTTCCAAGATCCATTGTCGGCCTTGAATCCCTATTACACGGTCGGCCATCAGATTGGTGAGGCCTATCTCGTTCATCATCCACATGCTTCAAAAACTGAGGTTCGCCAAGTAGTGATGGACATGTTGGCCAGAGTCGGCATTCCTCATCCTGAAAAGCGCTATGACGAATATCCGCATCAGTTCTCTGGCGGTATGCGTCAGCGCATCGTCATTGCCATTGCTCTTGTTAATAAGCCCAAAATCTTGATTGCTGATGAACCGACAACTGCTCTCGATGTAACAGTGCAGGCACAAATTCTCGATCTCATGATTGAACTTCAGCGTGAGACACAAATGGCAATTGTTCTCATCACACATGATTTAGGTGTCGTGGCGGAGATTGCACAAGAGGTGCTTGTTATGTATGGGGGTCGAATCGTCGAAAAGGCAACTGTTGAGAATCTTTTCGGTCAGCCAACCCATCCTTACTCCTGGGGTCTGCTTGGAGCCGTTGGCAGTTTGGATGAACGGGAGCGTGGACAATTGCGAACAATTCCCGGAACTCCTCCATCTCTTATCGCGGTTCCTTCTGGTTGCGCATTCCGACCTCGTTGTGAGCACTATCAGGGAGACAATTCTCCATGCCACAATGAAGTGCCCCCACTGAAGTTGGTAGATGGGGTTTCCTCACACAGTGCTTGCCATATGCAATCCCAACAACTTGTGACGATTGGCAAAGGAAAAATTCTGTCATGAACGCAGAAGTAGCGCTAGAAGGACGATCGCTCGTCAAATATTTCCCTACGGGATCGTCGCGCATCCTGGGTCGGCCCACAAATCAAGTGCGAGCTGTCGATGGAGTGTCATTTTCTGTGCGTCGAGGCACAACATTGGGAGTCGTGGGCGAGAGTGGGTGTGGTAAATCCACATTGGCGCGTGTTGTGACTCGACTTATCGAGCCCACATCAGGTTCTATCTTGCTTGATGGCGAGGACATCACTGAATTGTCCGGGCAAGCATTGCGGTCGGTTCGGCGAAAAGTTCAGATGATTTTTCAAGATCCATACTCATCTCTGAATCCTCGTCACAGTGTGGGCCAAATCATTAGTTCTCCGCTAGAGGTTCAAGGCATCGTGCCAACACAGGGTCTGAAAGCACGTGTTCAAGAAATGATGGAGCTTGTGGGGCTCAATCCTGAGCACTTCAACCGATATCCGCACGAGTTCTCCGGAGGTCAGAGACAACGAATCGGAATCGCCCGGTCCCTCATTCTTGACCCGTCGATCATTGTTGCTGACGAACCTGTGTCTGCCCTCGATGTCTCCATTCAGGCCCAAATCTTGAACTTGCTCGAAGGTCTGCAGCGAGATCTGGATTTGTCGTACGTCTTTATTGCGCACGACCTGTCAGTTGTTCGACATATCGCTGATGATGTGGCCGTGATGTATTTGGGCAAAATTGTGGAGACAGGTCCCGCAGAAGTGGTCTACAACAATCCGGCCCATCCGTACACAAAGGCATTGCTCTCGGCTGTCCCCGTGGCAAATCCCACGCGGAGGGGAGACCATGAACGGATTCGTCTCGTTGGTGATGTGCCCTCGCCCGTCGACCCACCCAGCGGTTGTAGATTCCGTACGCGATGCTGGCTAGCGACAGAAAAATGTGGCTCTGAGGAGCCAGTGGCGGTCACCGATGCTTCAGGGCGTTCTGTGGCGTGCCATTTCCCTCTGACTGGTCTCTGAGCTGCCCGAGAGGGCCGTGGCAGGCGGTAGGGTAGAACACCGTGCGTACCGTGGTTCTATATGTCACCGTTGTTCTCAACGTGATTTCAATGCTGTCCCTTATTGTTGGCGTCCTGCTGCACAGTGGGCAGGGTGGCGGCCTCTCCGACATGTTTGGTGGCGCGAGCGGGGCGGCTCTGGGGTCGGCTGCGGCTGAGAAGAACTTGAATCGCATCACAACCGTCTTTGCCACTGTGTGGTTGTTCACCGTGGTGGCCTTAGCTTTTCTGCTCACTAACTAGTTCTTTTGGTTATCGCGATTTCCTCGGTAACCTTTCTATTCCACGTCGAAGTGGCGAAATAGGCAGACGCACCAGTTTAAGGGACTGGCGCCAGTGATGGCGTGGGGGTTCAAGTCCCCCCTTCGACACCAATGAAAATCAACGCGTAGGGAAGTAGTGCTTCTCTGGTACATAATCAGCAAGCCGCGCCACATGCAGCCCTTGTTTGTGTAATTCCCAGGCAATTCGTTTGAGAGATTTATCGAGCGAACGCACGTAGTGAATAAGAATTACATCGCCCGCACGAGGTGGTCCGCCCCACGTTGTCATAGTGGAGCCATTCATTGACACACGCCAAAGAAGAACCGTGCTGATGCCGCAGTTTGCCGCAGCCTCAAGCGTGGTGGAGTCCCATGAACCTGTAGGAGGACGGAAGATTCCAATGGTGTAACCAAATTGTTGTTTGATCTGTTTCTCACCATCGCATATTGCGTCTTGTTGCTTCTGGAGTGACAATCCTTTGAGGATGGTGTGCTTAGCTGTGTGGGTCCCGATGTCGTTGATGCGGCCAATATTTTGAAAATACGGCACGTGCTTCTTTGAATTGAATGGAAGCAGGAAACTGGTGACTGGCCAACGCCACTTTTTGAGAAGATCGGTACCGTATCCGTTTGTATCGAAACCGTCATCAATGGTGATGAAGACGACTGGATCCTTCGTTTGAATTCTGTAAAGAAGTTGAGCCTTTTTTACATTCGGATTTTGAAGATTGGGTTCATCGTGTGCGGAAGCCGAAGGAATGCTGATCGGGATTGATAGAAGCATTATGGAAATCCCAATAGTGAGTATTCGCTTCATGAGTCAAGAATTCTAAAGGCAGGAATAGAACGACTCGATGAGGGCCCGATTGCGAGGATTTTGCCAACGTGGTCCCATTTGATTCATGACGTACCCGAATCCGACACGGGCGATTGGGTCACAAAACCCCACCGAACCACCGGCTCCGTAGTGCCCAAACGCTTCTTTGTTCGGCCCAAATCCTCGTTCAGGTATCGGTAATTGGAAGCCATGCCCAAAACGAGAGATGCGACCCAATACTGCATCATCGCCTATTGACACCTCGGTAATGGCTTCAGCCAATACGCCTGAGTCCACAAGGTGGTAATCGCCGAAAGAACCATTGTGAGCCATCACGGTGTACAGGGCAGCGACGCCTCTGGCGCTGGCATGTGTATTAGTCGATGGCATCTCTGCATCTCGCCATTGGGGTGAATTCACGAACCCAGCGCCAGACAGTCCGGGAGGATTTGCGTACGTGTTGCGTTGCATGAGTTGCTCGTTGGTCAAGCCTGACGGATCTATGGCATTGGTAGCTCCGACGGGCCACTCAAACTCTGCAATACGTGAGGAAAGATGGGAACAATTGCCGAGATAAAGATCGATTCCCATTGGGGCAGCAATACGTTCTCGCAGTAGGGCCCCAACTGTTTTTCCAGTGGCGCGTCGAAGCACTTCACCCACCAAGAATCCGAAAGTATTGACGTGATATCCATGAGAATTACCCGGTTTCCACCAGGGTTCTTCATCTGCCAACATCGATGTCATGTGGTCCCAATGAAGCATTGCATCTGGTTCTAGTTCACGTCGCACCG
>CAYSPE010000039.1:0-5866 GCA_964432845.1 uncultured Bifidobacterium sp.
GAGAACTTCTGCCATGCGCGGAACGCAGCACTTGGCTCTTTGCCATACATGGGCAAACCAGTATTTGAAACAACAACGCGGTCGAAGCGATCAACGTTTGCGGTCACCAAGCGAAGACCAATGAGGCCGCCCCAGTCTTGGCACATCATGGTGAGGCCAGAGAAGTTATTGGCGTTGAGCCACTGATTCATCCAATCAACGTGGCGTTCATAGGTGTAATCGGTGAGTTGTGTTGGCTTGTCGCTGCGACCAAAACCAATGAGATCAGGGGCGATTACACGATGTCCTGCATCAAGAAACACCTTCATCATCTTGCGATACAGGAACGACCACGTTGGTTCGCCGTGCATCATGATCACGGTTTCTTTCGCATCCGTCGGGCCGGCCTCGTAATGCGCCACACGCAATACCGTGTCCGTGCCATCGTTGGCTTTCACGTCGGTGTACACGGGGGCATATGGCCAGTCGGGAATATTGGCGAATCGTTCGTCGGGTGTGCGTACAAATTCCATGGGAATACCTGCCTTGTTCTGACTCAATCTTCGTCACCGTAGGTCACAACCATGGTGTCGTAAGCGAGTACGGTTCATTTCATGAGTAACGATTCGAATTGGTCTCCACCGTCTCCTGGCAACACCCCACCTCCTCCACCAGGAAGCTCATTCTCAGGCGGATTCGGTTCAATTGGTGTTCCGCCAGTTCCCGTCACAAACGGCGCTCGACTCGGAGCAGCATTGCTTGATGGCCTTCTTATGTTGGTCACTCTCTTCATCGGATGGATCATCTGGTCGGTCGTGCTGTATTCGCAATCAACATCACCTGCCAAGAAAATGCTGGGCCTTCAGATAGTCGACGCCAAGACGGGCACACCTGCCTCCATGCAGCAGATGTTGTTACGAGAGGTCCTGGGCAAAATGATTCTTGGTCCGGTGTCTCGTGGGGTGACCGGCCTCATCAGCGCCATCATGATTTTGGTGATGCCAAACCGCCAAGGCATCCACGATTACATCGCCAAGACAGTGGTCGTGCGCAAGTCGTAAATCACAAGAGAACAAAGTCCCTGGGTTTTTGGGGGGTTTTGAGGGGAAATTCTGCTGCTTTTTCCGTTTTTAGGCACTTGGTTGGCACAATGAAGGGCCGAGTCGGCCCCGGAAAAGCAGGAATTGACCCATGTCCAGCAAAGAAGTGATCACAGGAGCGGAAGCTCTCATTCGTGCTCTCGAGATGGAGAACGTGGAGACCATGTTTGGTCTGCCCGGTGGCTGCATTCTTCCTGCATACGACCCATTGCTGAAGTCCAGCATTCGTCACGTATTGGTGCGTCACGAACAAGGCGCTGGTCACATGGCGCAGGGCTATGCACAAGTCACTGGTCGCCCCGGTGTGGCAATGGTTACTTCTGGTCCTGCTGCAACAAACATGGTCACTCCATTGTGCGATGCATTCATGGACAGCACTCCCATGGTGTGCATCACTGGACAAGTGGCGACCACTGCAATCGGTACCGACGCCTTCCAGGAATGCGACACAGTGGGCATCACGCGCAGCGTTACCAAGCACAACGAAATCATCATGCGCGCCGAAGACATTCCGATGGCGGTGCGTCAGGCATTCCACATTGCAACCACCGGTCGTCCAGGTCCGGTGTTGCTCGATGTTCCCAAAGACATTCTTGTGAACACCATGGAATGGCATTGGCCAACAGACGAAGAAGTACTCGACTCATTGCCTGGATACCGACCCATCACCAAGGGTCACCCACGCATGATTAAAGAAGCTGCGAAGTTGATTCTGCAGAGCGAACGTCCGGTGTTGTATCTCGGTGGTGGTGTGTTGAAGGCACATGCTGCAGAAGAAGTGAAGCAACTTGCAGAGATGCTGCAAATTCCCGTGGTCACCACACTCATGGCACGTGGCGCATTCCCGGACACTCATCCACTGTGTTACGGAATGCCTGGCATGCACGGCACCGCAACAGCAACCACTGCAATTCAAAAGAGTGACTTGCTGATTGCGTTGGGTGCACGTTTCGACGACCGCGTCACTGGCAAGGTTGCCGCCTTTGCACCTGAAGCAAAAATCATTCATGTCGACATCGACCCTGCAGAGCAAGGCAAAGTGCGCAAGCCCGATGTTCCCATCGTGGGCGATTGCCGTTTGGTGACTGAAGAAATCATTAAATCCATTAAGGAATTGCAGGCCGAAGGCGTGCAACACGTCGATATCACTCCATGGCGTAGCCGTGTGAATGGATGGGCTGAACAATTCCCCATGACATATGAACCATCAGAACCTGGCGCACG
Organism: uncultured Bifidobacterium sp.; assembly: GCA_964432845.1. Taxonomy (GTDB): domain Bacteria; phylum Actinomycetota; class Acidimicrobiia; order Acidimicrobiales; family Ilumatobacteraceae; genus UBA2093. The sequence continues at coordinate 2,304 of CAYSPE010000039.1, forward strand.
TTTGAAGCCACAGTTCTGCTTGGAGAAGTTGCGCGATGCAGCACCTGAAGACACCATCGTGTGCTCGGGTGTTGGTCAACACCAAATGTGGACGTCTCTCTTTTGGAAGTTCAACAAACCATATTCATGGGTGAACTCTGGTGGTCTTGGCACTATGGGCTTCTCTGTACCTGCAGCAATTGGTGCAAAGGCTGGTCGTCCCGAATCAACAGTGTGGGCCATCGATGGTGATGGTTGTTTCCAAATGACCGCGCAAGAGTTGGTTACTGCCACTACCGAAGGCATTCACGTAAAGATCGCCATCTTGAACAACACATACTTGGGAATGGTGCGTCAATGGCAGGAGATGTTCTATGAAGAGCGGTATTCCGAAGTTGATCTTTCTGGGTGCCCCGACTTTGTGAAGTGGGCAGAGGCAATGGGGTGCGTTGGTATCCGCGTTGAATCGCCAGAAGAAATTGATGCCGCCATTGAAAAGGCAAACAGCATCAACGACCGTTCGGTTGTTGTTGAGTTCCGCGTTGAAGAATTCGAAAAGGTGTTCCCCATGGTTCCTGCCGGAGCCAGCAACAGTGACCTCTTGTTGATTCCTTCACAAGAGAGCCGCAGGGAGTTCCTGAAGTGAGCGCCATCAACACCAATAATCCGTACGGTGATTCGCACACGCACCACATCTTGGTGGTGTTGGTACAAAACCGCCCTGGTGTTCTTGCGCGCGTGTCGGGATTGTTTGCTCGTCGCGGGTACAACATCTTTTCGTTGGTGGTGGCTCCTACTGAAGACCCGAACCTCAGCCGCATCACCATCGTGGTTGATATTTCGGCCACTCCGCTCGAGCAGATCGTGAAGCAACTCTTCAAACTCATCGATGTGGTGCGCATTACCGAACTCGACCCACGAAAGTGCGTGGAGCGCGAGTTGCTGGCCGCCACGGTGAAGGCCGATGACGCTCAGCGCACCAAAATCGTAGAACTGGCAAGCATTTTCGAGGCCCGGGTACTGGCTGTTGGCCCCGAATCGCTCACAATCTCACTTGACGGAACCCCCGAGAAACTCGATGAATTTGAGGAAATGTTGCGGGGTTACGGCATCGTAGAGAGCCAAAGAACGGGGCGACTTGCTCTCCCCAAACTCGATCGCGAGGCACGAAAAAGTGCTTCTAAAGGAAAGGCAAGCTAATGGCAGCAAAGATGTACTACGAGAAGGATGCTGATCCTTCCATCATCCGTGGTCGCAAAGTAGCCATCATTGGTTACGGCTCACAGGGCCACGCACACGCACTCAACCTCAAGGACTCTGGTGTCCAGGTTGTAGTTGGCTTGCGCGAAGGTTCTTCGTCAGCTGCAAAGGCAGAGGCTGCTGGTCTCACCGTGAAGAGCATCGCCGATGCTGCCAAGTGGGCAGATGTCATCATGCTCACCATGCCTGACACCGAGCAGAAGGCCACCTACAACGACCACATCAAGCGTTACATGAAGCCAGGCAAGGCACTTGCTTTCGCACACGGTTTCAACATTCGCTTCAAGCGCATTCGCCCACCAAAGGGTGTCGACATCATCATGATCGCACCAAAGGGTCCAGGTCACTTGGTACGTCGTACCTACACCGAGGGTGGCGGCGTTCCATGTCTCATCGCAGTTGAGCAGGACGCAACCGGCGGCGCAAAGGCACTCGCATTGTCATACGCAGAAGCAATCGGCGGCGCACGTTCAGGTGTTATTGAAACCACCTTCACCGAAGAGACAGAGACCGACTTGTTTGGCGAGCAGGCAGTGTTGTGCGGCGGCGTTGCAGCACTTGTTCAGGCAGGTTTCGAAACACTCACCGAAGCCGGTTACCAGCCAGAAATGGCGTACTTCGAGTGCTTGCACGAAGTGAAGCTCATCGTTGACCTTATGTACGAAGAGGGCATCACCGGAATGCGTTACAGCATCTCCGACACCGCTGAGTACGGCGACGTCACACGCGGACCTCGCGTTATTACGCCAGCAACAAAGAAGTCCATGCAGAAGATCCTCAAGGAAATCCAGAGCGGCAAGTTTGCTCGCGAATGGGTGAAGGAATCAGAAGAGGGCCGCGCAAACTTCAACGCATTGCGTGAAGCTGGCGCCAAGCACCCCATCGAAGAAGTGGGCGCACGCCTTCGTTCCATGATGCCTTGGCTCAGCGCCGGCAAGCAGAAGGTGTCCGACGTTTCGGGCGGCTGATGCTTCGTTGCTAAAGCTTTTCGAAAGGCCCGTTCGCTTCGGCGAGCGGGCCTTTTGCTTGTTTTGTGGCAATTGTTAATTCCCGACTTGTTTAGTCGGGAATTGGCGGATAGGGTTTCCCGCTATGAGCGAAACAAATTGGGGTTTTGAAACCCGCCAAATTCACGCCGGCCAAGTTCCTGATCCCACCACGGGCTCACGTGCCGTTCCCTTGTACCAAACCACCTCGTACCAATTCCGCGACAGCCAGCACGCCGCCAACCTTTTCGCCCTTGCTGAGATTGGCAACATCTACACCCGCCTCATGAACCCCACCACGGGCGTTCTGGAAGCTCGTCTCTCTGACCTTGAAGGTGGCACCGCAACAGCAGTTGGCCTTCCTGGAGCATTGGTTGTGTCATCGGGTCAGAGCGCCGCAACGCTCGGAATTCTCACATTGGCCGAAGCAGGCGATCACATCGTTGCATCACCATCGCTCTATGGCGGTACCTACAACTTGTTGCACTACACGTTCCCCAAGATGGGAATCGAAGTCACGTTCGTTGAAGACCCACACAACCTTGATCAGTGGCAGGCAGCCATTCGTCCGAACACGAAGTTGTTCTTCGGTGAAGTTCTTGCGAACCCCAAGAACGACGTGTTCGACATTGAAGGCGTATCGAAGGTTGCACACGCAAGTGGCATTCCGCTCATGCTCGACAACACCGTGCCAACTCCTTACGGCATTCGTCCGTTGGAGTGGGGCGCAGACATCGTGGTGCACTCCGCAACCAAGTTCCTTGGTGGTCACGGCACATCAATTGCCGGTGCCATTATCGACGGCGGCAAGTTCGACTTCGCAGCAAGTGGTCGTTTCCCCAACTTCACCGAGCCAGACCCCAGCTACCACGGTCTTGCGTATTGGCCAGCGCTTGGCGCAGGTTCGTACATCATCAAGGCACGCGTGCAAATGTTGCGCGACCTCGGCATGTCGGCAAGCCCTTTCAACGCATGGAGCATCTTGCAAGGTGTTGAAACACTCTCATTGCGTATGGATCGCCACTGGGAGAACGCTGCAAAGGTTGTTGAGTTCTTGCAGAAGCAAGACGCAGTAGCCAGCATCAACTACGCCGGTCTTCCATCAAGCCCATGGCACGAGCGCGCAAAGAAGTACTTCGGCGGCAAGGGTTACGGCTCCGTTATTGCATTCGAATTGAAGGGCGGACGCGAGCACGGACAAAAGTTTGCAGAAGCACTCAAGTTGCACAGCCACGTTGCAAACATCGGTGACGTGCGCAGCTTGGTCATTCACCCAGCATCAACAACACACAGCCAGCTCACCGAAGAAGAGCAGCGCTCCACTGGTGTTGCTCCAGG
>CAYSPE010000039.1:5966-17874 GCA_964432845.1 uncultured Bifidobacterium sp.
CAACACACAGCCAGCTCACCGAAGAAGAGCAGCGCTCCACTGGTGTTGCTCCAGGTCTCGTGCGTTTGTCGGTGGGCCTCGAGTCCATCGCCGACATCATCGCCGACCTCGAGTTGGGCTTCGCGGCAATCAAATGAGTATTGAACTTCTTGAAACGGCCTCCGCTAACTTCCTTTCACTTCTCGACACTGTTGAAGACAGCAAATGGGGAACGGCTACGGCATGTGAAGGCTGGGACATCAGCGCGCTTGTCGATCACATGATTGGTGGCGCGCAAATGTCGGTTGCTGTTCTTTCCGGTGGGTCAAAGGAAGATGCGATTGCTGCGGGGGCACAACTGCCAAGCACAATTGCCGAGCGTCGCATTGCGGTGAAAACAGCGTGCGCTGCGCATATCGAAGCTTTCCGCAAGCCTGGTGCGCTTGAAACAATCGTGCATCACCCCGCAATGGACATGCCTGGCGCTCAGCTTCTCGGTTTCCGTATTGGTGATTACCTCATGCACTCATGGGACCTTGCACGGGGTCTTGGTCAAGAGATCACACTTGACCCTGCTGGCGTTGAGTTCATGTGGGAGGCCTTGCAACCAATGGCTGCAATGATCGGACACATTGGCGTATTCGGTACAGGTCCTTCGGGCAATGTGCCAGAGACCGCGCCACTGCAAACGCGTTTGCTCGACCTCACCGGTCGCCGCCCGTAATCAGTCTTCGTCGGGGGATTGACCGCGCAAGAACTCTTCAAGTTCTGCAGCTAAGTCGTCGCCACTGGCCATGTTCTGTTCGATAGTCATGTCGTGGCGGCGTTCAAGCATGTGCACATAGTTGGCGGCCTGATGATCGCCCTCAACGGCTGCATCGTGCAGTTCTTGCCAACGACTGATTTCGTCAGCAAGGTTCTGGTGGTCGGTAGGAATGCCGAGAACGTGCTGCAAATGTTGAAGTAGTGCTGCTGCACTCTTTGGGTGTTGTGCATGCATGAGGTAGTGCGGCACGCCAACACGCAAACTGATGTTGGGAATGTTGGCTTTATCAAGCGAATCGAGCAACACGCCGGCAACGCCGGTGGGGCCTTGGTAACGCGGAGGTGTGAGACCCAATCGTGCAGCAAGGTCAGGGTTGGTGGTGCTTCCCACCACCAAAGGCACTCGAGTGTGCGGCACTTGCTCGGCGGCTGCACCAAGGCTCACTACCAAATTGCAATTGAGGCCCTTGCACACTTCCACCACACTTTGAGTGAACACATTCCATGACACATGAGGCTCAATGCCGTTGAGCACAATCATGTCGCGCGCACCTTCGGGGTAGCGGATAATCATGAACTCATTTTCTGGCCAGCGGATTGCTCGCTCACCATCTTCATCAATGAATGCCTCTGGGCGTTCTTGAGTGAAATCAAAAAATGGGTCTGGGTCAATGTCGGCAACGACGACTGCATCGCGTTCTTTCAACATCCAATCGAGAGCAGATGTGGCAACGCCGCCAATATCGAATAGACCACGTAGGGCGACGAGCATGACGGGGTTGCGCAGTGGCGCAATATCTTCCCAATAGGTTTCAAGAACCTCGTCAACGGTGAGTGGCATCACCGTTCAATCTACGAACGAAGGTGCTCAACAACTACGTCAATGCACGCAGTAAGTGCCGCAACATCTGCAGGATCAATGGCAGGGAACATGCCCACCCGCAACTGGTTACGGCCCAATTTGCGGTAGCTGTCGGTATCCACCACGCCATTTGCACGAAGGATGGCGTTGATGTGATTGGCATCCACGCCGTCAATGTCAATAGTTGCCACCACATCGGAACGATGTGCAGGGTTGGCAACGAACGGAGTAGCAAAGTCGCGTGACTCTGCCCATGCATACATGGTGCGAGCAGATTCTGCGGAGCGGCCAGCAGCCCACGCGAGCCCGCCATTCGCATTCATCCATTTCACCTGTTCGTCAAGCATGATGAGTGTTGCCAGTGCGGGTGTGTTGTAGGTCTGATTCGCCACTGAGTTATCGAGTGCAATGGACAGATCAAGAGATGCTGGCATCCAACGCTTTGTTGCCTTGATTTCACGGATGCGTTCAATGGCGGCAGGGGAACAGGCGGCAAGCCACAGTCCGCCGTCGGATGCGAAGCATTTTTGCGGTGCGAAGTAGTACACGTCAACGTTGGCGGGGTCCCACATAAGACCACCCGCTGCAGATGTTGCGTCAACCACAACTAGTCCGTCGTTTGCAGGTCGCACCGGAGTCATTGCAACGCCCGTTGAGGTTTCGTTGTGTGGATATGCGTACACGTCGCAATCGGCATCTGCCACCGGCGCAGGATGCGAACCGGGATCACTTGACACCACAACGGGTTCACCAAGGTGCGGAGCTGCGGCTGATGCCTCGGCGAACTTCGAAGAGAACTCGCCAAACACCAAGTGATGGCTGCGATTGCGAATGAGACCGAATGTGGCCACATCCCAGAACACGGTGGATCCGCCATTGCCCATGACGATTTCCCAACCCTCAGGAAGGTTGAAAAGAGAGGTGAGACCAGAGCGCACAGAGCCCACAATGTTCTTCACGGGCGCCTGACGATGAGAAGTGCCCATTACCGACGTCACACGGGCCATAACGGCGTCTAATTGCTCGGGGCGAACCTTGGAGGGGCCACAGCCAAATCGACCGTCTGCGGGCAGGAGATTGGCAGGAATTCGAAAATCGAGTTGGTTCTTATCGCTCACCATGTAATCCTTTCATTTATGCCTGGTCCAACAGAATTGCGACGTGTTTCCGCCCGCCTCGGCGCTATTGCCGAATCCGCCACCTTGGCCGTAGATGCCAAGGCTAAGGCGCTCAAGGCCCAGGGGCAGAACGTCATTGGTTTTGGCGCAGGCGAACCAGATTTTCCTACCCCTGCCAACATCGTGGAAGCCGCCATCAAGGCCGCAGCCGACCCCAAGAACCACAAGTACACGCCTGCAGCTGGCTTGCCTGAATTGCGCGAAGCCATTGCGGCAAAAACACTGCGAGACAGTGGTTTCAAGTGCACGGCAGATCAAGTGTTGGTCACCAACGGTGGCAAGCATGCGGTGTTCGTTGCGTTCAGCGCACTATGTGATCCAGGCGACGAAATCATTTGCCCTGCTCCCTACTGGACCACATACCCCGAGGCCATCACTCTCGCTGGCGGCGTTCCAAAAATCATCGACACCGACGAATCAAATGGTTTCCGCGTCACGCTCGAACAGCTTGATGCAGCACTGACTCCAAAAACCAAGGCATTGTTGTTCGTATCGCCCGACAACCCTTCTGGATCCGTGTATCCAGAAGCTGAGGTAAAGGCAATTGGTGAATGGGCTGTTCGCAACAAAGTGTGGGTCATCACCGACGAAATTTACGAACACCTCACATACGGTGACCACAAGTTCACGTCAATGCCAACGCTTGTTCCTGAACTCGCCGAACAGTGCCTCATTCTCAATGGTGTGGCAAAAACGTACGCAATGACAGGATGGCGAGTGGGCTGGATGATTGGTCCAAAAGACATCATGAAGGCGGCCATCAACTTCCAGTCGCACACCACTTCAAACGTTTCCAACGTGGCACAGCAGGCTGCTCTTGCAGCAGTGAGCGGTGACCTTTCCGCTGTGCACATGATGCGCGAAGCGTTCGCACGTCGCGGAAAGAAAATGCACGAGATGCTTTCGAGTATTCCTGGCGTTACATGTATGGAACCTCAGGGTGCGTTCTACTGTTATCCCAACTTCACCGGTTTGCTCAACCGCGATCTGAAGGGTCATGTTGCAAAGTCCACCATGGAACTTGCCGACATTCTTCTCAGTGAAGTGAAGGTTGCAATCGTTCCTGGTGAAGCTTTCGGACATCCCGGATACGCACGCTTCTCGTTCGCCTTGGGCGACGACGACCTTGTTGAAGGTATTCAGCGCATTATCGACTTCGTTTCATAACGTCGTCGCACTATTTCTCAGTCCGTCAAACGCTCTGCTATGGTCTCTTTCGCGCGCCCAATAGGGAGCGTTACGCAGAAGCCAGCGAAGTCCGGTGAAATTCCGGCACTGTCCCGCAACGGTGAAGCTGAGGAGATTTTCTCCATCAGATAAGTCCGGTCGCCTGTTTCTACGTGCGATAACCAGTCCTCGTCGGAAGGGCGGTCCGCGGGAGGCACTTTTTGCCCGCTCTCTGGCCAATTCTTTCGAGGCCTATCTCGGAAGAAGATAACCATGAAGAAATACTCATTCCCGAAGCGTGCGTTTCTCGCCGTATCCGCTTCGCTCCTTGCACTTGCTGCGTGTGGCGGTGCCACAGAATCATCGCAGTCAAGCGACACCACCGTTGCAGGTGTGTCTCACCGCATTGTGAGCTTGTCTCCAACGGCAACAGAAATGCTGTACGCCATTGGTGCTGGTGACCAAGTTGTGGCTGTTGACAGCCTCAGTACCTACCCAGCAGAGGTTGCACCAAAGATCACTAAAATCTCTGCGTACGAGCCAAGCGCGGAAGCAATTCTTGGGTACACCCCGGACGTCGTTCTTATTTCCAACGACATGAACAAGATTTCCGAGCAGCTCACTTCTGCCAACACATCGTTGCAAGTGTGGACCGGAGCTGCTGCCGCAACGTTGGAGGACGTCTACAAGCAGATTGAAGAGTTGGGAACTCTCACAGGTCATGTGAAGGAATCAACTGACCTCGTGAAGTCAATGAAGACTCGTATTGACGCAGCAAAGATTAACGTGCCAGCAAATGCATCGGTTATATCGCTGAAGTACTACTACGAACTCGACAACACCTATTACTCGGTCACGTCAAACACATTCATTGGTGCATTGTTGAAGCCAATGGGTGTGACCAACATTGCCGATGGAGTCGAAGCCGGCAACGACTATCCGCAGTTAAATGCCGAGGCAATTGCGAAGGCAAACCCCGATGTGATTTTCCTTGCTGACACAAAGTGCTGTGCCATTAATGCCGCCAAGGTCACCGCACGCGCTGGCTGGAGCAGCATTAGCGCAGTGGTAAAGGGCAACATCGTTGAACTTGATGATGACGTTGCTTCTCGTTGGGGACCTCGCGTTGTTGATTTGGTCGAGTCATTTGCGGCCGCCATCAACAAGGCATACGGCTTTAACAAGTAATCAATCGTGATGACGTCAACGAGTGAGGTGAGTGCGGTGCGCACGTCGGGCCGATGGTGGATCATCGGCGCCATCGTGGTGCTTGTTGCTTCATTGCTCGTTGGCGTCATGATTGGACCGGCTGGTCCACTGTGGTGGCGTGTTCCGTTGGAGTTTGTGAATCGCCTGCCATGGATCAGCGTGCACAGTGGATTAACCAGCACCGATTGGGCGATTGTGTGGCAAATACGCGCTCCTCGTGTGGTGCTTTCTGCCATCGTTGGTGCCACCCTCAGCATTGCCGGAGCCAGCTATCAAGGCGTCTTTCGTAATCCGCTCGTGGACCCATATTTGTTGGGTGTTGCAGCGGGCGCCGGCCTCGGTGCCACGTTGGTGATCACCATTAATCGCAGTGGCACGAGCAACTGGTTCATCGATCCGCTTCCACTCATTTCATTCTTGGGTGGACTTGCTGCAGTGCTTCTTACCTACATGGTGGGTACGTTTGGCAAAGGCGACCGTAGTGCTACCAGTTTGGTGTTGGCCGGAGTTGCCGTTACATCCTTGGCTACGGCCATGCAAACGTTCATCTTGCAAAGAAATTCCGATGTGGTTCGTCAGGTGTATTCGTGGATTCTGGGTCGACTCTCCACCGCAACATGGGGAGATGTTCGCCTAGTAATTCCGTACGTCATCATTTCCACCATCGCACTGTTATTGCATCGTCGTTTGCTTGATGTGTTGCGGGTGGGCGATGAGGAAGCAACTGCTCTTGGTGTCAACGTCAATCGTGTTCGATTGGTTGTGGTGATTGCTGCAACGTTGGGCACAGCTGCGGTGGTGGCTGTTAGCGGACTCATCGGTTTTGTAGGGATCATTGTTCCGCACGCAGTTCGTTTACTGGTGGGCACCAGTTATCGAGTGGTGCTGCCCGTATCTCTTCTGTTTGGCGCAGCCTTTCTTATTGTGGCCGACATTCCAGGTCGTGTTCTTGATAACCCTGCTGAAACTCCCATTGGTGTGGTCACAGCATTCTTGGGTGCGCCTTTCTTTCTTTTGATTCTTCGTACTCGACAGGTAAACCGATGACATCTCTCGCATTTGAAAACGTTCGTATCGACTATTCAGGTCGCACCGCCGTTGCAGAATTCACCGACACTGTGAAACCAGGAGAATGGCTCTGCATTATTGGCCCCAACGGTGCCGGCAAGTCTTCACTCTTGCGCGCCATTGCCGGTGTTGCTTCACACAAGGGGCGCATTCTTGTTGATGGTTCACCACTCACTGCGCGTTCCTCGCGTCGTCGTGCACAACTCATTGCATATGTACCTCAATCACCAGTTCTGCCCAGTGGAATGACTGGACGAGAGTATGTGCTGCTCGGACGTAATCCGTTCGTTACCCACTTTGGAAGTGAATCGGCGCACGACTATTCCATGGTGAATGACGTCATCGAACGTCTTGATTTATCGAACCTTGCATCTCGTGATGTCGACACTTTGTCCGGTGGTGAACGTCAACGACTTGTTATTGCACGAGCCATCGCACAGGAAGCGCCCATCTTGTTGCTCGACGAACCCACTAGTGCGCTTGATATTGGTCACCAACAACAAGCGCTCGAGTTGGTAGACAAACTTCGCCGCGAACACGGCCTCACAGTCGTCTCTGCCATGCACGACCTCACGTTGGCAGGTATCTATTCCGATCGATTGGCGCTCATGCACGCAGGCCACCGCGTTGCTCATGGCAAAGCAGAAGAAGTTTTGCGGCCCGAAACATTGGGTGAGTTCTACGGCGCATCAGTGCGCGTGCACCGTGAAGAAGACGGCACCATCGTGGTGGTGCCACATCGCGCCACTGGCCTGTAACGCGCTGTTGTGGCCCGAAAAGAGGGCAGTAGTACGGTGGAGACATGGCTGCGTCGCTCGATCCCAAAATGCTCGACCGCATCGTGGAAGGGTTGGCGCTCACTCACCAACGATTGTTGCAAGTAGCCGACGAGCTTTCCCCTGACCAGTTTGCCGAGCCGTCACATTTGCCTGGATGGTCGCGCATCACCCTTCTTGGACATCTCACCATGAATGCCAGAAGTTTCGTTCATCTCATGTCGTGTGCCGCCCGGGGTGAAGTGGGCGAGCAGTACCCAGGGGGTCAGGCTGCTCGCACCGCTGGAATTGAAGAAGCAGGCGCATGGTCTTCCGAAAAGGCTGTGAGCGAGCTGAGGAAGGCCATTTACATGCTGGAAGGCGCGTGGGCAGGCGCTACAAGTGACATATGGCAGGGAACCGGACACATGTCTGGCGGGTCTACAGCAGTGATGCATGATCTTCCCTTTCGACGTTGGCGCGAGTGTGTCATTCACCTCACTGACCTCAACGTGGGCATCGGGTACAACGATTGGCCCGACTACTACGTTCGGCTTGAACTTGACCGTCAAAAGATGGCCTGGGCAGCGTCACACCCAATGGGTCTCACGCAATTGCCGCAGCAAGTCATGCAGCTGCCTGAAAAGCAGCGCCTTGCATGGTTGTTGCAGCGTGAAATGGTGGAGGGACTTCCCGAAGGCCCCGGGCTCTCATGACGTTTTCAATGAAGCGATTCATCGCCATGCTTGCGCTTGCTGTAGGTGTCGGAGTTGTCACCACACCAGGAATTGCTAGCGCACATGCCATTTTGGAATCGAGCGACCCTTCCTCGTCACAGGTATTGCCTACGTCTCCCACCCAAATAACACTCACGTTCAACGAGGACATTGAAAGCAAACTCGGAAGTATTCGTCTCTTCGATTCGAAGCAAAAAGAACTCAACATCGACAAGACGCAACGAAGTGCCGCAAACAAACATGTGGCATTCGCATCCATTCCTCCATTGAAGAACGGCGTCTACATCGTGGTGTGGCGCGTTGTAAGTGCCGATGGCCACCCCATTAGTGGAGCATTCCCATTTGAAATAGGAACTGCGTCATCTGGCAATACTTCAACGCTCTTGGCCAATGTTCTCAATGGTCTTGAATCAAATTCAGACCTTGGCAATCCATTGGCATTTGCCCGACTCATCAGTTTCTTAGGCGCCATCGTTCTCATTGGCATGGTGAGTGTCACGTGGGGTTCCACTCTGGTACGCAGCAAAAGAGCAATGCGCGTTTTGCGAATTTCCGCCGTCATGTTGGCCTGCGGATCGCTCGCGGTGTTGTTGTTGCAAGGGCCGTATGCGGGTGGTCATTCGTGGGGTCAAGTGTTGAACCTCACATTGGTCAACGACGTGTTGCGAACTCGACTCGGAGTTGCAGCCCTGGTGCGTACGGCCATTGCCATTGAATGGTTGCTCGTTACCTACGTGGTCTCTCGCGAAGACACAACGGTATGGAAGAACGTTGCAGTATTCACCTCTTTCATCACCATTGCCACATTTGCAATTAGCGGTCACCCCAGCGCGGCAGGAAATGCCCTGCTATTTGTAACGATCGACATCGTCCACCTCGCAGCTATCGCCATATGGGTGGGTGGTGTCATCAGCCTCGGATTGTTGTCGGGCATTGATGATCTCAACGATGAGGCTCGTCGCTTCTCACGCGTGGCTACGTTTGCCATGCCAGTTGCCATTGGTACTGGGGTTGTTCAGTCGTTGCACCTTCTGCCATCGGTCAGTGCTGCTACGGATACGGAGTACGGCCGATTGCTCATTGCTAAAACTCTGCTGGTGTTGTTGACGGTGGCAATAGGTACCGCCGCACGCAAGAAACTCCAGAGCGGCGATGCTGCAAGCATTCGCTCGCATGTACGACGCGAGGCTGTGATTGTTGTGGTTGTGGTCGCGCTCACATCGCTCATGGTAGGAACCTCACCCACCAATTCGAATACGGCTGCGCCCAAGAACTTTGCCGTCACCATGGTGCAACAAGACGTTGTCGCAGATTTCTCTGTGTCTTCCACCAAGGTAGGCGCATCTGAAGTGCACGCCATTTTCACTCCGCCAGGCGGCAACCTGCATCCGGTCGTTGCAGTCAAACTTGTTATTGCATTGCCATCGCGCAACATTCCGAATATTCCGCTCAATCTTGTGGAGATCGGGCCCAATCATTGGTCCGGCGTTATTGAACTTCCGTTCGCAGGTGAGTGGACGCTTCAGGCTCGCGTATCACCCACCAAGACTGAAACACTGCTGTACTCCACCAAGTTCAGCGTGTCGAAGTAACTCTCAGATTTCGCGAATCACTATGTGGTGCGGCATTGCAGTTGGCTCGTCAATGAATCCATCGCCTATCACTTCAAAGCCGCACTTTAGATAGAAGCCCAGTGCCGAATCGCGAGCGCGAGCCCACACCACTTCAGCGCCAAGCGAGCACGCATACTCAATGCCGCGATCAATCAATAATGTCCCAAGACCCTCGCCATGCAATGCCTCGCTTGTAGCCATGCCCTTCAACTGCACAGCGGCTAGGCCGACACGTTCGGGGCATTCTTTGGCGAACCATGTTGATGTGCCCACTACAACGCCATCGCGCACGATGCCGAAATGTTTTGCGTCTGCATAGTTGTCCTCCGCATAATCACATGTGCGTGTGGGTGTGCCTTTGCGCAAAACCTCCACGCGCAATGGCAATATTTCATCTCGCGAGAGTTCAACTACAGGGTTCATTCCACAACACTGCTCACGTCAACCGAATTGCCACCGTGGCGTGCGCTTTCGTACATTGCCTCAACGATGCGGTGCGCCTCAAGGGCAACAGAAAAAGTTGGGAAGCCTTCTTCTTTATCCACCACACATTGAACAAATGCACCGTCTGGGTTCGCATTTTTATAGGCCAACGGAGCCGTACGTTCCGTGAGTTCGTCACCTTGTAGTGAACCCGTGTTGCCATCGGCATCGCTCCAGGTAACGGGACCAAACCAATCGTCACCAGCAATGATGACGGTGCGGTTCTGGCAGAACACTTCAACATGACGCAAACTGGGGCGCGAAAGATTGTCGTGCCAAATTGTGGTGAGAGTGCCAACGGCACCATTCGCAAATTGCACCGACGCTGCAACACAATCCTCGATTCCTTCAATGCCGTGCTTGTATGTGGCCCGTGCGCTGACCGATTTCACATCGCCAATAAGAAACCGCAGCATGTCCACGTCGTGGATGCTGTGCTCCAGCAACGTTCCGGCGCCAGCTTTCTCCACATCGCCTCGCCAGGTTGATTTGTAGTGACCCTGAATCGGAATGAATTGATCATCACGAAATACCACCGACATCACATCGCCTGCCATTGGGTCTGCAATTAATTCACGTGCCCACAAATATGCGGGGGAGCGACGCAAAATAAGTCCGCACTGATGTACCAGCCCAGACTTTTGAGTGGCGGTGTTCATGGCAAGTGCATGCGCAAAATTCACTGACAATGGCTTCTCGCAAAAGAATGGCTTGCCAGCTTCGATGCACATGTTGACGATACGTTCATGTTCGCTTGTCCACGTGCAGATGTACACAGCGTCGCTTGAATCAATGACCTCTTGCTCAGAGTTCATGACTGTGCTTCCGGAAGCCTTTGCGAAAGTTTCACTGCGAGACACATCAATGTCGTAGCAACCGCCACGCACCATGTTGACACCACTGATCTTCAACATCTTCGAGTGAAACGTTGCAATGTGGCCAGTGCCAATAAAGCCGATAACGGGTGCGGTACTTGTTGTCACGCGACAAACGCTACTGCTCCACCAATACGTCAATGAATACGGCACAAAAAGAAATCCCGCCGTCACTTTCGTGACGACGGGATTTCTACGTTCTAACGGTGCAAAGACCGAAGAAGATCTAGCGCTTCTTTGCGCCCTTCTTCACAGCCTTTTTAGGTGCTGCCTTCTTGACAACCTTCTTAGCAACAGCCTTCTTCTTTGCAGGTGCTGCCTTCTTGGCGGTCTTCTTCTTTGCAGGAGCAGCCTTCTTAGCTGCTGCCTTCTTAGCAGGTGCTGCTGCGGCAACGATTGGCTTGGTGTTCAGCTTTGGTGCTGGTGCCACGCCAAGTGCGATGTCCTTGAAGCCCTTGAGTGCGGTGATCTTGGCAACAGTCTTTGCCTTGATCTGAATTGTTTCGCCAGTGGCTGGGTTACGGCCCTGACGTGCTGGACGCTTGATCTTTGCGAACTTTGCAAAACCGGAGAGGTTAACTACCTCGCCCTTTGCAACGTTTGCAAGGATGACGTCGATTGTTCCTTCGACTGCCTTGCCAGCTTCTTTTGTGGAGAGGCCGGTATGGAGTGCTACTGCTTGAATGAGGTCACGCTTCTTCATGGAGCCCACCGTAAACCATCTAGCCAATAAAAACGGGGATTTCCGCAGGGAAATTTTCGTCACACGTTTTCACAGACTTTTGTCCTGTGGAAAAACGCCCTAGTTTTCTTGGCTTTTTGGAGCCCCTAGTCGTCCTCGCCAGATTCGAGAGCCAGTGCCTCGGCAGGATTTAGCTCAGAAACGCCCTGTTTCTTGCGTATTTTCTCAATTTCACGCACTTGAACGTTGAGTTTCTTGAATCGGGTGCCGTCGGTATTGATGGATTCAATGGCGTCGGTGAGGGACTTGAACTTGGTTTCCACGGCGTCAACGGCAGCGGTGTAATTGACCCACTCCTTCTGGAACAGGTTGATGCGTTGCATGATGTCGGCGGCAGTGCGCTCTGTGTGGAAACTATCGGCGGCCTGGCGAATAACAACCAAGAAGGCGTACAGCGTGAGGGGGGTGCAGAACACCACCTTCTTATTAAGCGCGTTGTCGATCATGTTGGGGTCGGCTTCGTGGATGAAGGAGC
>CAYSPE010000040.1:0-17124 GCA_964432845.1 uncultured Bifidobacterium sp.
GCCGATACCAAAGGCAAGTGCACCGAATGCACCATGAGTTGCGGTGTGACTGTCACCGCACACGATGGTCATGCCAGGAAGAGTGCGACCTTGCTCTGGTCCGATCACGTGCACAATGCCTTGACGTTCGTTGCCCATGGGGAACAACGTGAAGCCAAATTCTGCGGCGTTATCGCGCAGCACTTGCACTTGCTTTGCCGAAATAGGATCAGCGATAGGCAGGTGGATGTCGGCAGTTGGAACGTTGTGGTCTTCGGTGGCCACGGTCAGATCGGGGCGACGCAACGCACGACCGGTCATACGCAAACCATCGAATGCTTGTGGGCTGGTGACTTCATGCACGAGGTGAAGGTCGATGTACAACAAGTCGGCTTCACCTTCGGCGCGGTGCACAACGTGCTGGTCCCACACCTTTTGCGGCAATGTCATGGGGTTCGACATGGCGTCCCTTTCGAGGTCTTTTGATTTCTCAATATATGGGATAACATTCCCACTTAATGGACAGCGTATCAGGAGTCGGAGTTTTAGACAAGGCGTTTGTGGTGATGAACGCCTTGGTGGTTCGGCCGTTGTCGCTCGCTGAAGTAATTGAAGCAACGGGGATACCGCGAGCTACGTGTCACCGACTGCTGTCAGCATTAGAAGATCACGGCGCGGTGCGACGAAACAGCGAGGGTTTGTATTGCTTAGGGCCCACCTTGGCCGGATTGGGTCGTGCAGCCGCAGTGCAGTTTCCGTTTCTATCTCGTGCGCGAGATGTGGCCACCGACATTCGTGATCGAACGGGTGAGAGCGTGCAGGTATTTGTGGCAGAAACCGACGGACGTCGATGTGTTGTGTCGCTGGAATCTCCCAATGGTTTGCGGTGGATTGTTCCCGAGGGTTCATTGTTTCCGTTGGCTCGCGGGTCTGCAGGGCGAGTGTTGAGTGGTGCCAAAGTCAGTGCAGGTGGATGGATTGAATCGGTGGAAGAGCGCGTGAAGGGTGTTGCTTCAGTGAGTGCGCCGATTACGGACGGATTTGGTGATGTCGTGGCTGCTATTTCCATCTCGGGACCACTTGAACGAATGAGCAATAGTCCTGGAGCAAAATTCGGAAGCATTGTTGCTCGCGGTGCGCGTTCGTTGTCGGAGTTCATGGGTTCGTAATCGACCCCACAATTCCATGGCGTTCCTCACGACGTCCACATGGGCGCCATGAATATGGACCAACCAGAAACCACAACACCGTTACCCGAGATCACCGACATAGCGGTCAGCGTCGAAGCCAAACTGCACTCGCTCATTGATTCATTTGAATTGCCGGGTGCACGACTGTACGGAGTCAATGTTGCGCATCGTCCAGCTGATGATGCCAACCTGTGCTTCTTGTCGCAGCATCCCGACGTATATGAACTTCTTGATGCTCCCGCCAGTGCACTAGCTCGTATGTTCGACTGCGCGGCCGTTGTCACCACGGGGTGGGCAGCACCCTTGGGCCCGAACGGCGAAGTAGAAGGTGCGCCGAGCGAACACGCATTACGTCGGCGCGTGCGCTTGGTTGTGGTGGTGGCCGATCACGGTGTTGCCAGTGTGTTGCGTTTTGCTGATGAACCCGACGAAGTGGTGAGTGACCCTGGCTCGGCAACTGGTTCACTTGCTGAGGCCATCAACCATTTTTGGTTTGACCCTCCGGTCACATTGCCCGCCAACGCGTAGGACTACGTGCGTCAATTCACAAAGGCGCAATTGGCGCACGGCACTCCTAGCCTTTGATGCGTGACCTCCAATGTTGACACGCAATGGGCCGAGCGCATTCGCGCTCTTGCCGCCGAAAAAGATGCCGTGATTCTGGCGCACAACTATCAAGTTGCCGAGATTCAAGATGTGGCACACCACGTAGGTGATTCGCTTGCGTTGTCACGTATTGCAGCTACCGTTCCGCAATCCACCATCATTTTCTGCGGTGTTCATTTCATGGCAGAAACTGCAAAGATTCTTGCGCCAGAAAAGACCGTCATCATCCCGGATGAAAAAGCGGGATGTTCATTGGCCGACACCATCACCGCAGATCAATTGCGTGAGTGGAAGGCGCAACACCCTGGTGCCGTCGTCGTCAGTTATGTGAACACCTCTGCTGCAGTGAAGGCAGAAACAGATATTTGCTGCACTAGTTCAAACGCTGTGGAAGTGGTGCAATCCATTCCGGCAGATGTTCCCGTGCTGTTTGGACCCGATCAGTTCTTGGGTGCACATGTTCAACGCATGACTGGTCGTACCAACATGCATATTTGGATGGGCGAGTGCCACGTGCATGCCGGAATCAATGGTTCCGAGTTGAAGAGCCTTGTTGCCAGTGAGCCCGATGCCGAATTGTTCGTGCATCCAGAGTGTGGTTGTGCCACTAGTGCCATGTACTTGGCATCAGAAGGTGTGGTGCCAAAAGAGCGCACTCACATTCTTTCTACTGGCGGCATGCTCGATGCAGCTCGCACCACCAAAGCACGCAAGGTTTTGGTTGCTACCGAAACTGGCATGTTGCATCAATTGCGCAAAGTCAATGTCACCACCGACTTCCAACCCGTTAATCGTGCCGCAGTCTGCAAGTACATGAAGATGATTACTCCGGAAAAGTTGGAGCATGCACTTCTTCATGGCACCGATGTGGTCGACGTTCCACAAGATGTTGCTGAGAAGGCGCGCATGTCAGTGGAAAAAATGATCGCTATCGGTACACCATCTCGTGTCGGTGAATAAGCACATTCCACAACAACTTGCTGCTCCCGAACCCACATGGTCGGTAGAGACAGACATTGTCATTCTTGGTTCAGGCGCAGCCGGACTGTCGGCCGCTCTTGCTGCCCGCCCTGTTCGCGACGTTGTGCTTGTCACGAAAGACACTCTTGATGCTGGCAGTACCAACTGGGCGCAAGGCGGATTAGCGGCAGTTCTTGACCCTGCTGACTCGCTTGAAAACCACGTACGTGACACGTTGGATGCTGGTGCTGGTTTATGCAACGAACACGCCGTGCGCGAGCTAGTTGAAGAAGCTCCCACCGCTATTCGATACCTCATGCAATTGGGTGCCGCGTTTGATGCGGGTGCAATTGAAGGCGTGGCGCTGACTCGTGAAGGCGGCCACTCGCACCGTCGAATTGTGCATGCTGGTGGCGATCAATCGGGTGCCGAAGTGCAGCGCACACTTGATGAATCGGTGCGGTTGGCCGGAGTGCAAGTAGTAGAGCGTGCATTCGGTTTGGATCTTGTGTTGGGAAAAACCAAAGCAGGAGAAACTGCCGTTGCAGGCGTGAAGGTGGCAATGCTCGACCGCAATGGCGGGGTGCAAAGCGTGGGCATTGTGCATGCGAGTGCGGTCATCATTGCAACCGGTGGATACGGCCAGGTGTATGCAAGTACATCAAATCCACCGGCAGTAACTGGTGACGGTATCGCTTTGGCGATGCGCGCCGGTGTTGCTGCTAGTGATCTTGAATTCATTCAGTTTCACCCCACTGTGTTGTGGAGTGGTGGCGATGCGCACGGTCAGCAAGCTCTTATTAGTGAGGCAGTTCGCGGTGAAGGGGCAATCCTTCTCGATGCCGCTGGTCAGCGAGTAATGCAAGGTGTTCATCCACAAGAAGACCTTGCCCCACGAGATGTAGTGGCGGCTGCCATCAGCCAACGCATGAGTGAGTCGCCTGCAGGTGTGAACGATCACGTGTATCTCGACGCACGTCGCATCGAAAATTTTGATGAGCGGTTTCCCTCCATCACTGCCTCGTGTATCGCAAACGGCATCGACCCCGAGCGCGAGCTCATTCCTGTGGCGCCAGCTGCGCACTACGTGTGTGGTGGTGTGAAAGCCACTCTCGATGGCGAAACATCACTGCGTGGTTTGTACGTAGTGGGTGAGGCCGCTTGCACCGGCGTTCATGGCGCCAATCGTTTGGCATCCAACAGTCTTACCGAAGGTGTGGTTGCGGGCACTCGAGTGGGGCGCGCGTTGAGCTGGGAGTTGCCCGAACGAGTTGATGTCATTGACAATGACATTCCGGGGGAACTCATCGATTCATATCATCGCAAAGCGTTGCGAACCGCCATGTCTCGATACGTAGGCGTTCTGCGCACACCAGACGGTTTGGAGAAAGTCACCACCATCCTTGGCACATTGGCGGCCAATGCATCAACCGATGTGGTTCCAACTCGCAAAGCCTTTGAAGCTACCAACATGCTCACCATTGCAATGGCCGTGGTGGAAGCGGCAAAGGTTCGTACCGAGAGCCGAGGATGTCATCGCCGCACAGATTTTGAAGAACCATTGGCATCATGGGAACGTCATTTAATGTGTCGCGTGGTCAATGGCGCGTTGGAGGTGTCGCAGTGAAATTGCATCAACCATCTGCAGATACGGTTGCGCGACTTGCCGCTGCTGGCCTCAACGCCGATGCAGTGACTGAGTTGGTGATCGCAACTGTTCGCGAAGATCTCGACGGTGGAATCGATGTCACATCTGTTGCCACAGTGCCAGTTGAGCAGCGCAGTATCGCCACATTTGGTTCACGAGCCAACGGTTGTTTGGCAGGTCTCGATGTTGCAGCTGCCGTGGTGGAAATTGTGTGCGGCCCCACAGCCAGTTCATTTGAGCGAGTAAAGCACGACGGTGATCGTGTGGCACCAGGCGATGTATTGGCTCGAGTGGAAGCACCCACGCAACTCATGCTCACCGCAGAGCGCACCGCGTTGAATCTCATGTGTCATCTCAGTGGTGTTGCCACTGCAACTTCACATTGGGTAGATGCCGTTGCCGGTACAGGCGCAGTCATTCGTGACACTCGCAAAACAACTCCACTGTTGCGCGCTTTGGAAAAGTACGCAGTGCGTTGTGGTGGTGGCCAAAATCACCGCATGAGCCTCAGCGACGCCGCATTGGTAAAAGACAACCACATCGTGGCTGCAGGTGGTGTCGCCGAAGCATTCGCCAAAGTGCGAGAGCTCGCCTCACAATTGCCCATTGAAATTGAAGTAGACACCATTGAGCAATTACACACAGCATTGCTGGCTGGTGCCGACGTGGTGCTTCTCGACAACATGTCACCCGACGTAATGCGTCAAGCCGTGGCAGTTGCGCTGGAACATAAAGACCGCACCGGCAAGTCAGTGTTGTTGGAAGCAAGTGGTGGTCTCACTCTCGAGCGTGCACATGCCGTTGCTGAAACTGGTGTCCATTTCATCAGCGTGGGCGGCCTTACACACTCTTCGCCCATTCTCGATATCGGTCTCGATCTAGAGACCGTCGTTTAATCGCGCGTAGCGAGCCAGGCGGCTTCGGCTTCACCCATAGGTGTTGACGCTGACGCATTCGTCATGGGCCACAGCTCTTCACTGATGCGGCGGAAGTTTCCGGATGCACCCAGTTGGCCGAGGATGGCGTAGAGGCCCAGGTTGATGCGCTGAATGAACACAAAAGATTTCGGCACCGTTGCGTACTGCGCAATGGGTGATGTGCGATCAAACGTGTGACGCACGATTGAAGTTGCGTATTCGGAATCCCACGTCATCACGCGAGACTCACGAACAGGTGCGTAAAAATGGCTGAAGTATTCACCGGCATCTTCGGTGGTGACGGGTGCGTCGGGCTGCAACATGCCGGCTTCTTCGATGATGCGTCGATACGTGGCCATGTCGTTATCGAGAACGGCAGCTTTCACCATGCCCTGGAACATTTCCATTTCTTCAACGGTGAAGTGTTTGATGAGCCCGAAGTCGAGAAATGTGACGCGGCCACCTTTGTGGAAGATGTAGTTGCCCGGGTGAGGGTCTCCGTTGAATGCTCGGAAGCGATACAAACTGCGGAACACAAAACGGAAGATCGCCTCTGCCGCTGCATTACGTTCCTCTTGCGGCCATTCCAAAACTTCTGTGAATGAATGACCGTTCACCAATTCGGTGGTGAGAATGCGCGACGTGGAGTACTGCGGGTACACGGCGGGCACGTGTATGAAAGGGTGGCCCTTATAGAAGTCGGCGAACTCCTGTTGGCTGCGCGCCTCAAGTGAATAATCAAGCTCTTCACGCAAGCGCTCCTTTATCTCCGCCACCATGTCTTCGGGGTTGAGCGATTTGAATCCAAACGCGAGCATGGTGCCAAGAAGATTTGCGGTGCGCAGGTCGGCATCGATGGCCTCTGCAACGCCGGGGTACTGCACTTTTACTGCCACGGCTTCTTCTGCGCCGTTGTGATTGCGAATGATGGCGCGATGCACTTGACCGATGGATGCTGCCGCGATTGGTTCATCGTCGAATGCAACGAAAAGTTCTGATACTCGTGCACCTAGTTCGCGCTCAATTTCTGCGTGCACCAACTCAATAGACATAGGTGGCGCTTGTGATTGCAATTGAGACAGAGCCATGCGCATGGGTTCTGGCAAGCCATCGTCCAAATAACTGGCCATTTGCCCCAACTTCATGAGGGCGCCCTTCATGTTGCCCAATTCAGACGCAACCTGTTCGGCGGTCTTTAGTTCGCGTTCGCGCGACAACTGTTCGCGACGCTCGGCATTGGCGAAAACCTTGCGAGCGGTTGTACCCGCATAGCCGAAACCAATTTTGGCTCCGACGCGGGCAAGTCGACTGTTGCGGCGCCAACGTGAACGAAGGGCGATGGCGGCTTTCATGCGAAATCCTGCTGCGCAACAGTGCGTGAGTTCGCTTCGGCATGCACCAACAAACATGCATTCACCAAAAGTGGTACGAATTCATCCGCGCGTGCGAAGACGGCATCGTGGTTTGCGTCCAACGTGAACTCATGAGCATTCGGAATAAGTTCGGCCAGCACTGCCTGTCGATCGGGATTCACCACTCGGTCTTCAGTGGTGCGGATAATGGCCGTGGGAACGTTGATGTCGGGTAGCCACTTTCGTGAGTCGTAGTAGCCAAGTGCGGCGCCAGCTTCCAAAATGTTTCGCCAATCGTGACTGGCAACTTGTTGTGCGGCCCATGGTTCCCATGTGAGTGTCTTTCGTGAGACATACAGGCGATCGCTCACTACTTGACGGATGAATGGTGGCGTGTATCGAGAGATGGTGCCAACACCAGACATCACAGTGAAAGCGGTTCGTTCTTTTCGCGTGGTGACAAAGTGTGCGGCCGTGGCACAGAGAACCAGGCCACGCACGCGATGCGGATGACGTTTCCACACCAGCTGCGCAAGGGTGCCACCCATGGAATATCCCACCGGAATGAATGTTTCAATGCCAAGTTGATCTGCAAGTGCAACAGCGTCGTCGGCGCAGTCACTCAACTTGAATGGTTTATTAGTGCGAATACCGTGTCCGTGCCCGCGGTTGTCCATTGCGATAACACGAAAGTGTTGGCCGAGCGCCGCAAAGCACATGAACCAGTTCAGATCTGCAGTGGCAGTCCATCCGTGCAACAACATGAGCACCGGCGCATTTTCAGGCCCTTCCACTTCACGGAAGAACGTGGTGCCTCGACCGGGTAATTGAATTTTTCGACCGGGGGGCAAATGGGGAGCAGGGAAGTTGCTCAGTTCTCCACCTTGAGAACAATGACTGCAACCTTGGCGCCGTTTTCCAGCGTGATCTCAACGCGGTCTTGTGCTTTCTTGCCGAGAAGTGCGCCACCAATGGGGGAGACAGGGCTCATGACTTCCACGTTGTTTCCGTCGGTGCGCTTTTCTTCCACGTGACCAATGAGATACGTCTCGGCATCGTCTTCGCTGTCGCCTTCAAACAAGATGGTGACAATGGAGAGCACTCCCACTTCGTCAGATGCAGGCGGCTCGGCAATCTCTGAATTCTCAAGGATGCCGATGACGAAGTTCTTGCGGTCGTTGAACATGCCGTATTCATCTTTGGCTGCGTGGTAATCGCCATTTTCCTTGAGGTCACCCATTTCGCGGGCACGGCCGATTTTGTCGGCAACCTCGGGGAGAACGGTGTGTTCGAGGTGGGCCACCTCTTCTTCCAGCCTCTTATATGTGTCTTTGGACAGCAAGTGCTTCGCCATGCGGAGAAGGCTACCTGCGCCTTCTACGATGGTCTCCCTATGGCACATCGCATTGCACTCATTGGCGGAGACGGAATTGGCCCCGAAGTTACGGCCGAGGCAGTAAAGGTGGTGCGCGCCACCGGTGTTGCCATCGACACCACCGACTTCGACCTCGGCGGCATGCGCTACCTGCGCGATGGTGAAATTTTGTCCGACGAGGTTCTCAACCAACTTCGCAACTTCGACGCCATCTTGTTGGGCGCTGTTGGTACACCCGATGTGCCTCCCGGCATCATCGAACGCGGTCTGCTGTTGAAGATGCGTTTCGATCTAGACCTCTACGTCAATCAGCGTCCATTTGCGGGCACGGCACCTGGTCATGTCACGCCACACGATTTCGTGGTCATTCGTGAAAACACTGAGGGTCCGTACGTGGGTGAAGGCGGCGTTCTTCGTCGCGGTACTCCTCACGAAATCGCGACTCAGGGCAGCGTGAACACGCGCCACGGAGTTGAGCGTTGTATTCGTTACGCATTCGAACTTGCTGCCAAGCGTGAGCGCAAGCATGTGACGCTGGTACACAAGACCAACGTTCTTACATTTGCTGGAGACCTGTGGCAACGTGCGTTCAATCATGTTGCCGCTGAATTCCCACAAGTGGGCACTGCGTACAACCACGTTGACGCTGCGTGTATCTATTTCGTGGAAGACCCACATCGTTACGATGTGATCGTGACCGACAATTTGTTCGGCGACATTCTCACCGACTTGGGTGGCGCGGTGAGTGGTGGAATCGGATTGGCATCATCGGCCAATCTCAACCCTTCGCGTACTGGTCCATCCATGTTCGAGCCATCGCACGGATCGGCTCCTGACATTGTGGGAACCGGCAAGGCCAACCCCACAGCCGCCATCTTGTCGGCCGCTCTCATGTTGGAGTTCCTCGGCGAAGACGCCGCCGCAGCCCGCATTCGCGAGGCCTGCGACACTGCGCCCACCGGTTCCACCACTGAAATCGGAAATCAAATCGCCGCTCTCGTAGCAGGCAAGTAATCTCTACCCACTAGCGCTTGAGGAGCTGACATGCCCACACTGATTCCCACCCCGAAGATCTGGATGAATGGCCAATTGGTCGATTGGGACAAGGCCCAGGTGCATGTGCTCACGCACACCTTGCATTACGGCACCGGCGTTTTTGAAGGAATTCGCGCGTACGAAACCGCTGAAGGTCCTGCAGTGTTCCGTCTCACCGAGCACATCGAGCGTTTGTTCCGCAGCGCAAAAATTCTTGGCATGGAAATTCCGTACACCGTGCAAGAAATTGTCGATGCCACTCGTGAAACTGTGCGCTCCACTGGTTTGCCTGGTTGTTACATTCGCCCTATCGCGTACTACGGCTACGGCGAAATGGGTCTCAACACTCTTCCTTGTTCAGTAGACGTCGCAATTGCATGCTGGCCATGGGGTGCCTACCTGGGCGACGAAGCGCTCACCAAGGGCGTGCGCATGAAGATTTCTTCGTGGAAGCGTCTTGACCACAACATGCTTCCGCCTGCCGCAAAGACTGTGGCTAACTACGCCAACTCATCGCTCGCAAAAGTGGAGGCGTTGAAGGCTGGCTATGACGAAGCGATTCTCTTGAACAACGAGGGTCTTGTCAGCGAATGCACCGGCGAAAACCTGTTTGTGGTGCGCGGTGGAAAGGTCATTACTCCGCCATTGTCCGCTGGTGCTCTCGAGGGAATCACGCAGTGGAGCGTCATCAAGATTCTTGAAGACATGGGGTATGAGGTGGAGAAGGGCAATATTGCTCGCTCCGACTTGTACATCGCTGAAGAAATCTTCTGCGTGGGCACTGCTGCTGAAGTGAGCGCCATTAACTCGGTCGACGATCGTGAAGTTCCTTGTCCTGGCCCCATCACCTTGAAGGTGGCCGATGTATACGGCAAGGCAGTGCGCGGCCAGATCGCCGAATACAAGCACTGGTGTGAACTGGCCTAACCCAACGAACCCTTGTGCCACAAGGGTTATTAGACATACGGTCTACTCCGTCGTCCACAGTGAAAATCCTTTACTCACGCCATTCACAGGGTTTTCCACAGAAGTACCCACAGGGGTTGACGAATGCTGTTGATGGGGCGAGACTAAAGCCCATGTTGACCGCACGCGCTTTCCGCCACATTGCTGGCACAGCTGCAGCCATCATCATTATTCGTTAGCGCACGCCGGCCTCCGACGTGCGCGTTCCAGCCGCCCCTCAGGGCGGCTTTTTCATACCCCAAAACACCATCTAGATCGAGCAGACGAAAGAACCAAAAGGACCAATACAACATGGGCACACAGAACACCTCCCGCGAACTTGTTGAAGCGTTCGACACCACCTTGCGTGATGGCATGCAGGTGGAGGGCGTATCCGCCACCGTGGAAGACAAGTTGCGCATCGCTGAGCAACTCGACTTCTTGGGCGTGCACTTCATTGAAGGTGGCTGGCCCGGCGCAAACCCGAAAGACATTGAGTTCTTCGCACGTGCAGCAAAGGAATTGAATTTCCGACACTCCACCTTGGTGGCGTTTGGTTCCACTCGTCGTCCAAAGGGCAAGGTGGACGAAGACACCACATTGCGCAATCTTCTTGATGCAAACACATCGGCGGTGTGCATTGTTGCGAAGTCGTGGGACTACCACGTCACCGATGCATTGCAGACAACGCTTGATGAGGGCGTTCTTATGGTGAGCGATTCAGTTGATTTCCTCAATACGAATGGCCGACGCGTCATGGTTGACCTTGAGCACTTCTTTGACGGCTACAAAAACAACCCCGAGTTCGCAATGCGCGTTGTGGAAGCTGCAGTGATGAAGGGCGCGACGCACTTGGTGATGTGCGATACAAACGGTGGTTCCTTGCCTCATGAAGTGGCTGAAATTGTTGGTCGAGTGAAGGCGTTCGTTGGAAACGACGCAACTCTGGGCATTCATTGCCACGATGACACTGGTTGCGCCGTGGCTAACTCAATGGCCGCAGTTTTGGCAGGTGTTCGTCATGTACAAGGAACACTCAACGGATTGGGTGAGCGTACGGGCAACACCAACCTCACCACTGTTATTCCGAACCTGCAGTTGAAGATGGGCTTTGATTGTTTGCCCGCCGAAAACCTGCAACGCCTCACAGCAGTCAGTAATCACGTGGCGGAAGTTCTGAACCGACCTCTTAATCCGCAGGCACCGTACGTTGGTGCTTCGGCGTTCGCGCACAAGGCCGGATTACACGTGTCTGCAATTTCGCGTGCGAAAGATGCGTACGAACATGTTGACCCGGATCTCGTGGGTAACGGTACGCGTTTTGTTGTTTCAGAAATGGCTGGTCGCGCCACCATTGAAATGAAGGCGAAGGAATTGGGTATTGAGATGGGTGGCCAAGAAGTTGGCCGGGTCATTGAAGATCTCAAGCGTCTTGAACACGAGGGCTATCACTTCGAAGCGGCAGATGCATCCCTTGAATTGCTCATGCGTCGTGCGGCTGGTTGGAAGCAAGACATTTTCAACGTGCAATCCATGCGCGTAGTAACGGAAGAAAATGCACAGTCTGCATTCACCACCGAAGCAACAGTCACGGTTGAGGTGTCGGGTGAGCAATTCGTAACCACCGCAAACGGAAATGGTCCGGTCAACGCCATTGACGCGGCATTGCGTGCGGCCCTTCTTCCACGATTCCCAGAGTTGGCAAAGATTCACTTAGTGGACTACAAAGTGCGCATTCTCGATGGTGGATCTGCAACGGGTGCTGTCACCCGCGTATTGCTCGACGCAACGAACGGCGATCGTTCCTGGACCACCATCGGCGTCTCTGCGAACATCATTGAGGCATCGTGGCAAGCACTGGAAGAGTCTTTGTTGTACGGATTACTTCATTCATAGAGTCGGCTTTCCTGGGCGTAGAATTCACCTCTATGGCCGCACCTCGTTTTGCCCCCGTCTCTCCAGTTGAACCCGTTCGTTATTACGAATCGCCTCAGTTTGTCCCTGCCGGATGGACCCCTGGCCGTCCCGGTGAAATAGAGGGTCGCCAGCCTGCTGGTGAGCGTTTGGGCTATCAGGGTCCTGACCAGGGCTACATCATCACGTTGGCCAAGCGTGCCGAATCGCGCGTGCGTGTCACTGCAGGTGAGCACGTGGAAGACGCGCTTCGTGGCTGCTCACTCATCGCATTACGTCGCGCGTCATTGTTCGGTCGCGCGCCTGCAGTTCATGACCTCAATCTTGCGTTGTCATTGTGGGGATTCTTGTCGGATAACCCACCGGCAGATTTGGTGGCGGTGCGAAAAGAACTCTTCTCAGGAGTTGGCAACGCCGTCCACCACTACAAAGAGGGCCGCGCGATTGCAGATCTTGTTCCTGAATCAACGTTGCGTCTGTCGCCTGAAGCAGTTGCATCACAGTTCGCCACTGAATGGCGCTCACTCACGGGATACGCACAATGACCGCCTATAACGCTCCGCTTGCTGATATTCAATTTGTTCTCGATCACTTCCTCAAGGTCAACGAACTCAGCAAGCTTCCGAAATTTGCTGACCACGATTTGTCTGTCGTGCCCGACATGTTGTCTGAAGCCGCACGATTCTTTGAAGAGAAGTTTGCGCCCCTCAACTCGGTGGGCGACGCGCACGGTTCCTATGTGCAGCCCGATGGCAGCGTGGTGACTCCTCCCGGATTCAAAGAGGCATATGCCGCATATGTAGAAGCTGGTTGGGGTGGAGTTGGGCTTGATCCCGGATTCGGCGGTGGTGGATTTCCTCTCGTGGTGGCCAACACCATTCAGGAATTCATGAATTCATCGAACATGGCACTCACCATGGCGCCCATGTTGTCGCAAGGTGCCATCGATGCGCTCTTGCACCATGGTGATGAAGTGCAAAAGATGACCTACTTGCCGAAGATGTTCAGTGGTGAGTGGACCGCCACCATGAACCTCACTGAGCCTGATGCAGGCTCCGATGTTGGCGCAGTTCGCACGAAAGCCGTGAAGAACGCCGATGGTACGTATTCGATCACCGGCACAAAGATCTACATCACCTTTGGTGAGCACGACATGGCAGAAAACATCATTCACTTGGTGTTGGCTCGTACACCTGATGCACCCGCCGGCACCAAGGGTATTTCTTGTTTCATTGTTCCGAAGTTCTTGGTGAATGCTGATGGTTCGTTGGGTGCGCGCAATGACGTGAAGTGTGTTTCCACCGAACACAAGTTGGGCATTAAAGCAAGCCCTACGTGCGTGCTGTCCTTTGGCGACAATGGTGGAGCGATTGGCTATCTCATCGGTCAAGAAAACCATGGCATGGCGTACATGTTCACCATGATGAACCAAGCTCGTCTGGGTGTTGGTATCGAGGGATTGTCATTGTCCGAACGTGCGTATCAACAAGCACTTGCTTACGCAATCGTGCGTAAGCAAGGACGTGCACCAGGGGCGCCGGCTGGCGAATCTAGCGCCATCATTGACCATCCTGATGTGAAGCGCATGCTCGTCACCATGAAGAGCACCATTGAGGCAATGCGTCGCATCATGTATTGGAACTCGTATTGCCTTGACATTGCAGCAGGCTCGGGCGACGCCGATGAACGTGAGCGTGCCGCAGACTTGGCTGCACTGCTTACTCCCATTTCTAAGGGGTGGGGAACCGACATGGGTGTCGAACTCACCGGACTCGCGATTCAAATTCATGGTGGCATGGGCTTCATTGAAGAAACGGGTGTTGCTCAGCACTATCGAGATGCTCGCATTACCACTATTTATGAAGGCACGAACGGAATTCAGGCCATGGACCTTGTTGGTCGCAAGTTGGGCATGAAGGGCGGTGCAGTGATTTCTGGTCTGTTTGATGAAATCGCATCACTCGATTCCAAACTTTCCGCACATGCAGAACTTGCAGAAACCGCTGAGTCTCTGAACTCTGCTTTAAAAACCACTCGTACCTGCACCCAATGGATTATGGAGAACAGCAAGAACCAAGTTGCAGTTCTTTCTGGCGCTACTCCCTATCTGCGCCAATTGTCCACTTTGGTGGGTGGTTATGTGATGGCAAAGTCTGCGGTCGTCGCATTGGAAGCAACAAATCTCGACGATGCAACACGTGCTGCAAAGGTGGCCACCGCTCGTTTCTTCTGTGAGCAGTTACTACCAGTGGTGCATGGCCTCAGCTCGTCCATCACCGGAGACAGCGAACTGCTCATGACATTCGACCAAGCGGCACTCAGCCTCTAGTGGCTTGTTGCATCACTACTAGCCTGTAACTCTCATGTCTGATTCGCCTCGTTATCGATTTGCTCCGTCGCCCACTGGGTTCTTCCACGTCGGTGGTGCACGCACAGCGTTGTACAACTGGGCGCTCACTCTTCGAGAAGGCGGCACATTCGTGCTGCGCATCGAAGACACCGATGAGTCTCGCAATAGTCCGGAATGGACGCAGGGAATCATCGATGCGCTGTCATGGCTCGGCATCGATTCCGACCATCCACAATTTGAGGGCCCATACTTCCAGTCCGCCAATGCCGATCTGCATGTAGCTGCCGCAATGCGACTGTATGAACAAGGCAATGCGTACTGGTGTGACATGACGCCAGAACAGGTGCAAGAACGAAGCAAAGAATTGGGCAAGCAGGGGTATCACGGTTATTCGCGTGATCGGGGACTCACAGGCGGGCCCGGCCAGGTGTTGCGCTTCCGTGTTCCTAGTGGAAAAACAGTGGTGAATGACTTGGTGCGCGGCGAAGTGGAATTTGCCAATGACACCATCGAAGATTTTGTGTTGTTGCGCAGTAATGGCAGCCCGATGTTCTTGCTCGCAAACGTGGTGGACGATATTGAGATGCGAATCACCAATGTGGTGCGCGCTGAAGAACACCTACCAAACACACCCAAGCAACAAATGTTGTGGGATGCATTGGGTGTTAAGCCTCCCGTGTGGGCACACGTGCCGGTGTTGGTGAACGAACAACGCAAGAAGCTGTCGAAGCGTAGAGACAAGGTGGCCCTAGAGCAGTACCGAGAAGAAGGCATACTTCCCGATGCAATGGTGAACTATCTCATGACGCTCGGATGGGCTCCTAGCGGAGATTCAGAGATTGTCCCGTGGCAAAGCATTGTTGATGAGTTCCGTTTGGAAAATGTGAATCACTCACCGGCGTTCTTTGACATTAAGAAACTGAATGCATTCAACGGCGATTACATTCGTGCCCTTTCCTTGGACGCATTCATCGCCGAATGTCAACCGTTCCTCGTTGACGCACCATGGCCAGCAGATCGTTTTGATGCAGAAGTGTTTGCCGAGGTGGCGCCGCTCATTCACACACGTGTTGCCACACTCAGCGAAGTGCCTGCAATGGTTGATTTCTTTTTCCTGCCAGAACCCGCAATAGATGATGATGCGTGGAACAAAACCATGGCGGCAGATTTTGCGAAAGATGTTATGGACGACTTCTGTAGCGCAATGACGTCCGTGGAGTGGAACCACGATGCACTCAAAGGCGTGCTAGAGGCTTTCACCGAATCTCGTTCTCTCAAACTAGGCAAGACGCAAGCACCGATTCGCGTCGCAATAACCGGACGTACTGTTGGCCCACCATTGTTTGAGAGCCTCGAAATATTGGGCCGCGAAGAAACCGCTCGTCGTCTCGCCGCAGCCATCGCTCGCTTGGGATAGTTGCAATCATGCGTGCGTTTCTTGCGTCCGCTGTCAGTATCACGTGTGCGGCACTAGTTGGATTGCTCGTGTATCTCGGCGTCACTCTTGTGTCCGTGGAGTCGGTAGGGAAGCGAACCGCGACCGCCACGGCCGATGTGATTGTGGTGATGGGGGCTGCACAATACGACGGCACACCTTCGCCCATGTTGGAAGCCCGGCTGGCGCATGCATTGCAATTATTCAACGCGCATCGTGCTCCGTTGATTGCGGTGACAGGCGGCAAGCAACAAGCTGATCGTTTCACCGAAGCGGCAACATCTCGACGTTGGCTCACCGATCATGGCGTTCCGGCAGACAAGATTCTGTTGGAGTCGACGGGTCGGTCAACGTGGGAGTCGTTGAACAACCTCGCATCAACGCTTCATGACCACAACCTGCATTCCGTCATCGTGTCCACGAGCCAGTGGCACGTACAGCGCAGTGTGCTCACACTTCGTGAACTTGGGTTTCGCGTGCAAGGGTCAGGAGCACCCGCCACCGCTACCGACACGATGCGACTTGGCAAGGAAACAATTGGTGTTGCCATTGGCCGAATCATTGGGTTTCACCAACTTTTTCGCATCACGGGCTAACGAATTTGCCGGTAGTTACGCCGAGTCTGTATCGCTACACTGAAGCGCGCACTGGGGAATGGTGTAATTGGCAACACAGCAGTTTCTGGTACTGTTATTCAGGGTTCGAGTCCTTGTTCCCCAACCATTTCGGCCTCAAAGCGTTCAGCTTTGAGGCTTTTGTCAATTTTGGCGTCAGAACAATTTTCTCTAGAATTTTGGTATGGCGGAGACCCGGGTACCAGTGCGCCCAAATTCAGATGCACACAACGACTCTCAGTTTGAGAACTTGCGACCCGGTCGCATCAAGATCGCAATCCTTTTGTTGGTGGCAGTTGCATTGGTGGGCCTTACTCCCGACCGGGTAACGAACGTTCGCGCTGTTAGTGCAGGGCCTACTCCGTCGTGTGCAGGTGCGTACTGCACCATTACATATACGTACACCGGTGACTACTACGCATTTACCGCCCCATTCAACGGAACATATTCACTGAAAGCTTGGGGTGCTCAAGGTGGTAACGACCCCGCGTATCCCTCCACTGTGTTTGGAGGTCGCGGCGGTTACGCAGCTGGCGATGTATATCTCACGGGTGGCACCACTATTTATGTCTACGTTGGTGGACAAGGTACGGGTTCAACACTAAGTACCTGGAACTCCACCGGTGGCGGTGGCGCTACCGACTTCCGACTCACCAGCGGCGCGTGGAACTTGTCGGCTGGTCTGTACTCACGAATCTTGGTGGCAGGTGGCGGCGGTGGTCGTCACGGTAAGAACTACGAAGGTGTAACGGGTTATTACGGCAACGATGGTGGTGGTGCAACATCTCCGTCGTACACCTATTC
>CAYSPE010000041.1:0-10045 GCA_964432845.1 uncultured Bifidobacterium sp.
CCTTTTGCATCAACATCGTTGTTGTTGTCGGCCACAGAGAACATGGTGCTCGGCACCGGAATCGCGGGCATTCATGCGCGTACCGCACAGACGATGAACGCGGGTTGGCGCACGGTGAGTGAAGCGTTTCCTGATCGCTTTGTATTGGGTATGGGAGTCAGTCACGCGCCAATGGTGACAGGTGCGCACAAGGTGAACTACAGCAAGCCATATTCCACCATGGTGCAGTACCTCGACAACATGGATCAGGCGGTGTTCTTCTCACCGCAACCTACGTCGCCGCGTCGCGTGCTTGCCGCGCTCGGTCCCAAGATGTTGAAGTTGGCTGCTGAACGTTGCGACGGTGCGCATCCATATTTCGTGCCGGTGGAGCACACGGTAGAAGCACGCGCCATCATGGGCGGCGAAGCATTGCTTGCGCCTGAACAAGCTGTGGTGTTCGAATCGGATCCGGCGAAAGCTCGCGCCATCGCTCGTATGCACATGAACACCTATACAAAGTTGCCGAACTATGTGAACAATCTCATTCGTCTCGGATACAAAGAAGAAGACATTGTGAATCAGGCCGACAATGTGGTCGATGCAATCGTGGCGTGGGGCACCACTGACCAAGTAGTCAGCCGCGTGAAGGCACACCTTGACGGTGGTGCAGACCATGTGTGCGTACAAGTGCTCACCGAAGACCCGCGCGCACTACCGATGAAACAGTGGCAAGAACTCGCAGACTCTGCACTCTCGCTGTGATCTCGCTGTGATCTCGCTGCAGTCCTATATCGATGCCACACGAGCGCACACCACGCGCATTGGTGAAATGGTCGCGAAGAACCCTGGCGTGCACGTAGAGGCATGTCCGGGTTGGACCACCACAGATTTGTTGTGGCATATGGGTGAAGTGCTGGTGTTTTGGCAACAAGTCATCGACAAGAAGGCGATGGATACATCTGTTCTTGAATGGGTGAAGCGACCTGAACCACATGAGTTGGCAACGTGGTATGAGCGGGGAGTTGCATCGGCACTACGTGTGTTGGAAGCAACAGACCCCAGCATGCCAGTGTGGACATGGACGGGCCTGCAAAACGTTGAGTGGATCATTCGCCGCATGGCGCACGAAAGCGCAGTGCACATGTACGACGCTTGTCGCGCAGTAGGTGCCGACACTCCGCTGTCACCTGAAATTAGTAGCGATGGTATTGATGAATTTCTGCACGTGATGCTGCCGCATGCGCGAGAAGGTCAGCCTGTGGTAGGTGGCTCGGTGCACATCCATTGCACTGATGTTGAAGGTGAGTGGCTCATTGTGCCAGGAGACGCCAATGTGCTCACAGTAACCCGCGAGCACGCGAAAGGTTCGTGTGCCATTCGCGGCACTGCGAATGATCTGAACCTATTGTTGTGGCGCCGGCTCTCTACTTTCGATGTGGAAGTAATTGGCGATGCATCTGTTGCGGAACGCTTGTTGATGCGGACATCGCTTGATTAACGAACGGCAATTTTTCGCCATTTCGAAGCATTACCCGAACGGTCAATGACTCGTATGGAGAAAGTTTTCACCGAACGAGCAAACGACACCGAGTATTCGCCATTACGGAGTGAATCAACCTTCTGAGTGACGATTCGTGTTCCGACCTTCGTTTGGATTCGAGTGACACCCGACAATTTGTCCGCGACCCCCACAATGAACTTGCGCATGTTCTTTGGAGTTGTGGCCCAAGTTGCTACGCCCGCTACCGACATGGACTGGGCAGTCACCGCACGGAGGGATGTAATTATCGGAGCTTCTTCGTCGGGAACAGTGACGTCGGTTTCCAATGAGATGTCATCGGAATACAACGTGGTTTTTCCGGTGGAACTGATGAACTGTACATACACGGTGCGTGTCGAATCTTGGTCGTCGGCGGTGACGAGATCCCAGCCAATGGATGATGCGGGAAGAAAGATTCGCGCACCACTGAAGTCCTCATTGTTTGAGACACGGACGGCCACTGTGTCGGTCGGGTATCGGAAGTTCAGAGTGACGTGAGGATTAGTGGTGGACACCTCGTCGTCGTTGATGACAAGTCCGAGTGGGCGGAACGTGCGGAATGAAACGATGTTTGACTCACGTTGCCCCAATGCATTGATGGCACTGACGCGAGCGAAATATTCAATAGTGGGTTTGAGGAAATCGACCGCGAGGAAAATTGTCTGAGCGCCATTGGTATTTCCAGAGAACGCAAAATGAGACGTGTAGTTCTGCATATCACCGTTGTCGGCAATGTCGACCACTGCCATTGTTGATATCCCAGTGGAATCAAGTGAGAAAGAGAATTGTGCGCCACGTAACACGGGGGTGACTCTTAACATTCCTACTTCGGGGGCAGCGCCACGTGTGCGTACCAACATGCTGTTGCTGGTATGAGAACCCAAATCATTGGTAACGATTGCGCGTACCCAATAATCAGTGGCATATGACAAGCCGTAAGTGTTGAAAGAAGATGTGGTGGGCCCGCGACTACCAAAGGTGTGCGAGTCGAAATGGACGATGGTGGAAAATGTTGAACTGCGTGACAGCTGATACGTGACGGTTCCGCGAGATGAACCCGTAGTGATATCGATTGTCGCTGCTACTGAGTTGGTGGTGGAGGAACCCGTGAGAGACGTCACTGTTGGTGCACTGCCAACGGTGGTGAAAGAGATGGGCTCTGAATACGTTGTGCCAAGTTCATTGGTTGCGATGACGCGAATGAAATATGCATGCTGAGGTTGCAGATCGGCAAATTCGCCCGTGAGGTTGCCGTTTGACTCACCGTGCACAGTACCCAGGCTGATGTTGGTGGATGTATTACTGAACTCGGCAGTGGAACTTATTTGAGCACGCACGGTGGTGAACAGCAATCCTGGGTCGATTTCAGTGTTGACCGAGGCCTCGTTGCCCGTGATGTCAGATGTAATGAGCGACATCACTGTGGGCTCAGAGCCGAGAGTGGTGAATGAGAATGTTCCGCTTGTGGATTCGCCGGCCACGTTGCGTGCGATAGCGCGAACAAAGTATTCGGTACGCGGAGATAACCCGGTGAGCGGAGCAGTGAGCACAATTGGTGCACCTGAGCCATCAACTGAGCGATTGCCGAGATTGATGGTGGTTGATGATGCAAACGTTGAGTCAGTGGAGTACTCAAGAGCTGCACTCGTAGCAAAGCCGAAGGGAAGAGCAGTAGTGCTAACGACTGCCGAAAATGTTCCGATGTTCGTGACCGTGGGAGTTTCCACCTCGGGTGATCCCACTTGTGGTCGCAAGACGGGTAACAAGTTGTTAAAAACGAGACCGCCGTTGAGTTCGTAATTTGCGATGTATGCCCAACACCAGATTCGCGCGGAAGCATCGAGTCCGCAGGTACCCGAATGATGCATGGAGATTCCGGTGAGAGAGACCCCGGCAGGAAACACCGGCTGACGCCATGTGCGGCCACCCAAAGTGGTGCCAGTTCCCAGTTGACCACTTCCACCTTCGCCCACACACCACAATCCGTTCACGGTGGTGGTGATGCATGTGGAATAAGAACCCATATGAATGGATGCAACCGACTCATTGTTTGGAACAATCATGCGTGTCATGACTGTGCTGTCGTCATAGGTGCCGTTGCCGAAATTGCCGTTGTAGTTGTCGCCACGGCAATATCCGCTTCCGTTGGTGGTGATGCCGCACAATCGTTCGCCTTCAAGTTGCACTGATTTCCATGTGGTGCCAGCAGGAGCAGGTTGCTCGACCACTGGAAATGCAACGTTGTACCACGGTGATGGATATCCGTTGACCGTACCCCAGCAATACATATGTGACGCATCGGTGACCACGCATGTTCCGTTGTTGCCCATGTCGTACTGAGCGACTGGTGAATTATCGGGCATGGTGAGATGCACTGGGATACGAACTGGTTCGACGTTGCCATCACCAAGTGTGAGTGGGTCGCCCCAACACCACAATGAACGTGACGTGTCGAGTGCACACGCATTGCTGTAATGGTTTTGCACGTTTCTTACGCGCATGTCGTTAGGAAATTCCACCCGTACTGGAGTGCGCGACACGGTGGTGAAATAACTGCCCAGGTGCCCGCCCGTGCCCCAGCAATATGCACGACCACTGACTGCGAGCGCGCAGTGTGTGGAGCCGCCTCCAACGTCGACGGTGGCAATGGCCTCGGGAAATTCAACAAGTGTTGGTGAGTTGATGTAACGGTCGGTACGAGTGGGGATGAGGTGTTGGTCGAAGTTTTCGCCCCAACACACCACCTTGCTGTCGGTTGTAACGGCACATGCGCTTTGACCACCCACGTTGACGCTGGAATAGGTGAACGGAGCTGCATGTGCTGCGCTTGCGGTGAGAACCACAACGGACGTGGCAATGGACAGCAGGGTAGAAGCAACAGCAATTCGAAAGATGCGCATATGCGCACCGTAGTCAGCCCGTGTGTCTGGGCAACTTGGTTGTTTATCGCTACGAAGTAGGGCTATTCAGCGATGCCAACGGGGGACCCGTCGATGATTTGATCGAGGTATTCGCTCATGCCGAACCCCACGGCGCCCTCGTGCTCACCCGATGTAATAGTCCACTTTGTCATTCCCTCGCTGATGCGGGTCATGAGCCAATTGCCGTCGGGGTCTTGGCGGCGGTTACGTAGCGGAATGAGGCTGGTGACATCGCCTTGGAAGTTCCACTCTTTGCCCGATTTTGATGAACGGATGACGCCCGTGACCTTCTGGTGATAATCCTCGTCGCCAGTTGTCACCGTGGACACCTGCACGTCGTCGCATAAATGCAATTCGCCGTTGTCCCACACAAAACCACCGCGGCTGCCGGGGCCGTCTTTCTTGGCAACACGACTGGCCATGAAGCCAAGATTTTCACCAAAGTTGGCGGTGAGCCAGCGGTAATACCACGGTGCTTGCCAATAGCGAGGACCCCAGGAGTGGTCGCGCAAACCGAACCCGTTCATCTCCCACTCTTGGTCGCCAACGCGAATGGACCCACGCGCCGTGACCAATTGTTCGTAATGACCCTTGGCAAATTCTTCACCTGGTGTTTCATGTGGAGTGTCAGGTTCGCCGCCAAACATGCTGTGACGACCTTGACCGGTGAAAGTGATGTGCGCCTCGCATTCTGCAAACGGATTGTTCTTGAAAGCAGCTTTCGGGTCGGCCATTTGCGTGGGGTCATCGAGCAACACCACTTTGCCGGTGAAGTCGATGCGCAATTCCTCAAACGGTTTCACCATGGTCCATGTGAGTCCCCCAGCATCGAGTGCATCATTGTTTTCAATGGACGGACGTTTGAACATGAACCCCACGCGACCATTCGGCAAATACAGACACACGGTCATTTCTGCATAGCCCTCGTTTGCTCGATTGCCCATACGGAACCATCCACCAATTTGTGATTGCGGATCAAAGCAATTGATGTACATGCTTTCGTTGAAGTTGGATTCAGGTCCAAGTTCGTGCATGTATTCGTCTTGTGGCTCGAGACGTACGCCCATGTGATTACCCCCGTTGTTGTGGTGTCTAGAAGCCAGACACTTTCGCTTGCAGTCGACGCATGCCGGCAAGCCAGCGATCACGGTCGGCCACTTTGCGTTCTTCGTACGTGTGCACCTCAGGGTGCGGCATGACTAGGAACTTCTCGTCAAGAATGTGTTGATACACCACATCGGCAACATCGGCTGGTTCCAACACCGCACCCGACGCTTTCACTGCGCTTCCGCCATTTGAAGCAATGCCTGTGGCGTCTGGTGGGTTCAACATGTTGGTGTTCACGCCCTGCGGGCACAGCGTGGTGACTCGTACGCCGCGATCGCCGTAGGTAATGGACAGCCATTCAGCAAATGCCACTGCGGCGTGCTTGCTCACGCTGTAGGTGCCGCTTCCAATCTGCGACAGCAATCCTGCGGCGGATGCTGTACTGCAGAAGTAACCCTCGCCTGCGGCCAACCATTCGCCCATGAGATGTTTTGCTGCCCAACGGTGCGCATGGGTGTTGATGTTCATCACCATGTTCCATGTGGCTTCATCTGTGTCTTCCAAGGTGGTGCCCACCGCAACGCCTGCGTTTGCGAAAAACAAATTGATGAAACCAAACTTCGCGCGTGCAGCTTCAATGAGATCGATGTTGCCTTGTTCTGAACTGATATCGGCAACAACTGCCAATGCGCTATCGGCACGCAATGCATTGAGCTCGGCTGCCACTGCGTTCAGTCGGTCTGCGTCACGGTCGGCAACAACCACGCGAGCACCAGCTGCGTGAAAGCGTCGGGCGAGGGCGGCGCCAATACCGCCGGCGGCTCCAGTTACAACGGTGGTCTTTCCATCAAGATTCATGGAAGTGACCTTATGACACCAATCACCTATGAGAAATATTGGACCGACGTGGGTGTCCACGTATTGGCCCATCCCATCTGTACGATGTGG
Source organism: uncultured Bifidobacterium sp. (assembly GCA_964432845.1). GTDB lineage: Bacteria > Actinomycetota > Acidimicrobiia > Acidimicrobiales > Ilumatobacteraceae > UBA2093. The sequence continues at coordinate 6,439 of CAYSPE010000041.1, forward strand.
GACAGCGGGCGGAAACCAGCATCCCTGGTACCCGTCTATGCAGATACAAAGGAGCACCACATGATCGACACACGCGAACCAGTGATCACAGAGGCGCTCGCAGTCATCGACAAGGCGTTGGCTGAAATGTTGAAGCGCGAACTTGTGTCAGCCGTTGAAGTTGGCGACCTTCTTCTCGACCTGCGCTCGTTGCTCAGCGCGAGCGCTTCCACCAGCGCCGAGTAAATCGCTTTGCCGCAGGTGGCGGTGGCGGAATCAACGAGGAATTCTCGCTAGCAGGTGCATAGGCACTCACTTCTCTAAAGGCGTCGTCCAAACAATCGCGCAGTAAGGACGGGCTCTCTACTGCTGCCTCATCAATGTTGATACCAACGTCGAGACTGCCCAGGTAACTCATGAGAGTGACGTTGAATGCCACACCACCCAATGGCCCAACGGGGTAATTCTCGAGCATTTGCGCGCCGGCTACGAATAGCGGAACACCCGCACCACGCACGTTGGACGTAGCAAAATCAACTGTTTCTGCCTGGGCACGGGCGAGGCGAGTGATGACTGACGTGGGAAGCGCCGCCGAGAATGTGGCAATTGCTTCGAGCGACCCAGATGCAGAATCTTCGCGGGCCGAATTCAAGATTTCATTGATTGCACTGAAGCGCTCAGGTAATGGCATCTCGCTAGTCGGCACCAACATGCGCGCCAAAGTAAATGCGTTGCCTCCGCTCGTATCTGTTCGCGTACTAATGGCCATGCTGGCGCGTAGTGATTCAACGGGTGCGCCAAGAGCACGGTGGTAGTTGCCAGCTGCGTGAGCGGCGGCTGTTACGAATGACGTATTGAGAGTTCCACCCAGAGCCTTTGCAGCTCCACGCATCTGGTGATACGACACGCGAGTTGTCTCGAAACGGCGTCTGAGAGATCGTTCTGTCCATAATGGCGAGCGAGCGCCATCTGTTTCGCTTAGCTGGGCGATAAGTCCCTTCACTGTGGCTGACGTGGAAGCTCCGATTGATCCGATGAGCGAAGGGTCAGACACAACGTCGCGCACTTGTCGCAGAAGCGCCAACGGCATGCGCAATGAATCGGCCATCGCTCCGCGCAGTGCCTCGGTGGCGTCAGGCTCGCTTGCTTCGTTCGCGGCATTGATGAGGTCAGGGTCGAGTGCAGGCAACATTTGTGGCGTGCGTTCGAGATCGAGGTAGTGCATGGAAAGTTCCACTCCGCCTTGACCGTCAGTCACTGTGTGATGCATTTTCTGCACAAGCGCGCTCTTTCCGCCACGCAATCCGTTGATGATGATGAAATGCCACAACGGACGGGAACGGTCGAATGGGTCGGCAATGAGAAGTGTGACCAAATCAAAAAGCTGTCGCATGTCGCCGGGTTCGGCGAGAGAAATGCAGCGCACGTGATAGCGAATATCAAAAGTGGGGTCGTCGACCCACGTGGGATTGCCGAAGTTGCCAGGCGCTGGTTGTACGCGGCGACGCAAGCGGGGGAACAAAATAGCGGCACGCTCCATACGCGCGTACAGCAGGTCCATGTCTGGCGCACGATCGAGGATGGTGATGTTGGCGAACGTAGACGCAAGGTAAGGGTCTTTTTCTAATCGCCACATGAGCGACTCTGTATCGCTCATTCGCTTGTCGTGCTCTGCCATTGCCTCAACCTACATGGGTTGAGTGCGTGCCTCACATGGGAATGCTGGTGTGCTTGAACTCGTTGAGAATGGGCCAGTCAATATCGTCCAAAATTCGGTTGATAGTGCGTACGGCCGCATCTTGATCCCCGTGGGCGTGGTCAAGGAGGCGCACAAACACGGACTTGTCGCCAACGATGAACGTAGGCGTGCCCCACACATGGTGGCTACGGACATACTGTTCGTGCTCGGTTTTCACCACTTGAAGAACTCTGCCACTTGCGACGTCGGCGAACGCCGCTGCAGAGTCGACGCCGGCCTCGTTCATGATGCGTTCGAGTGTGGCATGGTCACGGAGGTTGCCACCGCCGTTATGTCGATGATTGAACATGGCTTGGTGAAAGTCGAGAAACTTGTCGTACTGGTTGTCGCGAATGGAAATCGATAGTTGTAGCGCCTGTAGCCCTGAATCCATTTCGGGCGTATCCCAAATGTCGGGCTGTCCCTCTTCAACGTGTGCTTGACCAAGTGAGAAAGGTAAGAAGGTGACATTCCAGTCGGCGCCGGCTCGTAAACCTTCCACCACATGGTCGTGAACAAGGCGAGCGAAGGGGCAGCGGTAGTCGTAAGTGAGTCCGAATGAACGAGTCATAGTGATGCCAACATACGAACGTTGACGCGTATTCCCTCAGTTAGAGAATCGAAGAAATGATGGGCACTGCAATGCTGGCCAAAATGGCGCCAGTAACAATGCCGCCCACGATGTCGCTGAGATGGTGGATACGCACGACAACTCGGCTCAATGCCACCACCAGTGCAATAGCCACCCACACAATGGCCAACGGAAAGCCAGTGAATGACGTGAGCACAATGGCGGCGAATGTGGCTGATGATGCGTGACCACTCGGAAAGCTGCTGGTGCTGGGTGTGCGCACATCGAAGCGATGGTCGCCAGATGGTGTGGGCCGCTCACGTTTGAAGATTTTTTTGATGCCTTGGTTGACGATGAGGCTTTCAACGCCCAACGCGAGCGACAAAGCGATTGCTTGGTGTAATCGATGCATCGACCCAATGGCGCGGAGCAATCCAATGACATGCCACACGATGCTGAAGTCACCGACTGTGCTGGCAACTCCGAAGAGTGCATTGGTCGCACGATGATTGCGCAACGGCTCCAGTATGCGGTCGCCCGCCTCATCAAACGAACTCATGCAAGCGTGGCGAGAGTTGTTTCAACAAGTGCGGTGATCACCAATGGATGTTCTAACGGACCAAAGTGTCCCATCTCATCGAATTGCACGTAGGTGGAGTTCGGAAGTTGTTCAGCAACTTTGATGGCGAACGATGACGGCTGGAATTGCGCCGGCGCACCAGAAATAACCCACACCGGAACATTGATGTTGGGTAGATCGTCCCAAGCACCACTACTGCCGCCCGTTTCGTACGTGCGTGCTTCATGCTCGGGAAGGCACTTCAACTCCACTTCGCCCGATGCGGTGGGTTTGAAACCGTGGCGTACATAGGCCTCGCGTGACACAGGGTCAAATGTGTTCATCGGTGGTTTTGCGGTGTAGTTCTCGAGTGCCGCTTCGAAAGATGGGAAAGTGCTGCGTCGTTTCCGTGCCCCACCAGCAAGAGGGTTTGGCGGACGAGTGGCTTCCACCTCGGGAGGAGTGGGTGGAAACACGATGGGTTCGAAAACGAAAAGAGCGGTGAACAACTCTGGTTGTTCGTGTGCGGACATGAGAAGTGATGCACCACCCATGGAATGACCGATGCCCACGATGGGTGCGCCATCATGTTGCGCGCTGAGATGACGTGCTGCAGCCAGTGCATCGCCACCGTAAGGACGCCACGAGAGTGTGGCGGGGTCCACGCCATCGGCATCACCGTATCCACGGTGGTCAAGGCCCACAACGTGATGTTGCTTGTTCATTGCATTCGCAATTGGTTCATAACAATGCGCGTGAA
>CAYSPE010000041.1:10145-16880 GCA_964432845.1 uncultured Bifidobacterium sp.
ACGTGATGTTGCTTGTTCATTGCATTCGCAATTGGTTCATAACAATGCGCGTGAAATCCCGTGGCATGCGACAAAAGAATGGGTGATCCGCTTCCGCCGAAGTCGTGCATGGCAATAGTGACACCGTCAACCGATGAAATAAGTGTCGCGTCGTTGCAGGCTATGTGGCGTGTCACTTTGGTTCCCTTGGTAATCCGAGCAGACGCTCACCGATGATGTTCTTTTGCACTTGGCTTGAACCACCGGCAATGCGAGCACCCGGTGCAGACAACATGCCCATGGCATCAGGACCTTCCAACATTGCATCGGCGCCGGATATGTCGGCGCGAAGCATGGAGACATCGAACATCATTTCGGTGATGCCCAATTTCATGAGAGACGATGCTGTGGATGCAACGGGGCCCTGAGTTTGTGCCATTGCTTTGAACGACGTTCCCTTCGACAAGAGCGAGACCAATTGCTGTCGCTGTGGTTGTTCCAGACCGCGCCCGCGACCTAGTGCAGCCATTGATTCGAGGCGTCGTTCCAGACCAATGACACTTGCGCCTATGTGTCCGCGTTCGTTGGTGAGCACTGCCATCCCTACGCCCCAGCCGCCATGGAGAGGACCAATGAGATTTTCTGCTGACAGTTCAACGTCGGTGAAGAACACCTCGTCGAATTCTGATTCTCCTGTCATTTGTTTGAGCGGCCGCACCTCGATGCCTGGCAAGTTCATGGGAATCAGAAAGAACGAAATGCCCTCGTGCTTTTTCGCTTCGAAGTCAGTGCGAGCCATGAGAATGCCCCAGTCGCTGCAGCGTCCACCACTGCACCACACCTTTTGGCCGTTGATGATGAAGTGATCTCCGTCGCGATCGGCACGTGTGGTGAGTGAACCGAGGTCGCTACCAGCACCAGGTTCAGAAAACAATTGGCACCACACCACTTCGGCACTCAACGTTGCACGTAGGTGCTGTTGTTTTTGTTCGGGTGTACCGAATGCCATCACCGCGCCGCCCGCAAGGACAAGGCCCACCATGTTCAGTACTGGTGGGACGCCGGCTTTTGCGCATTCTTCTACCCATGCGCCGTGGAAAGCAGGGGAGAGTCCTTGTCCACCGAATTCGGTTGGCCAATGGAGACCAGCGAATCCGGCGTCAAAGATGCGTTGTTGCCAAGCGATGCCTTCTTTGACCAAGTCGGGTGGACAAATGGCGCCGTAATCTCGCGGTGCATGGTGGCGATTCTCTGCCAGCCATGCAGCCGCGCGAGCGCGAAATGTTTCGACCAACTCAGTTGGCATTGCTACTTAATTGCGTTGAAGAAAAGTGCAGTTTCTTCGGGCAATGTTGCGGGGATGACGTAACCCTCGGTGTTGCGGATTTGTGTCCAGTTGTCGCGAATGTCTTCAACGGTGAGTTGAGGGTTCACGTAACCAACTGTTTCACCGATGAACACGCGAGCCACACGACCTCCACCCACCGAGTAGATCTCGCCGGTGACATCGCAATCTTCGTGTGCCAACCAAGCAACGATTGGGGTAACAAGTGAAGGGTCCAGCTTTTCGCCAAGGGCTCCCATGAGGTTCTCGGTCATACGAGTCAGTGCAAGCGGCGCAATGACGTTTGCCTTGATGTTGTACTTTGCGCCCTCTGCTGCAAGCACTCGGCTGAAACCAACAAGGCCCATCTTTGCGGCGCCGTAGTTGGCCTGTCCGAAGTTGCCAAAGATGCCGGCTGCAGACGAAGTGGACACGATGCGGCCGTATCCCTGCTCGCGCATGCGAATCCATGCGGGACGGGTGACGTTGAATGCGCCCTTCAGGTGCACTTCAATCACCGAGTCAACAAGGTCTGGTGTCATGTTGTGGAACGTCTTGTCGCGCAAGATGCCAGCGTTGTTGATAACGATGTCGACGCGACCGTATGCGTCGATAGCAGTCTGGATGATTCCTTCGCCGCCCTCGGGTGTGGAAACGCTGTCGTGGTTGGCAACTGCCTCGCCGCCTGCTGCGACGATTTCGTCGACAACCTTTTGTGCTGCGCTGGCGTTCTCGCCGGTTCCGTCAACTGAACCACCAAGGTCGTTCACCACCACCAATGCTCCGCGTGATGCGAGGAGCAACGCGTGCTGGCGACCAAGGCCACCACCTGCTCCGGTAATTACTGCAACTTTTCCGTCATATGTCAATTGGCTCATGGTTTTACCGTACTCTGACCGAATGGATGAACTCCTACCTAACCTCGATGACCCGCGTCGCAACGAGGTACGTGAATGGGTGAAAGCCCATCCGAACCCCACCGATCGAGAAATGGCCGAGTCGGGATATGTGGCACCGCACTGGCCGGAGCCGTGGGGCAAAGGGGCTGACCCCGTGCAACAAATCATCATTGATGACGAGTTCGCACGCGCAGGAGTGAAGCGTCCATCAAACCAAATCGGCATCGGTTGGGCAGCTCCCACCATCATTTTTGCTGGCACCGAAGAACAAAAGCAGCGTTATGTGTTGCCCGCGCTGGCGGCTGAAGAGATTTGGTGCCAGTTGTTTTCCGAGCCAGAGGCAGGAAGTGACCTCGCCGGTCTCGGAACTCGTGCGGTTCGCGATGGCGATGAATGGGTCATCAATGGTCAAAAGATTTGGACCACTGGAGCGCACTATTCAAAGTTCGGCATTTTGATTGCACGCACAGACCCCGATGCGCCAAAGCACAAGGGAATCACCTATTTCATTTGCCCGATGGATGCACCCGGAATTGAAATTCGCAACATCACCAATATTGCGGGAGCAAAGAGTTTCAATGAAGTGTTCTTCACAGACGTACGTATTCCGCACGCCAATGTGGTGGGTGAAGTAAATGACGGATGGCGATTGGCGAAAGTAACGCTTGGTAACGAACGCGTATCGCTCTCCACGGGTGGAGTGTTGTGGGGTGCTGGTCCTACTGCTCTCGACATCATTGAAGAGGCCAAGAAATTGGGTGTGGGTACCGGGGTGATGCGTCAGCGGTTGGCGCAGTTGTACATCGAGCACACAGTGATTGAAATCATTCGTATGCGCACACTGACTGCGCGTCTGCGCGGTGAGGCGCCCGGGCCAGAAGCGAGCGTTCGAAAAATCATGGCCGACGAACATGGCCAACGCGCCATGGAGGTAGCCCGCGATATCACTGGTGCCGATGCAATGGTGATTGGTGAACCAGATGCCAAGGTGGGTAAGACCATCTGGTCAAAGAGTTGGTACAGCGGGTATATGTTTTCAAGAGCGCTCACTATTGGTGGGGGCACGGGGGAAGTGCAACGAAACATTTTGGGAGAACGAGTTCTTGGCCTTCCGGCCGAACCGGACCCCACAATCGGCATGAGTTGGGCTGAAGCACGCAGGGGGAAATAGTGATGGCAACTTCAACGGAACGTCTCGTTGTTGATTTATTAGACCCACATCTGTATCAGTCGAATCCGCACGACACATGGGCATGGATGCGTGCCAATGAGCCGGTGTATCGCGATGAGAAGAATGGTCTCTGGGGGCTCACGCGTCATGCAGACGTGATGGATGCCGAACGTAGGTCGTCGGTGTTTATCTCTGGTCAGGGATATCGAGCAATTTGGTCGCCGAGTGAATGCAACATGATCGCTCAAGACGATCCGCGACATCGTCAGCAACGCATGTTGGTGCAACCGTCTCTCACGCATGCAGGTGTCAACAAGCGGACGGAAGAAATTGAACAACTGGTGACCGAACTCATTGACGAAGCGATTGAGTGCGGAGAGTTCGAAGTCATTGAAATGTTGGCCGGTCAGTTGCCAGCGCGACTCACTTCGCGATTGTTGGGATTTCCCGAAGAGATGTGGCCACAGTTGAAATCGTGGAGTGAACGTCTCATGCGCACAGACATGCGCGAACGAGACCCAGAACAAATGGCTGGGTTCGTTGCCGCCAATCAAGAGTTCGTTGGTGCGGCAGTGCCGTTGTATCAAGAAGCAAAGACGTGTCCGCGAGATGACTTCATGTCTATTTGGGCCAACATGGAAATTGACGGCGCCACTCTTACGCCCGAAGCGGTGATGAATGAAATTGGATTGTTTATTGCTGGCGGTGCAGAAACCACGCGAACCGCCATTTCACACGGTCTTCGCGCTTTTTGCGATCATCAAGACCAGTGGGAAGCAATGGGCAAAGATGCGTCACTTGTTGACGGCGCAGTAGAAGAGGTGCTGCGATGGGTGACACCGTTGAACAACATGTTTCGCACTGCAAAGACAGATGATGTGATTGGTGGTCAACCGGTGAAAGCAGGCGACCGGTTCGTGATGTTGTATCCCTCGGCCAATCGTGATGAGGCAGTGTTCGATGACCCGTTTACGTTCAACATTCGCCGTCACCCCAACCCACATTTGTCGTTTGGTTTTGGCACTCATTTGTGCGTGGGGGCAAACCTTGCCCGTTTGGTGCTGACCACCGTATTTCGCGAGTTGTCGGCTCGCGCCACGAATTTGGTGCCAGTTACCGAGCCAGATGTGGAAGCGAACATCTTTGCGCGTGCCGTTCGCTCTTTTACTTTGGGTGTCACAGCTCGGTAAGTCCACGTAGCCGAGGCGGTTGCGCCGTTTCGCGCAGTTAGCCTGTGGCTCATGCGTCGTCGCTTCGTTCTTCCCGCCGTAGCTCTCATGTCATTGTCATTGGTGGCCTGTGGCTCTAAGTCCTCATCAGACACGGTGCCTCAGCCCGACTCTGCTCTGAGTGACGCCAACACTGCCGACATTGGCGCAGGCGATGCAGAAGCGCAAGCTGCCGCTGCATCATGTAACGCAGGCAAGCCAGTCACCGGCCGCCCATTGCGTATTGTCTCTTCAGTTGCGCCCATCACGAACTTGGTGGCACTTGTTGCTGGCTCCACCGGCACCGTGGTGAATGGCGTGGTCCCCGAAGGAACCAACTCGCACACATTCGAACCACCGCCAAGCGCAGCCACGAATCTTGAAAACGCCGATGCGGTGTTTGTGAATGGCTTGTACCTCGACGACCCCACGCGAGATCTCGCCACATCAGCATCAAAGAAAGCCTTGGTGTGCGAGGTTGGCACAGCGGTGCTTCCAAAGACCGGCTGGATTTTTGACTTCTCATTTCCAAAAGATGCGGGCAAACCCAATCCGCACATCTGGACCAATCCACCCATGGTGCTCAGCATGCTCACCACTATTCGTGACGTGCTCGCAACTATGGATCCAAAAAATGCGAGTACATACGACGACAACTACGTGAAGATTTCTGCAGTTGTTATGCAACTCGACACGGCCATGAAGACCGCTACAGAAACCATTCCGGCCAATGATCGCAAGTTGCTCACCTATCACGATGCGTACGCCTATTTCGCCCAGCACTACGGATACGACGTCGTTGGCGCAATTCAGCCATCGTCCTTTGAAGATCCATCACCGAAAGAAATTGCAGATCTCATTGCACAAGTGAAGTCCTATGCCGTGAAAGCGATATTTGGCAGCGAAGTCTTCCCATCGTCTGTGCTTGCACAAATCGGCAAGGAAACCGGCGTTCGCTACGTGGACACGTTGCGCGACGATGACCTGCCAGGCAAGCCCGGTGAAGTGGACCACTCGTGGGCAGGGCTCATGAAGTTTGACTTCATCACCATCGTGGAAGCATTGGGTGGCGACGCCAAAGCGCTGAAGGCAGTCAATATCGACACCAAAGTTGCCGACAAGGCGATCTATCCGCAGTGACCCCTGGCGTACTCGTAGATTGCGCGCACATTTCGTGCGCATACGACTCCACATACGCAATACGTGATGTGCACTTCACCATGCACGCAGGAGATTTCGTAGGCATCGTGGGTCCTTCAGGTTCCGGCAAAACAACGCTTCTCAAATCGGTGCTGGGTACCGTAAAACCAGTGCACGGACACGTGCTGAAGCGCACGGGCCTACGAATGGGGTACGTGCCGCAGGTTGAATCTGTCGACTGGAATTTTCCCGTCACTGTTCTTGAAGTAGTGGCCATGACTCGTCAAGTGGTGGGTCGTTCGCCGCGCATCACCAAAGAGGAACGCGAATCGGCTCTGCAAGTTCTGGAGAAGTTGGGATTGGGCGGTTTGCATCAACGCCACATTCGTGAACTGTCAGGTGGTCAGCAGCAACGAGTATTTGTGGCGCGAGCGTTGTTTCATCGACCTGAATTGTTGATTCTTGATGAGCCAACGTCAGGAGTTGATGTCCGTACGCGCCACGAGATTCTGCACTTGCTGGCCGACCTTCACGATGAGGGTGTTTCCATCATGCTCACCACGCATGATCTCAATGGTTTGGCCGCGCACTTGCCTCGCGTGGTGTGTATCAACACCGAACTCATTGCCGACGGCGCGCCTGCCGATGTGTTGACGCCCGAGGTTCTTGAGCGCACCTATGGCGCACCCATGGAAGTTCTCATGCACGGTGGCATGCCTGTTGTTGTCGACCATGCCGGAACCGACATTGCGAAGAGATTAGGTGCGTTGTCATGATCGCATCTTTCTTCACGCCGTTTCACTATGAATTCTTTCGACACGGATTAGTGGTGGCCACGCTCGCGGGTGCGCTGTGTGGGATCTTGGGTGTGTTCGTGGTGTTGCGCGGAATGAGCTACATCGGCCACGGACTGTCTCACGCAGTCTTCGGTGGTGCTGCTGCGTCTGCTGTTATGAATGTGAATTACTTTGCGGGCGCCGGCATTTGGGGTGTCGCTTCAAGTGTCATCATCGG
>CAYSPE010000042.1:0-15906 GCA_964432845.1 uncultured Bifidobacterium sp.
TCTCCTTCGTTGTTGGGCTGGTTCACATAGCCGTGTACGTAGGTGCTCCAACGTGCAGGAATGCGCTGCATGCCATACACGGCACCGGCAAGGGCACCCGTAACAGCAGCAACTGTGTCGGCATCGTGCCCCAGGTTGATGGCTGCGGTTACGGCTTGTTCAAAACTTGCCGTATTGCGTACTGCCCACACAGCTTGTGCAAGGCACACCACTGCCCCACCGTTGCTGTCTGAAGTGAGTCCGGGGCTCCAGTGTTCATGCAAGAAATCATTGAATGTGGTCGCGTATTCAGCATCTACGTGAGCCAATGCGTTGCGCACGGCCTTGTCGAAACGTTCGCCGAGAATGCACGCGCGAATCACTTCGGCAGCAATGGCAGCGGCCCACCCGGCAATGGGGTCAAAGTGCGTAATGGCAGACTGCTCCCGTGCGATGCGCATGGTCTTTTCGCGACCCCAGCGCACACCGGCAATGCCGATGGGGGCAATGCGCATGACGCTGCCGTTGCTGCCAGTGCGGCCGTTCATGGCTTTGTGGGCCTCTTCGGCTGCGGTCACTGGGTCTTCACCGCGCAATGCACGACGCGTGGTGTTACCAATGTCGGCAGCCTTTTCGCTCCACGCAATGAAGTGATTCCATACGGTGTTCATATCGAACTCGCCGTTGTATGCAAGTAAGGCTTCAGCAAGGGCCATGGCCATTTGGGTGTCGTCGGTGAATTCGCCGGGTGCCCAATTGAAGGCGCCGCCACCGATCATTTCGCCCATGCCATCAAGGATGGGTTGTGGGAATGTTTCGGCGTACAAGTCTTCGGGCTTGAACTCAAATGGTGCGCCCAAGGCGTCGCCAACAGCTGCACCAATAAGTGCACCGAGTGCGGCCTGAACGTTTTCGTGTGTGAGTGAACGTGAATCCACTGCGGTGACGGGAACGGAAGTAGAGAAATCTGCCATAGGAGGCTCCTTTGTGTGAGGGAAGGTGTGAGTATTCGCACGGCTATGAGCCGTGGTCTGTCTCGCGATGACATACATCGCGGCGGGCGCGTTTGCGTTATGCGGCCGTGAGCACGGGGGCACGTTTGCCCTGCGTGCGTTCAAACGCCACAAGACACAAAATCGCAAGCGAACCGGATCGAGTGGCGCTGTAGAGGTTGCCTTCAGCGAAACGGTCTGACCTCACGATGCGTGTGATCTGTTTAGTGCATTGCTCAATATCGAGTTGCCACACTTCATACAGTTCGGGAAATGGAACTTTCCAGTGGGGCCAGTCGAAAGGTTGCACGAGGCCTAGAGCCCCGAGACGAGTAGGAAGTTCGATGAGCGCCGAGCTGTACGGATCGGTGGATTGCGCGGCCTGGGCCAAGCATGAAAATAGTTGTGTCCACTTTTCTGTCATCTCTGTATCGCTCAATCGGTACCTCTTTCTCTCGGTTATTACGTGCTCTTTTGGTTGCCATCCCCAGTATAGCAAATAGGGTGTTTCATACTCTATTTCCCTTGGTGGGCATAGAGTTGCGATTTACTACTGCAAAAACACCTCGCCCACTTTCTAGAAGGCGGGATGTAACCACCCGAACTGCGTTTCTATTCCCAGTGCGATTTTCCGACCGCGCAGCAGCCACCGCCCTGATGAACCCGTCCAGTTTTTCGCACCCGAGTTCGGAAAACTTGACCCCTTTTGAGAAGGACTCCCCCGCCCCGACCGAAAAATCGAACTGGAGGCCATTAATCCCACATGATTCCATTGAATTTGCTGCGCAACTCGCCTCCGCAACGTGGACACGCACCAATTGACGGATGATCAACAATGTCGCCGTCGTCGTTGACTTCGTCCTGGTCGTCACCTAAAACGCGCAATGGGTTGCCACATTTCTGACACATAAAAGGCGCAGGCACGTTTTCGTCATCAAAGATGGACGGACCCGACACCACCATGATCTTCTTGCAGGTGTCGCAGGCACAGGCGTAATTGGGAATGCCGGCGAATCCGATACCCAACATGGCATCGAGCTTGAGATCGCACCCGCTACAACTAATCAGCATTCCACTACCCATGCTCCACACTGTACGGAAGGGGTGTGTGCGGAAAATCGAACCTTCCTCACCTGTCATTCTGTGGCACACATTTGTCGGCGATGAAAGTGAAGTCTCTCAACGCAAGAAATTCGGAACTGAAGTTCCCGCCCTCTCCTGTCTTAGATAAAGTCACAAATGTGGACGAACTCGACGATCTCACAGAAGAAGATCTCCTCATGATTGAGGGAGCTCGGGAATTTGCCGACGAAGCATTGGAACTCGCAGAGTTGTCAATGGCTGCGTACTGGGAAGTCCTCAATCTAGATATCCCCTAATCGCTCAATGCCACCACACCCAAAAAGGGGTGATGTCTATTTTGTTGATTTCAATCCGTCACGTGGGTCCGAACAAAGCGGTGTTCGGCCTGCCGTCGTTGTCTCGAACAATCGCATCAACCTCGCATCACCAGTCATCACTGTCATTCCATTGACTCATTCGATACCTCGTAAGAAATTCCCACAAAACGTTCCGTTACCACCAGGCGTACTTGATTCGATGGGCGGCACAATTCTGTGCGCACAAATCAAATCTGTCTCTAAAGAACGACTGCGCACATTTGTCGGTCGCCTTCCGAGCGAGGTGATGCTGGAGGTTTCAGTATCACTGCGAAAGTGTCTCGAAATCTAGGGTTCGCGGTTCTGCACCATGGGGTGCGTCACGATGCCGTGCTCGCTCATGGTGACAACACGCAATGATGCACCCGCCAGCACTTGGTCGGAAACATCTTCCAACGCAGAATCGGGTTTCCAGCGATTGTTAATGACCCCCATGTCGACTTCCAACATTCCGTCAAGCCCCACGGCACGAAATACGTCAATCATCATTGCCACTTCTACGCCGTAGCCGGTGGCAAATGTGAGTGATCGCGCGAGTGGCGCGGCAATGGCCACCTGTCCGCTGAGAGGCTGTGTGAAGCCAGCGAGTGAGTTGTGCACGCGGCGCAACAATGGCCTTCCCACTAGTTCAGTCACGCGGCCGGCGGGAATATCGCGTGGAACTCCATGTTCATCAACGCGAACGAAGCCGCCTTTCAAGAACTGCACTGAAGAATCAGCAGAAATATGTTGCGTGAACGATGTGATGTGATCAATGCACACGTTGCCCAAGTCAGCATCTAAAAACACATACCAATCGGCATCAACACTGTGCACACCGCGGAACAGCGAATCGCCTTTGCCCAACACTTCAGGACCAAGGTGTGGCAACAACGAGGGCACGCGCAACACCTCGATACCGAACGAAGCGGCAACAGAAGCGGTGTTGTCGGCAGACCCACCGTCGAGCACCACGGCGCGTGAAACGAGGCCAGCATCAAGGGCTTCACGCATCACCAGTGCGGTAGACGCAATGAGGTCGCCTTCATTCAACGCTGGCACGAGCAGCGCAATGGAAACAGTGCTCATGATTCCAGTGCGGGCAAAGTGAGCGCGTTCAGCGGCCCGCGCGGATACACGCCATATGCAGGCAAACGATTGCGCCATTCAGAGGGGCAATGTTCCGGTGCCACTTCCGACAGTGGCTCAAGCACAAAGCGTCGCTCGGCGAATCGCGGATGCGGAATGGTGAGCTCGTCACTTTCAATACGAGCATCGTCGTAGAACACAATGTCGAGATCCAAGGTGCGAGGGCCCCAACGAATCACTCGCACACGATCAGCATCGGCCTCCACCTGATTGAGGTGACGGAGCAATGCATAGGGGTCGAGGTCGGTAGCAATAAGGGCCACCATGTTGAGATACGGGCCCTGATTATCGGGACCACCCACGGGGTCCGTTTCGAACACCTGAGATTGCGCCACCACGTGACCAATGTGCGAAATGCCGTACCGCAGATATTCCACTCGATCACCGAGGTTGGAGCCCAAGGCCACAATGGCGCGATGCTGCGGGAGTTCGGCGGTCATGGGGTTCTGTCTATCTGCGAAACAAGCCGTGTCGCTACGGTGGGGCTATGGCAAAGCGCATTCCCTACGACGAATTCAGCATGTTTCATGAAAACGCGTCTGAATATGGCATTCCGTACGCGGGCCCACCACACGTCACGCGCGAATTTGTTTCAATGAGCGATGGCCGGCGCATGAGTGCATTGAAGTGGGGCACCGAAGAACCACAGTTGGTGTTCTTGCACGGTGGTGCACAAAACGCACACACATGGGACACAGTGGCATTGGCATTGAACGTGCCGCTCATCTGTATTGACCTACCCGGACACGGCCACAGTGATTCTGCGGCACCATTCGACAAGAATGCCAAAGCGTTGCAACAAAACGCAGCCGACATGGCAGCGGTGATTCGCGCGTTGGCACCCAATGCGAAGGCAGTGATTGGTATGAGTCTTGGCGGACTCACCACCATCGCGTTGGCACGCGACAATGCTGACTTGGTGCGCAAGATGGTGCTGGTAGATATCACTCCCGGCGTCACCGGTGAGAAAACAAAACAGATCACCGACTTTGTGAACGGACCCGCCACATTCCCTTCGTTTGAAGAATTGTTGGAGCGCACCATTCAGTTCAACCCCACGCGAACGGTGGAAAGTTTGCGCCGCGGCATCTTGCATAACGCGTTGCAACAAGAAGACGGCAGTTGGGTGTGGCGCTACCGCCGCGACGATGCTCCCCCATTGCCTGAAATGAAAGCGCAAGTTGATACCGAGGAAAAGCCCGCGATGGACCGCAGCGGGTTATGGGACGCAATCCAGCATTACGGCAAAGCGCTCATGTTTGTGCGCGGAATGCGTCCCCAATCGGTGGTGACCGACGATGACGAAAACGAATTACGCAAGCGAGCAAGCAGTATTCGTGTGGAGCATATGAAAGATGCGGGACACTCCGTACAAGGCGA
Source organism: uncultured Bifidobacterium sp. (assembly GCA_964432845.1). Lineage (GTDB taxonomy): Bacteria > Actinomycetota > Acidimicrobiia > Acidimicrobiales > Ilumatobacteraceae > UBA2093. Next base: position 4,919 of record CAYSPE010000042.1, read on the forward strand.
CATGCCACTGGAACTTGCCGAGCTCATTCGCGCCTTCGCTCTGTAGAAGTAGCGTTACGCGCCGAGAAACTCCATTGCTGCGGCCGTGATTGCTTCGTCAACACCGAGAACGAATCGACGATTTGCCGCAACGGATGCATAGGTCCACTTCATACGCTTGGCCATTGCGCGCGCAGGCGCTGGTGGCGTGTACGGATCACCACGTGCGATGGTGACCATCACCCGTGCACCTGTTGAAGATTCCGCTGGTTGCACTGCACCCAAGGTGCGAGTGGACTCGGGCATGTCTGTGCAGAACGCATACGTGAGATGTTCATTGCCTGTGTGAATAAGACGGGTGTGCTTGGCATGCAGAGCGGCGGCTGCAGCGGAGAATTGTTGTGCCAATGTGCCCGAGACATCGGCACAGGCCGGCGCCGCAGTAGCAACGGTGGGTGCTGCGCCCGCCAAAGTGAGCATGGTGGCGCCATCTCGTGCATCCATCGCACGCAACATGGCATCGAATATTTTGCCCGGTGCACCCATGGCAATAGCCCGCGATGCAGCCCGTGACACAACATCAGCAGTAATGCCGGCGGGCAAGCGATTCTCCAGCATTTTCAGGCGGAAACGGCCAATTTCATCGGCCACGATGGCGTTAATGGAGCAGGACAAGTGAGAGGCGCACCACTTCACCGCGGTGACGCCGGCGCGCTCGGTGGAGGCAAGTTGCTCTGCAAGTTGCGGGCCCATTGGTGATGCAGGGTCAACAGGTGCGTCAACAACTGCTGCGGCAACAGACTTGGGGTATTGCATCTGCCACGTCACAACTGCAGAGGCACCGCTTCCCCATCCCATGACAAATACTTTTTTCACACCAAGAGCTTGGTGAAGTAATTGCAAATCTTCAGCAACATCGAGCGTGGCAATGCGTGCAGATGCTGAAACTGGCAACGGGGAATCGAGCATGCCACGCGACGCAACAGAAATCACGGTGTAGCCGTTTGTATATGTTCCGAAAAGAAGTGGTGCGGTTTCTGCAAGAGCGCGCGGAGTAACGCCATCGAATCGGTCGGCGACCAACAACAACACCGGCGCCTTCTTCGATACGGGAGACATGCGGCGATACAGCGCCAACTTCACCGAGCCGAGCGAAGGATCTTCCGAATCGGCCAGCACCGACAAGGATCCACATTCAATGGCGCCACACGGCATCCATTGAATGCCAGAGTCGGGCGCATTGGTGCCCGAGGTAGCGGGCGTGGCAGACCATTCAGATGTACTGCGCGATGATTCGGAAGATGATGATGAACACGCGCTCAGCGTTACTGCGAGAGCGCACAGTGCTCCCCCGATTGTTCGGGAGAGTTTCATTGGTCAGCGTGCGGTTGCTGTATACACGAGGGAGTTCGAGACCATGAGCGCACCGTTCAAGTTTGTCACAGCATGGAACTTTGACTTCAATGTCTTGCCCTTCACCACAAGGAAAGTTGTCTTCTTACCGAAGGCAACCAGTTTTCCGTTTCGGTAGAGCTTCACCAATGCGCCCGCAGGTGCAGACACGGTGACCCGAATCTTGGAGCCGACGCTCTTGGCGTTGACCACCTTGACCGACGGTGTTCCCGGGCCAGCAACTGGCAATCCGGTCTCTGGGTCGAGAACATTGTCGAACTGAGCCGAACTTTCATCGGTGACGTCGGTCTTTTGAGCAAGGTCGCTATCTGCGAAGTCGGCAAAGTTGCTGCTGGCCGATGAGGAGATGCGCTGATACAGGAACGAGTTGGCAGTGGATGCAGTGAGCCCGGTGACAATGCCCGAGGTGGCATCGGCACTGATGGCGGCCGCTACTTGTGCCGGCGTGTAGTAGCTCCAGTTGCCCAGAATGAGCGTGGCGACGCCAGCCACGTGTGGTGACGCCATGGACGTACCCGACATGGTGGTGGTTGCTGTGTTGCTGCTAATGCCCACTGACGAGATGGAGCTGCCAGGTGCGAACAAGTCAACACATGCTCCTGCGTTCGAGTAGTACGCACGCGAATCATCACTGGCCGTTGCACCAACTGTGATTGCAGCAGGTGTGCTTGCGGGTGACTTGGTGCATGCATCGGTGGCTTCGTTACCTGCGGCCACAACAAACGTGACGCCATCGGCAACTGCACGTGTGACTGCATCGTTGATGCCAGCGTCATAGCTACCACCCAAGCTCATGTTTGCCACGGCAGGAACACCTGCAACGTGGTGATTGATGATCCAGTTGATGCCGGCAATGACGCCTGTGTTGGTGCCGCTACCTGAGCAGTCGAGAACGCGAACAGGAATGATGGTGGCCCGCGTGGCGAAACCATATGTAGAACCGGCAATAGTGCCAGCGACGTGTGAACCGTGGCCGTGGCAGTCGTTGGTACCACGACCATCATTAATGGCGGTGTACCCAGTTGCAACGCGGCCAGTGAATTCAGCATGAGAGGCAAGCACACCGGTATCCACCACATACACGTTGACTCCGGCTCCGGTGCCCGCGCGCGTGATTTGTGTGTCGAGAGGAAGCGCACGCTGATCAGCGCGGTCGAGTCCCCACGACTTTGCGGTTTCTGATGGCAACACCACGGCGATGGGAGTGACAGGGTTTGATGCCACTGAGGCAGCGCTGGTGCCCACTGAGTTACGTGCGGTCACCGTGAAGGTGTATTCGGTTCCGTTGGTAAGACCGCTCACGATGCAACTTGTTGCTGGCGCTGCGGTGGTGTTGGTGAGATTGCTCGAGCATGTAAGGCCACCAGGTGACGATGTGACCGTGTAGTTCACGATCACCGCGCCACCATTTGAAGTAGGCGCTGTCCAACGCACAAGCGCATTGCTGTCGCCGGCAATGGCGATTGCGTCAGTGGGTGCAGCAGGTGCTGTAGCTGCGGCGCGAGGAATAACCGTGACGATGGCAGACGGCGCGCTGAGCCCCACTGAGTTCTTCACGCGAATGCGAATGCTGACCGGAAGATCTGGCTGCATGTTGGTGAGCGTTGCGGTAGTAAGCGTGCTGACACCGTCGTTCCACACGGCCCACGAAGAGCCCGAGTTGGTGCTGTATTCCACGATGTAGTCGGTAATTGGTGTTGCCGACTTTGCACCCGACCATGTGACCGTGACAGATGTGTTGTTCACAGTGGCAGAAATGGCCGATGGCGGTGTTGCCAAACCAGTGAGTGCAGCAGTGAGTGTGACCACATTGCTTGGTTCACTGCGACCAATTGCATTGGAAGCGGTGACACGGAACATGGTGGGAACTCCGCCCGCGAGACCGGCGATGGTTGCGGTACGAACTGATGCTGCTGTGGTTGCGGCGATGGTCCACGTGGTGCCGTTATCAATTGAGCGCCACACGTCGTAACTGCTGATTGCAAGACCACCAGTTCCAAGAGGAACAGCCCACGACAAATAAGCGCTGGTACCCGAGACGAATCCGGAAGCGGAACGCACTGCGGTAGGCGGCGTGTACGCGAGCGGCGTAAGAGTAACAACCGCAGAGGGAGCACTTGCACCTACTGCGTTGATTGCAACGATGCGGAACTTGTATGCGGTGCCACCGATGAGATTGGTGAGAGAAACGCTACGAGCAGATGCAACGATGTTGGAACCTCGCGTGTAGTTCGCACCGTTGTCAACAGATGATTCCACTGCGTACCCCGTGATGGCAGATCCGCCATTTGTGGTGGGCGCTGTCCAGTACAACGACACAGCGTTGTAGTTCACGTTGCCGTACACAGACAGTGGCGAACTAGGAACCGTGGGAGCAATAGGAGTGACGAGCACTATTGCATCGGCCGACGAGCCAAACTCGTTTGCTGCGCGAATGCGCACCGTGTGGGAAATTCCACCCACCAGGTTGGTGAGTTGCAGTGATCGCACTGTGGCAGCAACGCGAATTGCACCTGTGTACGACGTGCCGTTGTTGACCGAATAGTCAACCGTGTATGAAGAAATGGTGCCGCCACCAGCATCGAGTGGAACGGCCCACGCAACGGTTGCGCTCAACAAGCCAGCTGTTGCTGTAATGGAACGAACAACTGATGGCACTGAGTAAGCGGTAGGTGTTGCAGACGCAATATTGCTGACAGGTCCAGCGCCGTATGCATTGAGCGCACTGACACGGAATTGGTACAACGTGTTCGCTGCAAGCCCGGTGATGGATGCGGTGGTTGCCACCGACACGGCATCGGCATAACGAGCCCATGTTGAACCGTTATTTGTGGAGTACTCAATGATGTAGTCGCTAATTGCGCTAGATCCGGCAGTGACTGGCGCGGTCCATGACAACGCAGCAGATTGACGACCAGCGGTTGCATACAAACTGCGGGGCGCAGAGGGCACAGCACCACCGATTGGGGTTGCAGTAATTGGCGAGGTGTACGAACCAGTACCCATGGCATTGACGGCGGCAACTCGGAACGAATAAGCGACGCCATTGGTGAGACCACTCACTGTTGCGGTGAGCGCGGTGGACGTGCCGTCGGCAAACGTTGTCCATGTAGTGGTGGCCGAATTGTTGGCGGCGTACTGCACCACATAGTCGGTAATGGCGGCACCGCCATTTGCCACCGGTGCTGCCCATGCCAACTGCACTGCGGCGTTGGTGGCAGATGCGGTGAGTGATGCAGGGCTAGAAGGGGTTGACACTGGTGCCGAGGTGAATGAACCCATAAAGGCAAGGCGATTGGGCGAACCAGTGCCTGCGTCGGTGACCACACTTGGTGTGGCCGCATTAATGATTGCGCCAGACACATTGGCAGGTGATGCAGTGGGATATTGCTGCAAGAAGAGTGCCGCAATACCTGCCACGTGTGGCGATGCCATAGATGTGCCCGACCATGTTGCGGTGGCAGTTGTGCTTCCGATGACGGATGAAGTGATGCTGACACCAGGAGCAAAAATATCGAGACACGTTCCCCAGTTGGAGAATGAAGCGCGCGCATCAGTGGACGACGTGGCGCCAACAGTGATAGCGGCGGGCGCACTGGAAGGTGATGAAGTACACGCATCGACATTGCTGTTTCCTGCGGCCACCACCATGGTGATGCCGTCGGCAACCGCGCGAGTGACTGCATCGTTCAGTGCGGAACTAAGACCGCCACCCAAGCTCATGTTGGCAACTGCAGGCACACCAGCGGTGTGGTTAGCAATGGCCCAATCGATGCCGGCGATAACACCAGAGGTGGATCCAGAACCGGTGCAGCCAAGAACGCGAACAGGAACGAGGCTCACTTCTTTCGCCACGCCGTAGGTGGTGCCGCCGATGGTGCCCGACACGTGGGTGCCGTGTCCGTGACAATCTTCAGTGCCATTGCCGTCGGTGATTGCTGTGAAACCTGACTGCACACGCCCGGCATATTCGGAATGTGCCGAATAGATGCCTGTGTCAATGACATAGGCCGTTACTCCCCGACCAGTATTGGTGTAGGTGTAGGTGTTGTTGCGCGGCAAAGAACGTTGGTCAATGCGGTCAAGACCCCATGTTGCATTTGCTTGATCGGTATCAACCGACATCACCGAGTCGGGTTCGATAGCCAACACATTGGGGTTGGCCTTGACGGCTGCCAATTCTGTTGCTGACAGGTCAGCGACGAATCCGTTGAATGCGTTGGAGAAAGTTGTGATGACGTTGCCAGGCAGTGCACTAGCGGCAACCGAACTAGCTACGGCGGTAGTGAACGTAACGATGTAGCGACCCGGAATGATGTCGCCCTGTTGTGCGTTGACAGGTGTGGTGAGTCCGTTCACCACATAAGTAGTGGTGTCGTTGATGGACAACTTGGTTTGTGGTTCCACCACGCGCACAGATGCGTCTGCGGCTACTTGCTCGGCCTGTGATGATGTGAGGCGTTCCACCTGCACACTGCCGTCGCGGTTGACCACCACATAATCAGTGGCCGATGCGGCCTGAGCAGTGAGGGGGAAAGTAGCCGTAGTACTAAGAACAAGAGCACCGGCAACAAAAGTGCGCACACGCGACGAAAAAATCACACTTTTAGTCTACTAGCGGGCAAAGAGGGCCACGAGAACGGGCGTGACCACCAAGCCAGGCAAGAGCGACCCCAACTTAATCTTCTTTATTTCCAAGAGATTGAGACCGATGGCAAGGACCGTAAAGCCACCCGCAGCAAACAATTCGATACGCATCCGGTCATTCAGGAGCGAGTCGATGCCCGTGCCGCCCAGAGTGAGCAGGCCTTGCACCACAAACACCGCGAGCGCACTAAACGCTGCTCCGATTCCGTATACCGCCGTGAAGATGATGGACATGAAGCCATCGAGAGTTCCTTTGATGATGTAGAGCTGCGGAGTTCGACCGCTTGCATCTTCAATGGCACCCAAAATGGTGAGGGGCCCAATACAGAACAACATGGTGGCAGTAACAAAGCCCTGCACAAACGTGCCGCCGTGCTCGGCATCGTTCTTGTTGAATTTATTCTTTAACCACTCGCCTATTGCCTCGAGGCGTTCTTCTACTTTCAACAGTTCGCCGACGATGGCACCGCTTGCCATGCCCACCAATGGAAACACCAAATTGTGAGTTGCCATGGCGTCGCGTAAACCCATGACCATTGTGGCGAGCCCAATGACCTGCACCACGATGACTCGCAATTCTTCTTTGATGCGATGACCAACGAAATAGCCAATGGAACCACCCGCGATCACCGTTGCGGTGTTGATTAGAGTTCCGAGTCCACGCACAGGTAACGAGGGTACTGTCAACCCATGGAAGTTGTGCACCTCAAGAACGCGAGCGCACATGTGCAGGTGCACGTGACTCATGGCGGTCGCATTGGCTCCCTTGTGTTGCATGGCGTGAATGTTCTTGTGGACATGGCAGATGATCCACTTGATTGGGGCTGCTACCCCATGGTGCCGTTTGCTGGCCGAATACGCGAAGGCCGCATTTCATTTCGCGGTCAATCTCACTCGCTCCCTTCAAACGATTCTTCACCGAGAAATCATGCGTTGCATGGAACCGCGTACAACACTGAGTGGACTGTTGCCTCCCACTCTGCAACACATGTAGAGATGACGTACACACTGCAATCGCCGTGGCCGTGGAAAGGGCACGTACACCATCGCATTGAACTTGCCGAGTCTTCAATGACATGCACACTCACAGTGGAAGCAAACGAGGACATGCCTATTTCCATTGGATGGCACCCGTGGTTTCGCAAGCCTCAACAATCAACACTGTTGTTCGCATCCATGTTGGAACGTGGCCACGATTACCTGCCAACCGGAAAGCTGCTGCCACCCGAGCTTCACTTTGCCGATGACTGCTTTATTGACCCACTTGCGCCAATTTCACTTGAGTATGACGACATCACCGTTGTTTTGTCGAGTGATTGCTCGCACTGGGTGGTGTACAACCAACCCGAACACGCCACATGTGTTGAACCACAATCCGGTCCGCCCAATGAGCTGAACGATGCGCCGCACATTCTGTATGCGGGCCAAACAATGCAGCGATTCTTCACTATTTCTTGGTGAAGGCGACGACTGCGCAGGTAACGCGCAGTAGGTGTAACAATGAGAAGCAATGTCTGACATGCAAATTCTTGCGCATTTACGCTCACGTGAATCTCACGCCGCCAACTCCAGCCTTGTACTTACGGGCGATGGTGGCGTTCCGGCAGTCGCCTATTGGGGGCGACACCTCGGAGACGGCCCAATTGACTCGCGCATGTTTTCTCGACTCATTCCGGGCGGCGCACTTGACGACGAAGCACCGTTAGCAATTGTGACCGAGCCACGTCGTGGATACATGGGAACTCCGGGTATTGAGTGCGCGCGCAACGGTGCGCCGGTGAGCCCGCAATTCACGCTTGTTTCGTCCACCATCACAGATACATCTGCAACGTTCATTCTTCGTGATCAGGTGGAACAACTTGTTCTCAACATTGTGATCACCATGCACAACGGCGGTGCAGCCACCATTGGCTCATCGCTCACCAATGAATCAACCGATGCTCTCGACCTTGGTGCACTTCGGTTATCTGTACCCGTTGGAGCAGACGCTCGCGAGGTGCTCACACTCGGCGGACGACACGCTTTGGAGAACGTGCAACAAAGAACTGTATGGGAGCGAAGCACCGTGTCGGTGGCCAGCAGGTCTGGACGCACTGGCCATGAACAACAGAACGTTGTTTTCATGGGCACGCAACAGTTTGGTGAACACCACGGTGAGGTGTGGGGTGCGCACCTGGCATGGAGTGGCAATTTTGAAATGGTGTGTGACGGCATCACCAACGCTCAACGCAGTGTTCACGCAGGAGAATTCCTTACCGCTGGCGAAGTACGCCTTCACCATGGTGAAACGTATTGCACACCGTTGTTGATACTTGCCCACTCCGCGCACGGTCTCACCAATGTGTCCCGCGCCTTTCATGCGTATGCACGTTCAATACAACCCTCACGCACATCACCACGGCCGGTTCACCTCAACACGTGGGAAGCGGTGTATTTCAACCACGATGTGGACACTCTCACTTCGCTTGCAACAGTGGCTGCGTCGGTGGGCATCGAACGATTTGTATTGGATGACGGTTGGTTTCATCAACGCAGAAATGACACAGCTGGCTTGGGCGATTGGTGGGTAGATCCAACGGTGTGGCCGCAAGGCCTCACACCGTTGGTTGACCACGTGCTTTCTTTGGGAATGGAATTTGGTATTTGGTTCGAGCCAGAAATGGTGAACCCCAACAGCGACCTTTTCCGCAATCATCCCGATTGGGCTTTGCATGATCCCAATTACCCCATGGTGCAAGGTCGCAATCAGTTGGTGCTCAACTTGGCATTGGCTGACGTGCGCGACTACCTCTTCCAATCAATTAGTGCAGTGTTATCAGCGCATCGCATCACCTACGTGAAATGGGATCACAATCGTCCATTGGTGGGCGGGGCTGCCCACGCACAAACGTTGGGTACCTACACATTGTTGGAACGATTGACGAGCGCCTTTCCTCACGTGGAGTTTGAAAGTTGCGCCTCGGGCGGTGGACGCGTGGATATGGGAATTGCACCGTATGTGCATCGGTTCTGGACCAGCGACAGCATTGACGCGCTTGATCGTGTATCTATTCAGCGAGGCTTCAGTTTGTTGATGCCACCCGAAGTGATGGGGGCACATATTGGTGGCCCCGTGTGCCACACCACCGGTCGTCGCCACACCATGAGCTTTCGCGCTGCAACTGCAATGTTTGGTTGGTTGGGCGTTGAGTGGAACATTTTGGAAGCATCAGAACGCGACCGTGAACGACTGGCCGAAATGATTGCGCTTCACAAGAAACACCGCCACCTTTTGCATTCTGGTCTTGTGTTTCGTGGCGACCATGCCGACAACACTGTGGTGGTGCACGGTGTTATTGCCATAGATGCCAGCGAAGCATTTGTCAATGTCACACGAATTGCAAGTGGAGCAAGCACCCACACTGCGCCGGTGCGCATAGTGGGGTTAGACCCACGTGCCACATATGAGATTCATGTTGTGCTGGCACCAAGTGTGTACGCACTTCATCGCGCGCACCCCGAGTGGATGACCAATGCGAACAAATTGTCCATGACTGGCGAACAATTGGCTTACCTTGGCATCAATATGCCAGCACTCATGCCCGAGAGTGCCGTAGTAATGCATCTCATTCGCACCTCTCCACCGCTAGACAAGTAGTCATGGCTGGCGACATTCGAATCGACGAATACTTGGGCACCCACGTTCACGTGGTGGCAGCACGCCAGAATCGCCCCGTGACGACAGGCGACCAAGCGTGTCCGTTCTGCGTTGGAGGGTTAGAGGCGCCCGAACCATACACAGTGCGCGCATTTCCTAATCGATGGCCGGCGCTTGGTGAGGCTCGGTGCGAAGTGGTGTTGTACTCCCCCGACCACGATGCAACGTTTGCATCAATTGGCGAAACTGGCGCTCGTTCAGTGATTGATACATGGGCAGAACGCACCACCGCATTGCGCGCTTTAGACAATGTGGAATACGTGGTGGTGTTCGAAAATCGCGGAGCTGAAATTGGTGCCACTATTTCGCATCCGCACGGACAGATCTATGCATTTGACCACGTACCATCGCGCCCGCAACGTCTCATCACGGCCGGATGGACTCCCGACCTCGCCCCAGGCGATCGATTGGTTGCCGATAACGAGTTCTTCATCGCGTACACACAAACGGCCAGCGTTCACCCAGTGAGCATCACCGTTGCACCAAAAACCCGAGTTGCAGATATCCCTTCATTGAGTGCGCAGCAACGAGATTCGTTGGCAAGCATCATGGTTGACCTCTTTGACAGGCTCGACAATTTGTATGACGCACCACTTCCGTACATGATGTGGTTTCTGCAGGCGCCTACTTCGGGCAACAGCAACGTGTGGATGAACCTTGAAATTGTTTCTCCGTGGCGGGCACCTCATCTCCATCGATACATCGCGGCCGTTGAAGTGGCCACCGAGGAATATTTCAATCCAGTTGATCCGGCCGAACTCGCACGTCGCCTTCGCGCTTTGGCATCGAAGTAGACCATGACTCGATACGTGGCTGTTGCACCAGGTCGAGTCAATCTCATTGGCGACCACACCGATTACACCGGTGGCTTGGTGTTTCCCATGGCGATTGACAGATACACCACCATTTCATTCATTGGACAAGATGACGTCATCACATTGACCTCGGCTAGTGAAGAGGGAACGGTGCACATTGGTACTTCTTCTGAAGCAAACGAGAGCGTTCCGTCGTGGGGTCGTTACATACGCGCCGTTCGCGACTTGGTTTCCCACCCGCGCGGCATCGTTGGCGATATCTCCACCACCATTCCGGTCGGTGCGGGCCTCAGTAGCAGCGCCGCTTTGGAAGTTGCCACCGCATTGGCTCTTGGTTTTCAGGGCACCGACACAGAACTCGCACAACTCACTCGTGCAGCCGAGCACGCAGCAACGGGAGTGCCTTGCGGAATTATGGACCAGTTGTGCATTGCAGC
>CAYSPE010000043.1:0-5027 GCA_964432845.1 uncultured Bifidobacterium sp.
GTTTCTTCCAACTTGCGACGAGGCACCTCTAACACCACAACGTTTTGCGCGTGCGCAATTTCTTCAATGTCTTCGATGATTGGTGCTGGATCGATATCTGCTGCAATCCAAATTTCGCGCACCTTGCGCTTCTGACCAATCAACAATTCACGAACTGCTTGACGACCTTCGATTTGCTCGCCGCCCAAACCTTTTGCAACGGGAGCCTTGCGACGATCATCGCCACCGCGTCCACTTGCAGCACCACGTGACACTGGTCCACGACCTCCACCGGTACGAGACACAACTCCGCGCTTAGCGGCTGCGCCACTGCGCGATGAAGAACCGCGTGATGATGAACCGCTTGCCTCGGCGGCTTTGCGCGCACCTTTGCCGCTGTTGGTATTGCGTCCACCTGCGGGGCGACCGGGCTTACCTGTATTCACCTTTGGCGCTTTGGGAGGTTTGCGTGGCATGGTTACGACTCCTTGATGATGACTGCCGAGGCGAAGCAAGCAATACCTTCGCGACGACCAATTGCGCCAAGACCTTCGGCGCGACGGCCCTTTACGGTAACTGGCGCACCAGCCGCTGCGCTGAGCAATCGCACCATTTCCTCACGAACTGGCGCAATTTTCGGCGCTTCACACACCACGCTGCAATCAATGTTGCCGATGCGCCACCCCAGTGCGGTCACTTTGTTGACAACGTCACGCAAGATGGCAAGCGAGTCAGCGCCTTCCCAAGCAGCGTCTGTGTCGGGATAATGCTGCCCGATATCTCCGAGCCCTGCAGCCCCCAACAATGCATCAGCGGCAGCATGAGCGATGACGTCTGCATCACTGTGTCCTATTAGTACTGGTTCGCCAGGAAACGCGACGCCGCCCAAAATGAGCACGCGACCATCAATAGGTACATCTGCAAATTTGTGAATGTCAAAGCCTTGACCAACTCGAATATCAATCATCACACTTCACCATCAAGTTGTCGATGTGCATGTGCAACAGCCCATTCCAAATCTTCCGGCGTGGTGATTTTCCGATTGACAATTTCACCATCAACCACAATTACTTCCCCGCCAATTTTTTCAATGAGATAAGCATCGTCCGTTCCTTCGCCACCGTGTTCATGCGCACGGCGCAACGAACTTGCACGAAAAGCTTGCGGGGTTTGCACCGCACGCAATGTTTCTCTGTGAGGCGTGTTGACCACCACGTTTGACTCATTCACTTGCTTGATGGTGTCGGCCACTGCAATTCCGGGCACCGCTGCATCGGCACCGTCAACCACAGCAGAAATAACTCGACGGAAAATGGCCGGACTCGCAAATGGACGCGCAGCATCGTGCACACACACAATGGAGGCCTCGGCCGGCACTGCCGCAAGTCCGCGTCGCACCGACTCACTGCGTGTCGCGCCACCTTCCACCTGACCTGCCCCGGTTGCGTGACCCTTCGGCAACACGGTGATGACGCCCATGCTGTGCTTAGAAGCTTCTTCTACGGCCCAGTCCACAATCTGCTTGCCGCCAATGGTTTCAAACTGTTTTGCGCTGCCAAATCGGAGCCCAGAGCCCGCCGCCACCACGATTGTCCAAACGGTCTCATTTTCAGCCATGCACGAAGGGTAGTACCGTCAGTGATTGCTATGGCTCACGAACAAGTACTCGCAGACACCGAATTCTTCGAAGGTGCATCCCCCGAATTACTAGAACGCGTTGCCGCCACTGGCAAGGTGCGTCACCTCGTACGTGGCGACGTGCTGTTCGACGACGGCGAAGACCCAGATTCACTCTTCGTGGTTCTCTCAGGTCGAATTGCCATTTCTATTGGCAACAAGCCTTACGACCATCGCGAGAGTGTGATCGCTCTCATGGATGACGGCGATCTCTTCGGCGAAATGGCCATGCTCGACAACAGTAAGCGTTCCGCTGGTGCACGTGCTCTCGAAGCAACGTCCGTTCTCGAAATTCCATACAGCTCAGTTCTTGATGAATTGAAGAGCAACAACGATCTCATGTGGAACGTCATCCAACTCCTTAGCAAGCGTCTGCGCGCAATGGACAAGGCAATCGCCGACAGTGTGTTCCTCGATGTCACCGGCCGCACCGCAAAGCGCCTCCTTGCTCTTAGCGATGGCAAAGATCAATTCTCTCTTCCTGTTACCCAAGAAGAACTCGCCGGCATGGTGGGTGCTTCACGCGAGCGAGTGAACAAGGCAATTGCCAGCTTCATCAAGTTGGGTTGGCTCGAGCAGCATGACCGCACGTATCACATCATTGATCGTGCAAAGCTTGAACAGCGCGCGCTGTAAAACCACCCTTTTTATTGGTTAAACAGCACTCAACAGCCACGACTTCGCTTTAGCGAACGCGTCAGCTGCATCTTCCGCTCGGTGGGTGGGACGTGATGCATCGTGTGCAAACCCATGCTCAGCTTCTGGGTAGAACGAAATGGTTGCGCCTGTCGAACGCAACTGATCAATGTCGCTCATGGGTGTGTAGAAATCTTTGCCACCAAGTACTGCGAACACGCTCTCTGCATAACCCGACAACAACATGTTGAGTGGCTCGCCTTGAGTGGGACTCTTCCAATTATCTGGCACCGTGATCATTCCGTAAAACGCAACAATGCGAGTAAAGCGATCGCAGCGTGCAGCTTTGAATGCGTACATGCCACCTAAACAAAAACCGAGCAAGCCCACGGTGTCACACTGCAGTGCGTCGGCTGCTTCCAACTGGTCGCGCAACTTCACTTCATCGTCAAGCGATGGCACCGCTGCCTGACGTGGTTCAAGTTCGGGCCCCAGGTCGAGGCCGGGAAATGGTTCCACTGCAATCACCGACATTTGCCACTCGTCACTCAATCGCTGCACCATTTGGTCATACAACGGACGTAGACCGAATATGTCGGTAGAAATCACCAATCCCATCTTCGGTTGTGGGTGTTGAACAATTTCAGCGGGCGTGCCCGAGGGCAAAGTGATGCGCATACGGCAAGTATTACCCACGGGTGAGACCCTGGGTGAGCCCACAGAACCCTTTTGCGGAAAGGGTATTTCTGCACCGTGCCGCCCATGGCACAGAGCAATCCATCACCCCAATATCCATCCGACAATCCTGGAACCGCACTGGTGTGGAGCACCACGCAATCGGGACCCGGCCGACAAATCATCGACGAATGGGCACGACTCGCCTATCGCCCAGCCGTTTTGCGCAGAGTGAACTCGTGGGATTTCATGCCCCACTCGGTGGACAACCTTGACCAGTTGTTAGAGCTGTGCGGATTCGGTCGGCCGGTGAATGACGATGCCGGCGACAACATGCTGTGGCATCTTGTGCGACTTGCCGAACACGACGACTTGGCAGCACGTGTGGTGCTCCACCGCGTCATGCCAGCACTCATGGCTATCGGACGTCGCCGAGGCAAAATCATGAAAGGCGGCACCACAGCAGCAATGAGCGAAGTACTCGCTGCCGCGTGGATGGTGATTCGCGAATTTCCGCACGAGCGTCGGCGCACCAAGATTGCATCAAACATTGTGCGTGACGCCGAGTACTACGCATTTGTTCGTGAACGACGATTAGTGCGCGTTGAAGAACGGCAAGTGGAAGACCGTGTTCTTGCATGGTTATTTGATGCGCATCGGCCAGGATTTAGCGAAATGAGCTTTGATGATGTTCTTCAAATCGCACTTGATCGAGGTGTCGAGCGTCGCCACATTGAATTGCTCAGCAAGCTTGGCAGTGGCCAACACGGCGAAGAAATAGCAGTGGAATGGGGTGTTTCAGCACGTACTGTTCGCAACTATCGGCGACAAGCAATTGATGCTGTTCGCAAAGTACTGGTGAGTTCTTAACGAGCCAACTTCACGCGGCGCAAGCGCAAACTGTTTGTCACCACAAACACAGACGATGACGCCATGGCGAGCCCTGCCCACATGGGGTTCATGCGTCCGCTTGCAGCCAACGGAATCGCCGCCACGTTGTAGGCAAACGCCCAGAACACATTGGTGCGAATGGTGCGCAACGTGGCGCGCGACAAACGTATGGCATCGGGGACCGACCGCAAGTCACCGTTCACAATGGTGAGGTCACTCGCTTGCATCGCCACATCTGTTCCGCCGCCCATGGCAATTCCTACATCGGCTTGCGTGAGCGCTGCCGCGTCGTTGACGCCATCGCCCACCATGGCAACTGCATAGCCGCGCTCTTGCAACTCGCGCACCACGGCAACTTTTTCATCAGGCATGACACCGGCGTACAAATGGTGCTCGTCGGTATCAATACCCACGCTTTCCGCAATAGCGCGGGCAGTAACCACGTTGTCGCCCGTGAGCAATACCGGTGCAAGTCCCATCACCTTTAATGTGGCAATAGCTTCCGCACTAGTGGGCTTGGGCTGATCAGCCAATGAAATCACTGCTTTTGCAGCAGAGTCCCACGACACCACAACAGCTGTTTGCCCCAGTTCACGCGATGCATTCAAAGCCTCACGAATGGACGTCGGCAAAATAATCATGCGCTGCGCAAAGCTCTCTTCACGCCCCACGCTCACAATCACTCCGCCAATACGACCTGTCGCACCCACGCCCGGCAACGATTCAAATTCATCAAGTGCAGGCAACGTACCCAGTTCTGCCTCGGCCGCAGCAACAATGGCACGCGCAATGGGGTGCTCGCTGCCCTTTTCTACTGCACCTGCAAACTGCAACGCCTCAACACGCGATACACCATCAACAACGAACACGTTTGCCACGCTCATCTGCCCGGTGGTTACTGTGCCCGTTTTGTCGAGCACCACAGTGTCAATTCGTCGTGTGCTCTGCAGAACATCAATTCCCTTGATCACGATTCCCATTTGTGCAGCTCGACCGCTGCCCACCATGAGGGCGGTGGGAGTAGCGAGCCCCAATGCGCATGGGCACGCAATGATGAGCACGGACACCGCGGCAACAAATGCCTTCGACACATCACTATCAATAAACAACCACACCGCCAGAGTGATTGCACTGATAGCAAACACAACTGGCACGAACACTGCGGCCAC
>CAYSPE010000043.1:5127-11555 GCA_964432845.1 uncultured Bifidobacterium sp.
GCCAACAACGAACGCAATGCATCACCTGCTGAGTGCTTCGCGCGCATTTCCAAATAGCGACCAATAAGAATGAACAACGTAACGGTGGCACCCACTTCGAAGTACACATGCGATGTACCCGAGCCGGTGCTCATGCTCATGTTCATTCCCTCCGTGGAATGAACACTCAACGCATCGCCCCACACCACAGCCCACACACTCCATGCAGTGGCCGCAATAATGCCCACGCTGATGAGCGTGTCCATTGTTGATGTGCCATGTCGTGCGTTTTTCCACGCCGTTTGATGAAACGGCCATGCGCACCACGTAACAACTGGTGTACTCAAGGCCATGGCCCACCATTGCCAATTGTGGAATTGCCATGCATCAACCATGGAGAGCAACACCACCGGCACTGTAAACACGCCCGACACCCACAATCGAATGCGTGCCAGCCTCAAACGGTCTTCCAAATCGTCATCAACCGGAGTGTCATCCACCACCGTTGCGCCGTAGCCAGCTTTCTCAACAGCCTTAATCAACGCGTCAGATGACACCACAGTTTTGTCAAACGCCACCATGGCCGATTCGGTGGCGTAATTAACTGCCGCCTCAACACCATCAAGTTTGTTCAGGGTTTTCTCAATGCGGTTTGCACACGCCGCACAAGTCATGCCCTGCAGTGAAAGTTCAACTTCATTCAGCGAATCTGGCGAAACAACGCTCATACCTATTTACCTACCACCAAAATCTGGTGAGCGCTTCTCTAAAAATGCTGCAATCCCCTCTTGTGCCACATCTGACACCACTGCATCAGCCATCACTGCTGATGCGAACTCATACGCATCCCGTTCGCTCATCTGAATTTGTTGGTAGTACGCCTTTTTACCAATGCCTTTTGACTCTCGCGAACCACGGGTGGCACGAGCCAACAAGCCGTGTGTGGCCATGGTCAATTTCTCGTCATCCACCACCTCATTAATAAAGCCCCACTGCAACGCAGTCTCTGCAGAAATTGCATCGCCCGTCATCGCCATTTCCAGCGCACGCTTCGGCGTCAGACTGCGTGCCACCGCTACCAATGGTGTGTGGCAGAACAATCCGCCCTTGCCTCCAGGAATTGCGAACGACGCAGACCGTGCTGCAACCGCAAGATCGCACGTAGCAACCAACTGACATCCTGCAGCGGTGGCCAATGCATGTACCTGCGCCACAATTGGCTGCGGAATGCTGTGCATTGTTTGCATCAGGTTCGAGCACACGGTGAATAACTCAAACGCAGCATTGCGTTCAGCGCCGGCCATTTCGCCGAAGTTGTGCCCCGCAGAAAACACCGGCCCTTCGGCAGCAAGAATCACGCCCGTTGCATCGCTGCCACCCACATCTAACAACGCATCGGTGAGTTCAATAAGCACCGCCATCGACAATGAATTGCGCTTCGCTGGGTTACACAACGTAAGAGTAACTACGTCTCCCTCACGCGATACGCGTACCGAATCTCCCATGGCGAACCTCCCCGTGGCTTCCCCTCCACAGTACGCCCGCCACGCAAACACTCACGGGACGAACTTGCCGTTACGCCCCGTACAACACATTTCCCGTGGAAGACGCTGCCATCGCGAACATGCTTGCCGTCTCACTGTTCAAAAATGGCCCATACAGATACTTCGAGTTGCCGTATCCATATGAGGTCACACTGAACACCGTGCCCACACCTACCCCGGCACCCGATTCTGCGAACTCTCGAAACCACGGCCCGCCCGATGATCCGCCAGTCATGCCACAGCCCAGTTTGTAGGTGCTCCAATCAACGCCCACCTTGCCGTCGTAGCTAAGCAATCCGTGACAATACGTGAGATCGTTGCCCTTGTACTTCCCTTGTGCCGGATACCCAAACGCCCACGTTTCCGCATCTAACGACACCGTTGCGTCGGTGTACATGTTTTGGCTGCCCGCCACATTGTCCAATTGCAATCCTGAAAAACCGCCTGCACCCATCACTGCAAATGCATAGTCATGTTGCGTTGCTGCCACTGTGAAACCCGGTTCGGCTGCAAACGCGTTCGATGCCACCAAAGATGTTGCTGTCCAACATCCGTACAACGTGCTTTCACAAAACAATCCACTTCCATCCAACGTTGCTGGACTCGCATCCCACGCAGGCACATACATCCAGTTCTCTGCGAACTGATTGTTGGTCTCGTCATACACACAGTGTCCCGCCGTGAGAACAATGGAACGCGAACTCACTGCATCGGTAATCACACTTGCCGAACACACGTAGAAATTCGAACCCATACTGAACAGCACCTTGCCCGTGCTCTCGGCCACTGTGCCGCCATTCACCCATGACGCACCAGTTACCGTTCCGGGAAACACTGGCTTTCCTCGCAAATCGAAACGATGCGTGCGTGTGTTCAATTCAAAATCGCGAGTCACTGCTTTCCTCACCCGCGTGTTCGTCCAAAACTTCACCACCCGCGCGCGTTCACTTCGCAGCGACTTCCCCGTGGCCGCACTCGTTGGTGCCAATGTCACCAACACCGCCGCAATGCTGGTTGCACCAATCAAAAGTTTGTATCGAAGTTTCATCGCCTACCTCCAGTTGCTGCTGAAGGTAGGAACGAAGCGTTGCAAAGTCACGCAAAATCGCGTCATAGGCACATTTGCATCACGCACTTGGGATGAACATCTGTCCCTCGCCGCGTATTACTACTGAACAATGTTCGGTAGGCGGAAAATGTTTACGCGGTAAACAAATCGAGCGTATGCCTGATAGACATAGCGCGTGCCAAAGAAGACAACGACCACACGCATCTCTCGCGATGCCGGCGCTGAACTTCTCATCGAGGCCACCATCACGTTGGCGCGCACCACACCCATTGCGAAAGTAGGCGTGCGCGATATTGCCACTGAGGCCGGTCTGCAAACTATGCACGTGAAGCGATACTTCGGGTCGCGTAACGAACTGTTGCTTGCCGTCTCCAATCGGCTCATGGAACGCATCATGCAGCCCCTTGTTGATAGTCCACTTCCGCAAATCTTTCCTCACCTGCAGAAAAACCCCGACATCAACCTGCGCCTGCGAATCGTGAGCCATCTACTCGACGAAGGCACAGATCCCAGCGCCTTCGCTACCGACCAGTCCATCTATTTGGGAATCGCTGAACGTATCGCCACGGTGAACAAGGTGAGCAAGCGAACCGCTCGCACCTACGCCTTCATCATTCAGTTGGTGTTACAGGGAAGCAACCTCATGGGTGATGTGAACGGTCTCACGGCACGCCAACGCAAGGACATCTTCAACCTTCTCGCCACTCTCAGCGGCGCGCTTGGTTCATCAGAAAACATCTTGGGCTGGAAATAATCAGTCACACATAGGCGGCACTTAGTATTTGTGCATGAAGTTCGCCGTCGCCGCACTGTTCCACGAAACCAACACCTACGCGGTTGAAATTTCGGGCCTCACCGAACGCGAGAAATTCACTATCAAGCGCGGCGATGAACTTCTTGATTACGCAGGAATCGATACCTACACCGGCGGCATCATCGATGAATGCTTGCGTCAAGGCATTGAAATTGTTCCTATCTTCTCCGCAGTTGCGAACCCCTCTGGCACCATCAAGAAAGAGGCCTACGAGGAATTCAAAGACATCATCCTCAAGGGTCTGCAAGAGAACCCCGACATTGACGCATTGGTAATGGAAATTCATGGTGCTGGCGTTGCCGACGGATACCCAGACCTCGAGGGCGATCTCATCACCGCCATTCGCGAAGTAGTGGGACTCGATCTTCCCATCACAGCCGCACTCGATCTTCACGGCAACATCACTCATGCCATGTCATCGCAATTCACCGCGCTCATCGGCAATCACCTCTACCCACACACCGATTGTGGCGCGCGTGGAGTGGAAGCAGTGCAAGTGGCTATTGATGCAGTGAACAAAAAGACGAATCCTGTTACCGAACTTGTTTCCATTCCCATGTTGATGCAACCTTCAACCACCGACGAAGGTTTCCCCGCCGCCGAACTCAAAGAGTTGTGCCTGCGCATCGAAGAACGTCCGGGCGTCATCGACTGCACCGTGTACCACGGGTTCCCCTATTCAGACACCGAACACGTGGGCGTGCATGTGGTGTGCACCACCGACAACAATCGCGATCTTGCCAAACAGTGCGCAACGGAACTCGCCCAATGGATTTGGGAATCTCGCGAACGTTTCATGCTTGAATCACATTCGCCCGACTCTGCCATGCGCACCGCAGCCGCCCTTGTTGCCGATGGCAAAAAGCCCATCGTTATCAACGACACCAGCGACAACCCCGGCGCAGGTACGCCAGGTGACGGCACGCAATTGCTCGGTGCCATGCTCGAACACCAAGTTCCTGGTTCTGCATTCGCCATGCTGTGCGACCCTGCAGCTGTGCAAGAAGTGATCAAAACCGGAGTGGGCAACAAGATTGAACTCACCATTGGTGGTTGCCATGGCCCACTTCACGGACCACCACTGAAGGTGAACGCAAAAATCCGCACCATCACCGATGGCCGCATCGTGCTCACCCACATGATGCGCGGACTTCCACTCAACCTTGGTCCATCCGTTGGTATCAAAGTTGGCGAAGTAGACATTGTGATCACCTCAAAGCCGCAACAAACCTTCGACTCCGAAATCTTCAAGTTGCACGGCATCGACCCCACGCAATGCAGCGTTGTGGGTCTGAAATCAAGTGCGCACTTCCGCGCTGGCTTCCGCCACATTGCCGCAGAAATTCTGCGTGCCGATTCACCAGGTCTTTCCACGCTCGACGTGAACACGTTCGCCCACCCTGCCTACCCAGGCAAACTGTGGCCTACTGACCCAGATACCGAGTGGTCACCTGCGTGAACGTAGTTGTTGTTGGCGGCGGCATCGCTGGCATCAGCATCGCGGCCGAACTTTCGCGCACGCACAGCGTGACGCTTCTTGAAATGGAAGCAACTCTTGCGCACCACACCACGGGTCGCTCCGCCGCCACATTTCTTGGCTCGTACGGCAACAGCAATATTCAGGCCCTCACCAAAGCAAGCTTTGATCTCTACACCGAACTCTCCGAAGAGCACGGCTACCCACTTCTCACACCACGCGACATGGTGATTGCCCTCGACCCATCACAACTCGGCGACATCGAAGCCGAACTTCAAGACAACCCCACCATGAAGCTCATCACCGCTGATGAACTCATTGCAATGGCTCCGTACATCAAAACCGAACATGCCGGCGCCGCACTTCTCGAACAAACCGGTTACGACATCGATGTTGCTGGTTTGCACCAAAGCTACGTTCGCCGCTTCACCAAGAACGGCGGCATCATTCACAAGTCGCACGAAGCAATCGAAATCACCACCAACGCCAACGGCACTTCCACCATCACAACGCACCATCAAACATTCCACGCCGATCTCATCGTCAACGCTGCCGGCGCTTGGGGTGACACACTCGCAACTCGCGCACACTGTGCGCCCATTGGCCTGAAGCCGCTTCGCCGCACCATCTTCACCAGCAAACTCACGCAGCCATACGAACCCGGCCCCATGGTGGTACGCCACCCTGAGGAGTTCTATTTCCGCATCGACCGTGGTTCGATACTCGGTTCTCTCGCCGACGAAACTCCCAGCGAACCTTGCGACGCTCAACCCGAAGAGCTCGACGTTGCCATGGCCATTGAAGCCATCAACAACTTCACCACTCTCAACATTCGCAGCGTGGAAAGCACATGGGCCGGCCTGCGCACTTTCACCAGTGACAAGTCACCCGCCATGGGCTGCAACACCAACGAACCACACTTCTTTTGGTTGTGCGGCCAAGGTGGCTACGGCATTCAAATGGCACCCAAGCTTGCATCGCTCGCCGCCGACGTAATCAACAACGTCGTAAAACCCGACGACAAACAGCTGGCCGAAGAACTTTCGCCGCGACGCTTCGCCCGCCACTAACGCGAACTAACAAGACCACATTGGTGCGCCCTCTGGGGCTCGAACCCAGGACCTGCGGATTAAAAGTCCGTTGCTCTACCGACTGAGCTAAAGGCGCAAGATTGAGTTGGCGTTCTTAGCGGAACCCGCTTGGAAAACCGAACCAATCGGTTTCTTAGGCTAGTTGGCGAGGCGTCGAATTCATACGGTAGATCTGTTGGAAATGCTCGAAAGCCACCGTTGAACCATCGGTTTTTATGGCTCCTCGCTTCACCAACCGACTAAACGACTCGCGACCTTGGCGAATGTTTACGATCTGCTGTGCATCCTCAAAGGTGACCACGAGGTCAGGCGATGAAACCGCCTCTGTCGTTTCAGCACGTGAGGTCACGGTGAACACTTCATCTCCCACATGAACCTCGTAGTTCTCTTTGATTCCAACCGCAGCAACAGCATCGAAGTACGCCAGAAGGCCGGCGCGAACACCCATGATCGG
>CAYSPE010000043.1:11655-14577 GCA_964432845.1 uncultured Bifidobacterium sp.
CGTCGCGTGTTCCTCATGGGCGTGGTGGTGTTCACCATCGGCTCCATGGCGTGCGGTCTCTCCCCCAACCTTGGTTGGTTGATTGCAGCCGAAGCATTGGAAGCTGTCGGCGCTGCGTTGTTGATTCCATCATCGCTTGCGTTGTTGTTGCGTGCATTCGATCCATCGCGCATTCCAGTCGTGGTTGCAATCTGGGGTGCCATCAGTGCAGCCGCGGGTGCGGCCGGCCCTCCAATTGGTGCGTTGTTGGTGAGTCACCTTTCATGGCGGTGGGCGTTCTTCGTGAATCTGCCCGTCGGCATCATCAGTTACATCATGTGCAGTCGAGTTCTTACCGAGAGCAAAGAATCGGAAGCGGGCCGTATGCCCGATGCACTCACCGTCATCTTGCTCGCACTCGGCATGGGTACTGTCACATTGGCCATCGTGCAGAGCAACAAGTGGGGATGGACCGGTGGCAAAACAATTGCTGCATTCGCCACCGGTGTGCTGTTGATCGTCATTTTCATCTTGCGTGCACGGAGAATTCCAAACCCCGTTCTCCAACTCGCACTCTTCCAAAACCGCGATTTCCGTTGGGCAAACGTGGCTACATTCGTGTTCGCCATCGGCTTCAACGCAATGTTCATGAGCAACGTGTTGTTCCTCACCGGCGTGTGGCAGTACTCCATTCTTCGCGCTGGTACCGCCATTGCCCTCGGGCCAGCAATCGTTGCACTCACTGCAGCACGCTTCGGCAAGTTGGCCGGCAGAGTTGGGCAACGCGCCATTCTCATTCCTGGCGGATTGATGTATGCCTTTGGTGGCGCCATGTTGTTGGCACGTGTTGGTGCTGAACCCAACTACCTCACCGAATACCTGCCCACCGTTATCTTCACCGCACTTGGTGTTGCCATGTGCTTGCCACAGTTCTCATCTGCTGCAGCGGCAACGTTGCCACCCGATCAATACGCAGCAGGCAGTGCAGTGAACTCGGCAACGCGTTATCTCGGCGGCTCATTCGGTGTTGCAGCAGTCATCGCGTTCACTACTGGCACGCCCGGTATCAATGGCTTCCGCCACGGCTGGATTCTGCTCGTGTCGGTGGGACTTGTTGTGAGTCTCGCAAGCTCGCGACTCACGCGCCGAAACTCGTAGAGCCGTACCCTGCGGCAACTATTTCTTTCGCTACTTTCATCGACTTCTTTACGTACTGCGCGCGATATTCGTCGGTGGTGAATGCGGCAAGCACTGTCCACAAACCGTGAGTAGCCGTTGCGCGAAATCCATTGTCGGTGAGTTGATTAGCGGCCCACGCAAACATGGCGCCGTTGTACGACAAATACACCTGTCGACCCAACACACTGGGGTCCGCATCATGACGAATGATTCCCGCTTGTTGCGCGGCCCTCATGGCCGACACCTGCAACTGCGCCGGATCCATCTCGATGGTTTGGCCGCCACGCGCAAGACCATTCGCCGCACTCACAATCTGGCGAAACGCATGACTATCACTGGTGAACGCATCGCATGAGCGTTCAATAATCGCCAAGGCAACTCCGATGGGGTCTTCATTCAGATCCATGGTGATGAGCCCATCGACCAAAGATTCAAGAACGCGATTCGCACACGCCAGCAAAAGTTGATCGCGTGATCCCATGAGGTTGTACACCGTGGCCGGTGCCACCTGAGCTTCGGCTGCTATGGCCTCCATCGACACATTGTCGATGTGGGTGGTTCTCAACAGAGCGAGCGTGCCGTCCAAAATCGCGGTACGGCGACGGGCCTTGCTCTGTTCACGCACCCCAGAAGTGGATTTTGTTGCCGAATCGTGCCGAACCATATTTTTAGAGTGTACTCTAATTTTTTGAACACTGCACCGTAAGTAAGAGGTATGCACCATGCGCCACGATGTTCAAGTACGCCTGATTGAAGAAATGCTCGGCCGGCTCGATGCTGGCACCAACATCGACGAAGGTGGCATTCGGCGCAACCCCACGTCTGCCTACGTTGACCCCGAGCTCGCACAAAAAGAGTGGGACACGTTCTTTCGCCATCACCCACAGATCATCGGCCTCTCTGGCGACCTGCCAGAACCCGGTTCGTTTTTCACCATCAATGACTTCGGCGTACCCATCATTGCGTCGCGTGAACAAGACGGAACCTTCGTTGCCATGGTCAATGCTTGCCGTCACCGTGGCGCGTTGGTGGTGGAAGAAGAGCGCGGTGAAACGAGACGCTTCACATGTCGATTCCACAACTGGACATACGACACCAGCGGTGATTTGGTCGGACTCCCCAAGCGCGAGCACTTCGGCGATATCGACACTTCGTGTCATGGACTCATTCGTTTACCTGCCGTGGAGAAATACGGTTTCCTATTCGTTCATCCAGATCCTGATGGTGAGATCAATGTCGATGAACTGTTGACCAGCGAATACGCCGAAGAACTTGCATCGTGGAGACTCGATGAACTTGTGGCTGCGGACCGTGACACATACGACATCGCGTGCAACTGGAAGTTGGCGAACGACACATTCGGCGAGACGTATCACTTTCCTGCGCTTCACCAAAACACCATCAACCTCGGCTTCCACGGCAACGTGTCGTGCTACGAAACATTCGGCCGCAATCACCGCTTCTTGTTGTGTCGCCGTGCAATCGACGAAATGCGCAAACTTCCAAGAGAACAGTGGAATATCGCAGTCGCAACCCTGCCCGCCTACTACCTCTTCCCCAACATTCAGTTGCTACCCACCGTTGATGGTTGTTTCTTCATTCGCATCTACCCACACGAAGGCAACCCCGGCCGACACACCAGCCGCATCACTTTCTTCCTTCGCAAGGGTGTTGCGGAAGCTTCCGAAGGCGCCGAAGCTCGTGCACAACAAGAAAAGACACTTGCCCAGTTGTTCGCCGGCATCATTCGCGACGAGGACTACG
>CAYSPE010000044.1:0-14277 GCA_964432845.1 uncultured Bifidobacterium sp.
TGGTCACATCGCTGCACCACGAGGGTGTAGACGAGATCTGGACGTTGCCGTATGCCCACAAACCCGGTGTTGCTCGCGGCCTCAACGAGGCTGCCTCTGCCACCGTGCAGCAGTTCGTCGATGCACCACTGTCCATCGTGGGTGGCCTCACCGTGCACCCGGGCGATGATGAAGCGGTGTCAATCGTGAGCGATGCCGTCGACAAGCTCGGCCTGCGCGTGTTGAAGCTCCATTGTTCGGTGGGATCATTTCTCGTCACCGACGCGCGATTGCGCTCGGTGTATGCATGCGCCAATGAACGACGGCTACCGGTGGTGGTGCATCTGGGCCACAACGTGAATGGGAAGACAGAGTCGAACGAACTGCCCGCCATCGCCGAAATCGCAGATGCCTTCCCCGAGATGCCATTGATACTGGCGCACTGCGGTCATCATTCGGCACCCGTTGCACTGCGACTCATGCTCGAGCATCCGTCATTGTTCGCAGACCTCACCCCAGTGGTGCGCGAATTTCCCGAGGTCGATGCACACCATCTGCAACTGCTGGCCGATCGCATTCTGTTCGGAAGTGACGCTCCCAATACGGCCATCAGCGTCACGAAATGTTTGGCGTGGCTGAGTGAGATGAATCTTGGTGACACCGCCATGACCTCGATTCTCGGGGCGAATGCCAGGAGAATCATCGCCAACGTGGCGGCGTAACGATCATTGACCGTTTGGCACCCGCTCGGCACGCAAGGCAGAGCGGCGCACCTTTCCAGCATCGTCTCGCAAGGCGAAGTCGACGAATTCGAACGTGCGCGGCACCTTGTAGATCACCAATCGTTCTCCGAGGAACGACTTCAAATCATCTTCTGACACCTCATGGGTATCGGCTTCAACGATTGCATGCACGGTGTTGCCCTTGTCGTCGTCGGGAAGTCCGATAACGGCGCACGACTTCACTGCAGGATGTTCCTGGATTGCCGACTCGATTTCGGCGGGGTAGATGTTTGCTCCGCCCGACAAAATCATGTCTGCCGCACGATCTCCTAGGTACAGATAACCATCTCCATCGAGGTATCCCATATCTCCGAGCGACTCCCATCCGCCTTCCAACGTGCGAGCGGTTGCACCAACGTATTTGTACGTAGGAGTGTCACGTGGACTGCGCATCCACACTTCACCCATCTCACCAGTGGGCACGTCGACACCGTCGTCGTTGGTGATTCGCACCGTACCGACAGCCGGTTTGCCCACTGAACCACGATGTGCGAGCCATTCTGCCCCGGTGATCACGGTGGCAATCTGAGCTTCGGTTCCTGCATACAACTCAAAAATACGCTCGGCTCCCAACCAATCAATCCACGCTTGCTTCAACCATTCGGGACATGGTTCCGCAAGATGCCACACCACACGCAAACTGCTGAGGTCATATGAGAATCGTTCATCATCTGGCAGTCGCAAAATTCGCTTCATCATGGTGGGAACCATGTACAGAACGGATCCCTTGAAATCTTCGATCGCCTTCAACGTTCCTGCTGCGTCAAATCGCGGAAGCAACACCACGTGCAAACCGTTCAAGAGAGCTTGGCAACTCCATACTGCAGGACCGTTGTGATACAGAGGTCCGGGCATCACTAAACAACCGCCCGAGTCCATCATGAGTGGTGGTGGGGCTGTGTCGTCCATCTCTGCGGGGTCACCGGAAACAATAAGTTTTGGACGACCCGTGCTTCCTCCTGATGTTGGAGCTTTCCACGCCTGCGACACTTTGTATTCAAGTCCCGATGCATCGGCATCAGGTGCGCGAAATCCAACAGGCAGACACGGACGACCGGCAATTGACCCTTCTGGCAGCCCAATAACAGCCGAGGGATTGGCCAACTCAATGATGGCGTCAAGTTCTCGTTGCGGAAGTCGTGACGAAATGGGTTGCGGCGTAGCTCCTAATCTCCAGATGCCCACATAGGCAATGAAGAAGTCAATGCTGTTTGGTACCGCAACAGTCACCATGTCGCCTTCTTTGACACCGGCGCGATCGAGATAGACGGCAAGGTTGTATCCCGCCTTCAACAATTCACTTCGCGAAATGGTTTCTCCGGCGCATGTAATGGCTGGAGCGTCGGGTGAATCGGCGGCAAGTTTCTCGAGTTGCTTAATGAACGAGATCATTCCTTGTTTCTAGTGCATAACCGTGCAGTAATTGCCACTGGGCGCTCTAGAGAAGCAGCGACACAAGCGGCACGGTGACAAATCCGCACAGAGTTCCGATGCCCACCATGAACGCCACTACATCTTCATCGAGGCCAGCACCCACTGCTACTACGCCAGCCGTCACCATGGGCGGCATAGAAGCCTCGAGAATCGAGGACTGCCACGTAATGGAATGCACATTCCCTGCAATGAAAGTGATGGCGATGAGCACAGCAGGTATCACCAGCATTTTCACTGCAAGCCCAGTGACCGCCGGGCGGAATACCGCACGGTTTACATGCAATGAAAAACGCAGACCCAATGCACCCATTGCAACGGGACCTACGGTTTTGCCCACTAAGTCGAATACTTCATACGCGCCATCTGGAATATGCGCGAATCGGCCTGGAAAACTAAGCATGAGCGCAACGAAGGGCATGAAGCGAACGAGCCGCATGCCAATGGACGCGATACTGAAATCATCACCGCCGAATCGGCTCACTATGAATGAGCCGTACACCGCAAGGCCCAGGAACGTGCCGAGTTGGTCGTATGCCACCGCCGACGGCATGTGATCAATTCCCAACAAGCCCTCCACCATGCCGAGACCCAGGAAACTGGTGTTGCCCAACACCCCTACCATCAACAACGCGCCAGTGGTAGTGGCGTCCCACTGTTGTTGCCGCGCAACAACGAGAATCACTGCCGCACACGACAGCATCACGGCCCACGCAATGGCAACCGGAGTGAGCATGGCGCTGTTGATGGTCATGCGAGAGATCTTTGAGAACACCAAAACGGGAAGAGCGAATTTCACCACATATTGATCTGCCGAACGGATCACAGTGGGTGAAACGGGCATACGGGAATGGACCAACCAACCCAGAAGAAATGTCCCTATCACTACATAAATCACCGTGGTGAACCTACTAGGCAGACACACTTTCCATTCGTGCAATGGGCTCACAGCATGTTGTCGTGTGAAACAATTTCGCATGGCTAGTCAGCAACATCACCTTGTCTCCCCCATTCTTGGCACCGTGTTCAAGGTGAAGGTTGCCGTGGGCGATTCAGTACGCAGCAATCAGGAAATTGTGATTCTGGAATCCATGAAAATGGAGCACCCAGTGGAAGCTGGCGTTGATGGCATTGTCGCCTCGATTGCAGTCGCCGAAAGTGACACCATTGCAGCCGGACAACTATTAATCACCATCACGCCCGGCGTAGTCAGCGCACCGTCTGCTGCGAATAACAGCGCCGACTCAACCTCAGGAGAGCGTGCAGACCTTGCGCGATATCACGAGCGTCGTCACCTCACCACCGACGCCGCACGACCCGAAGCTGTTGCACGACGAGCAGCGAAGGGTCAACGCACGGCTCGCGCCAACATTGCTGACCTGGTGGATGAAGGCTCGTTCGTTGAATACGGATCTTTCGCCATCGCCGCGCAACGTCAGCGCAGAGAACTGGACGACCTCATTCGTAATACGCCAGCCGACGGACTGGTCGGGGGTCTCGCCACGGTGAACACTTCAGAGTTCGGAGAAGAAGCGGCGCGTGTCGCCGTTGCCTCGTATGACTACACCGTGCTCGCGGGTACACAAGGTTTCTTGAACCATCGCAAGAAGGATCGCTTGTTCTCGTTGGCCGAACAATTGCGTACGCCGTTCGT
Organism: uncultured Bifidobacterium sp.; assembly: GCA_964432845.1. Lineage (GTDB taxonomy): Bacteria > Actinomycetota > Acidimicrobiia > Acidimicrobiales > Ilumatobacteraceae > UBA2093. The sequence continues at coordinate 3,847 of CAYSPE010000044.1, forward strand.
TTTATTCGCCGAAGGCGGCGGTGGTCGCCCCGGCGACACCGACGCGGCGGGAGTCGCAGGACTTGATGGCCCCGCATTCGCGCTGTTCGCTCGACTTTCCGGTTTGGTACCGATGGTGGGCATCACGTCGGGTTATTGCTTTGCAGGCAACGCTGCGTTGCTGGGTTGTTGCGATGTCATCATCGCAACAGAGAATTCGAATATCGGCATGGCCGGCCCAGCCATGATTGAAGGCGGTGGCCTTGGCGTGGTGAAACCCACCGACATCGGTCCCATTGATGTGCAAACCGCAAATGGTGTGGTCGACATTCGCGTGAAGGACGAAGCCGAAGCCGTCGCCGTCGCGAAGAAATACCTGGGATTCTTCCAAGGTGCTACTGCAAATTGGAAACGCCACGATGATGCCGCGTTGCGCCCGTTGATACCCGAACAACGCACACGTGTGTACGACGTGCGCACGGTCATTAACGCATTAGCCGACATAGATTCAGCTGTCGAGCTACGCCCTACCTTTGGTATCGGCATTCTCACCACGTTGATGCGCATCGAAGGAAAGGCCGTGGGAGTAATTGCCAATAATCCCGCGCATTTGGGTGGCGCCATTGACTCCGACGCCGCCGACAAAGCATCACGTTTTATTCAATTGTGCGACGCCTACGACATTCCTATCGTGAGCCTGTGTGACACGCCAGGGTTCATGGTGGGCCCAGATGCAGAACACTCGGCACAGGTTCGCCACTTTGGTCGCATGTTTGTCACCGCGGCAAGCATCACTGTGCCGTGGACCACCATTGTGTTGCGCAAAGGTTACGGATTAGGCGCCATGGCGATGGCCGGCGGTGGTTTCCACTCAAACGCAATGACAGTTTCTTGGCCCACCGGTGAGTTCGGCGGGATGGGACTGGAAGGTGCGGTGCGCCTTGGTTACAGCAAGGAATTAGCAGCGGTCGCGGATGAATCCGAACGTGCAGCGCTAGAAGCAAAACTAATTGCCCGCGCATACGAGCATGGCAGTGCATTGAACATGGCCAGCCATGTGGAAATTGATGACGTGATCGACCCCGCTGAAACTCGCCAGCGCATTTTGTCGATTATCGGCACACCGAAGTCGTGGCGAGATCGCGACGGCAAGAAACGTCCCATGGTGGACGCCTGGTAATCACCTTCTAAAAACTGGCGAGAGCAGTGCGCAACTGATCGGCCAATTCAGTATCAGTCACCACGTCACCATCGGCCGCCATTTTTTCGTGAATGGCTGCAGCGTTCACGACACCCACCACTGTGTTGCCGAAGAATCCCATGAGCGCAACGAATTGTTCACTGACCCGCTTGCCGGCACCGGGTCCGGGTGTGGCACTGACAACCATCACCTTCTTCTCGCGCAATACACCCTGACCCATGGGTCGACTGAGCCAGTCGATGGTGTTCTTGGTGAGTGCGGAGTACGTGCCGTTGTATTCGGGTGCGGCAAAGATGATGCCGTCCGCTTCCGCAACGGCTGCACGCAGCGCAACAACAGACTCAGGGAGTGCTTCGCCTTCAAGGTCCTGGTTGTAGAACGGCACATCACTGAGATCGAACAGTGCAATGTTCGTATCCGATGGTGCTAGTGCTGGCAGCGAATTCAACAACCTCGTGTGAAATGAAGCCGAGCGAGTAGATCCAGAGAAAGCAATCAGGGTAGTCATCGTCGTTGAACGATACGGAGTCCACGCTCGGTATCCCACATGGTGATAACTAGCTGCTCGTCTACCACTTCTACAAGATGGACTTTTTGAATATCGATTTCGAAGAATGAACCATCGCCAGGGTTGTCTGGTCGCCAGGTTGCCGCTTGCGCTGGGTCAACAACGCGGGCCACACCTGAGACCACAGCGTCACCGCCAGCAAGTTCTTCAGAGAGAGTGGCCGAGTGCACACTGATGCGAGGGTCGCGTGCAATGTCGGCCAACTTCATGGCTTTCGGCATCGAACCGAACCACATCACACCATCGTTGAAAAAAACATTGATTCCGCTCAGCCGTGGCGAACCCAAGGTGGTGATGGTGCCCAGAACATGGTGCGGGTGGCTGGCGAAACGGGCTCGAATTTTGGCCGCCAATTCGGGCGCTTCCGACTCACAAACAGACCACTTCGCCACGAGTTTCCAGCATAGGACACCTCACATGAAACAATGTCGGGGTGAGCATCTCCCCCATTTTTGATCCCGCCGCTTGGCGCGAAGTTCCCGGTTTCCAATTCACCGACATCACGTATCACCGCGCCGTTGACCAAGGAACAGTACGTATCGCTTTTAATCGCCCCGAAGTGCGCAATGCTTTTCGCCCACACACCGTGGACGAGCTGTACACCGCTCTTGACCATGCGCGCATGACCACCGATGTTGGTTGCGTTCTTCTCACGGGCAACGGGCCGTCTCCAAAAGACGGAGGCTGGGCCTTTTGTAGTGGCGGCGACCAACGCATCCGTGGAAAAGACGGATACAAATACGCTGAGGGCGAAACAGAAGACACCGTTGATCGCGGGCGTGCCGGACGTTTGCATATCTTGGAAGTGCAACGCCTCATTCGGTTCATGCCAAAGGTTGTTATTTGCGTTGTACCTGGTTGGGCAGCAGGTGGAGGTCACAGCTTGCACGTTGTGAGCGATCTCACTCTTGCTAGTAAAGAACATGCACGCTTCAAGCAGACTGACGCCGATGTTGCATCGTTTGACGGTGGATACGGATCCGCCTATCTCGCAAAAATGGTAGGACAGAAATTCGCTCGCGAAATTTTCTTCCTCGGACGTGAATATTCCGCCGACGAAATGAAGGCAATGGGTGCCGTCAATGAATCCGTACCCCATGCCGATCTTGAAAAAGTTGCCCTGCAATGGGCAAAAGAAATCAATGGCAAGAGCCCCACTGCTCAACGAATGCTGAAATTTGCATTCAATTTGGTGGACGACGGCTTAGTAGGTCAACAGGTTTTTGCAGGTGAGGCAACTCGCTTGGCCTATGGCACGGACGAGGCCGATGAAGGACGCCGTTCTTTCTTGGAAAAGCGCGACCCCGACTGGTCGCCATTCCCGTGGTACTACTAACACCCGGGCAATCATGAGCATCATCCTCGTCAACGATGCGCACGATTCACGACTTGATGCGTTCCGTTGGCGTGATCGTCAATTAGCCAGCAAATTGGACCGCCTCGAGACGGTCGGCGCAGGACTATTCGTTGCAGAGGGCGACCTCGTGGTCCAACGCGCACTTGATGCTCAGTGCATACCGGTCGCTCTGTTGTGCGATGAAGCCATGGCTGATCACTTTTCATTACTCATGCATCACGACGTGAATGTATTTGTAGCCAACGAGATGATCCGCCAAGAGGTCACAGGCCTCGGAGTACCGCTACGCGCAACTGGCCTGTTTCAGCGTCCGCCGCTGACCGAGTGCGATGCACTCATGGCGCGTTCGCAACGAATCTTGGTGGCAGAGGCAGTAGATAACCCCACGAATTTGGGGGCCATCATTCGAAGTGCAGCCGGATTGGGCTGGGATGCACTCATTCTTTCTTCTGGAAGCGCAGACCCGTTGGCACGACGCGCATTACGAGTTTCCATGGGAACCGGACTAACTCTCCCCTTCGCCAGACTTGGCGTTCACGATTCTCTCGTTGACCTGTTGAACAGACACAACGTGCACTCTTTTGCGCTTACACCAGATTCTGAGGCCATCAACATTCACGATGTATCGGTTCCGAAGCAACAGCGAGTTGCGTTGCTCATGGGTAGCGAACGCGACGGACTAGACAGCAGGACACTCCTGAAAGCAACACAAGTAGTGCGCATCCCGATGCACGCAGGCGTTGACTCGCTCAATGTGGGAGCTGCTGCCGCCATTGCGATGTTTGCTCTTGGTCCTCGCAACTAGAGCTATTTGTTGCGTAGATGCTCGGCGGCATTCACCATGTACTGCGCCAACTGCATGGTGACCTGTTCACGATCTACTTCTGGTATTTCAGACACCATGCTCTCGATTGCTGTGGCCATATGCATGAGCCAATGGTCGCGTTCTAGTTCACCAATTGAAAATGGAAAATGACGCATGCGTAACTGCGGATGCCCCCGTTGTTCCATGTAGTCATGTGGTCCACCCCAGTATTGGATGAGAAACATCGAGAGGCGACGCCGAGCTTCCACCGTGTCCGAACCTTCGGGATACATCCGAATGAGCACTTCATCGCGCTCTACACCGTCATAAAACGCGTCGACAAGACGCACAAAAAATTCGCCGCCGACGATGTCGTACACGCTTCGTTCGTCAGTTGACATGAACTAGATAAATTCTGGCTCGTCCCAGTGTGGGAAAATGTCAGGCAAACCGTCGCTCACCTTGTCGGGGTACACGGCCGCACGCTTCTCCAAGAAACTAACGACCCCCTCTTTTGAGTCGGCACTCTTACCGCGCTCCATGATTCCGCGGGAATCAACACGATGCGCTTCCATAGGATGGGACGCCCCCAACATGCGCCACAGCATTCGTCGCGACAATGCAACGGACACCGGCGCGGTGTTATCGGCAATTTCGCGGGCCAGTTCTCGGGCCACCGTGAGCAGATCTTCGTTGCTGTGAACACTGCGCACGAGACCGGCCTTCTCAGCGTCAACTGCCGGGAACACGCGACCGGTATACACCCATTCGGTTGCTTGCTGAATACCGACAAGACGTGGCAAGAAATATGACGAACATGCTTCTGGCACAATTCCTCGCTTAGTAAAAACAAAACCAAATTTTGCCGAATCGCTGGCAAGACGGATATCCATAGGCAAAGTCATGGTGACGCCAACTCCAACAGCCGCACCATTAATGGCCCCAATGACTGGCTTCAAACTGTTGAAAATACGTAGCGACACGAGGCCACCACCGTCGCGTGGCACGCCGGCCTTTGTCTGCACATCGCTTCCACCCTTGGCAAATGTTTCCCCTCCAGACGACAGGTCTGCACCAGCACAAAAAGCACGACCGGCTCCCGTGAAGATCACAACCTTCACGTTGTCATCGGCATCCGTGATATCGAGAGCCTCGATGATTTCGTACATCATTCGCCCGGTGAATGAATTCATTTTGTCGGGTCGGTTCAACGTAATGGTCGCAATGCCGTCTGAAATATCGAGAAGAATGTCTTGAAATGCCATTCCATGACCCTAGTAAGGGTTCCTGCGCTTGAATGGATTGGGCGAATTAGACGTCGAGGAACTTGCTGGAGGCAACGCCCGAGCCCACGCCGCCAGCCACCGCGCCAATGACAAGCAACGCGACCATGACGCCACTCACATAACCGCTAGGAACAACGAGCGAACTCACACCAGTTCCCGCTTTGAATCCGGCAACGCCACTTGTCCAGGCATGGTTCAGTGTCCATAATCCGCCGCATGACACCAATGCTCCGACGAGACCTTGAATGAGGCCTTCCATGATGAACGGCACGCGAATAAACCAGTCGGTGGCTCCTACCAATTTCATGACTTCAATTTCCCTGCGGCGGGCGAAAATGGCTGTGCGAATGGTGTTCCAAATAAGAATGACAGCCACTGCAAGCAGCACCAGCGACATTCCGATTGTTACCGTGCGCACGAAACTGGAAAGCGTAGAGATGACATCGAATTCATCTTCCGCAAGCGACACACCAGCCACTCCCGGCAATGTTCGATATTGATCAGCCAAACTTCTCACCAGCGTGGGGTCGGTCGTTTTCGGAACCACTTTGAATTGCGTGGGAATTGTGTCGAGCGACAACAAGCTCAGCGTGGTGGGGTCGCCAGCGAACACGCGCTTTGCTTCTTCAAAGCTTTGATTTTTGTCGAGATACACCAACTTCTTTACATCGATGACGTTTGGCTGAGACTCGAGATTTTGCTTGATGTAGCCCAACGCTTCGGCAGATGCATCGGGACGGACAAAAACAATCATGCCCACATCGCCGCGCCATTGCACAAGCAAATTGTCGAAGGCTCGTTGAATGAGAAATGTGGTTCCGACCAACAACAACGACACAGCAGACGTAATGACAGCCGCAACCGACAATGTCATGTTTCGACGGAAACTTGCAATGGTTTCGCGGAATGCGTATGAAATGCGCTGGATCATTCGTAGACGCCTCGCTCTTGATCGCGAACGATAACTCCACGGTCAAGCTGAATAACACGACGGCGCATTGCGTTGACCACCCTGTGGTCGTGAGTGGCCATGACAATGGTGGTGCCCGTTCGATTAATGGCATCTAATAAAGCCATGATGCCTTCACCTGTTGCAGGGTCAAGGTTGCCCGTAGGTTCGTCAGCCAAGAGAATGAGTGGCCGGTTGACGAATGCTCGTGCAATCGACACTCTCTGCTGTTCACCACCAGATAGCTGGTGTGGGAATCGATCTTCTTTTCCGGAGAGCCCCACAAGTTCAAGAACCTGCGGCACCTGTTGACTGATGATGTGCTTTGGCTTACCAATTACTTCAAGTGCAAAAGCCACATTCTCGAACACGGTCTTGTTGGGTAGAAGCTTGTAGTCCTGAAAGACGTTTCCCATCGTGCGCCGTAGATACGGGATTTGGCTGTTGGCCATTTCATTGATGTTGCGACCAGCCACCCATACGTTGCCGCGTTCTGGTCGTTCTTGACGGTTCATAAGACGCAACAAAGTGGACTTGCCTGATCCGGACGGACCCACGAGGAACACAAATTCACCCTTCGCGATATCGAAGGATGCATCACGCACGGCCGGTATTTCGGAGCCATACATCTTGGAGACATTTTCAAGACGAATCATGAAGAAACACAACTTAGCAATACATGCACACTCATCGAGGTCGCCTCGGAAACCCTTGTGCCGCTTACTCGGATTGAGAGCGACGCCAACGGAGGAATCCTTCCATGAACGCATCTAAGTCTCCATCGAGAACTGATGCCACGTTTCCAGATTCCACTTCTGTTCGGAGGTCTTTCACCATTTGATACGGCTGCAACACATACGAGCGGATCTGGCTTCCCCACCCCACCATGGCTGTCTTGCCCGAAATTCGAGCCTTTTCCGCCTCATGTTCTTCTTCACGCGCGGCCACAATCATGGCCTTCAATCGTGTGAGTGCCTTTTCGCGGTTTTGCAATTGACTGCGTTCTTCTTGACTGCTTGCAACTAGACCAGTTGGCTCGTGAATGAGTCGAACAGCCGACGACGTCTTGTTCACGTGCTGACCACCTGCGCCAGATGCTCGAAACACTTCCATGCGGATTTCTGATTCATTCACCTCAATATCGGGCGCATCCATCTCAGGAGTCACTTTGACGGTGGCGAAACTCGTTTGGCGACGACCTTGATTATCGAATGGACTAATTCGCACCAATCGATGAGTTCCGTGTTCAGAACGCATTAGACCGTATGCATAACGACCCTTAATGGTGAACTCAGCTGACAAGATGCCCGCTTCGGTCCCTTCACTAACGTCATCAACTTCAACTTCGAAACCGCGACGCTCTGCCCAACGCGTGTACATACGCATGAGCAACTGTGTCCAGTCTTGAGCGTCAACTCCACCGTCTTTCGCATTGACCTGCACAATGGCATTCGACTCATCGTGGTCGCCGGTAAACAAGCTGCGCATTTCCAGAACACCGAGACTTTGCTGCACCTTTTTGATGCCAGATTCAATTTCGGCTTCCTGTGATTCGTCATCAACCTCTCGAGCAAGTTCGTGAAGAACTTCTAGGTCCTCCACTTGAGATGTCAGCGCGTCGTATTCGTCAACATCACCCTTGACGTTGGCATATTCAGCGTTGACGCGCTTACCCACTTCTTGGTCATCCCATAGATCGGGCCGCGAGATTTCCACTTCGAGTTCCGATAAGCGGGCGCGTTGTTGCACAATTTTCAGATATTCGCTGGCTTCCAACAACCGTTGGTTGACCTCTCGTAAATCAGATGTGAAATCGCGCATGACCTAGCCGCCTACCGAGTTGAGGTGTCAGTGAGCAGCGCCGTGGCACTGCTTGTACTTACGACCAGAACCGCAAGGGCATGGGGCGTTTCGTGGGGTGTTCGACCAATCATTGGCGTCACGCACGACTGGTTTGCGTACCTCTTCTTGTTGAGGCGTCAACAACGACGGATCGACACCCGACGCAACTGCCGCTGACGAGAAGCCATCGTCAACCACATTGTCCGCACTGGTTTCAGTGAGATTCTGTACCTGCACCGATGGCTGATCCTCCAACACAACCTGAACATGCATGACGTAGCGAACGAAATCTTGAGCGATGCCGGTCATCATTTGACCAAACATCTCATACCCTTCGCGCTGCCATTCGGTGAGCGGGTCTTTCTGACCCATTGCTCGCAAGTTGATTCCCTCTTGCAGGTAATCCATCTCTTCAAGATGCTCTCGCCAACGTTGGTCGATGATGCTCAACATGACCTGGCGTTCAATCTGACGAAGAACCTCTGCTCCAAGTTCTTCTTCGCGCTGCTGGTAGTGCCGGTGTGCATCGGCCATGACCAAGTCGTACACCTGGTCTGTTCCGAAACATTGTGCGATGTGGTCGGCAGTGACCGTACTTGGCCAATAACTCGCAAGCTCAAGAGCCAAACCGTCAACATCCCATTCATCGCTTGCTTCAGAGACGCATTGGGTTTCAATGAGTGAGTCAACTGCTTCTGCCAAATACTCCATGGCAGCCGACTTGAGATCTGCGCCCGAAAGAATTTGGTCGCGGCGCATGTAGATCACCTTGCGCTGCTCATTCATTACTTCGTCGTACTTCAGAACGTTCTTGCGCACTTCACCATTGCGCTGTTCCACCGTGGTTTGTGCACGCTCAATGGCCTTTGTCACCATTTTTGCCTCTATTGCTTCGTCTTCAGGAAGTGCACGTCCCATCACCCAACTCAATGCTCCAGTGGCAAAAAGTCGCATGAGTTCATCATCGAGACTGAGATAGAAACGGCTTGCACCGGGATCGCCCTGACGACCAGCACGACCGCGCAACTGATTATCAATGCGTCGACTGTCGTGTCGTTCGGTACCCAAAACGTACAGACCGCCCAACGCACGAACCTTTTCACCCTCTTCGGCGCACTGCTGCTTGTGGATTGGCAAAAGTTCTTCGTACCGCGCAAGTGCCGCCGCACGCGCAGTCTGGAAATCTTCGGGCATTTGAGCAATTGGAGCCGGCAACGCAAACTCGTCGACCAACAGGTCGGGGCTCACGCCTTCGGCCAAGACTTGCTGACGCGCGAGCAACTCATAATTGCCACCAAGCAAAATGTCAACGCCTCGACCCGCCATGTTGGTTGCAACAGTGACGGCGCCGAGTCGGCCTGCTTGAGCGACAATCTGCGCTTCACGTGTGTGTTGCTTGGCGTTCAGAACCTCGTGGCGAATTCCACGCTTGGTGAGTTCTCGAGAGAGCAGTTCGCTCTTTTCCACACTGATGGTTCCCACCAAGATGGGCTGACCTTTTTCGTGACGAACAACAATGTCTTCGACAACAGCGCGGAACTTTGCTTCCTCGCTCTTGAAGATGAGATCGGGGAAATCCTCACGAGCAGTCGGGCGATTCGTTGGAATGGGCACCACTTGCAGTTCATACGTATTGACCAGTTCTGCGGCCTCTGTTTGCGCAGTACCTGTCATACCGGCCAACTTGTCGTACATGCGGAAATAGTTCTGCAACGTGATGGTGGCCAAAGTTTGGTTTTCTTCGTTGATACGAACGCCTTCTTTAGCTTCCACTGCTTGGTGAATGCCTTCGCTCCAACGACGACCCTCAAGAATACGTCCGGTGAATTCGTCGACAATCTTTACTTCGCCTGCATCAACGATGTAGTCCTTGTCGCGTCGGTAAAGCTCTTTTGCCTTCAGCGCCACTTGCAATTGATGGACCAAGTTTTGTTGTACTGCGTCATACAGGTTGTCGAGCCCAAGTGCTTGTTCAACCTTTTCAATACCCGACTCGGTAGGCACCACGATTCGCTTGTCTTCTTCCACCTCGTAATCGGAGTCGCGTTGCAACGTGCGAACAATGGAAGCGAACTTGTAATACATGGATGCAGCATCGGCAATGCGTCCGGAAATAATGAGTGGCGTACGAGCTTCGTCGATGAGAATACTGTCAACTTCGTCGACGATTGCGAAGTTGTGGCCTCGTTGCACCTTGTCTTCAAGGGATCCGGCCATGTTGTCACGTAGATAATCGAAACCGAATTCATTGTTGGTGCCGTAGGTGATGTCGCACGAGTAATCGGCACGCTTTTCTGCTGCAGATTCACGCAGACCAGGAATAACGAGACCAACGCTGAGGCCCATCCACTGGTGAATACGACCCATCCACTCGGCATGAAAACGAGCTAAGTAATCATTCACCGTGATGACGTGAACGCCTTTGCCCGACAGGCCGTTGAGAT
>CAYSPE010000045.1:0-13990 GCA_964432845.1 uncultured Bifidobacterium sp.
CCCCTGAGCGTTCAGCGGTGTAGGTATTCAGAACTGTGCTCTGAGCCACACGGGCCTTTTCCCTAGCGATTGTGGGGTTTTCAAAGACTTTACGCATCAATTGCGATGCCTCATCAAGATTCGGCTCAGCCCACATGGATACGGGCGAATATCCACCTGCGTCATCACCCACGCGCACCTTATGCATGGGCACCACATATGCATTTGAATCATTCATGAAGTCGAGGTTGCCCGAATATCCGGTGGCAATCACTGGCACACCGAGTGCAATCGCCTCAGAAATAGTGAGGCCAAGACCCTCGCTCCGATGAAGAGACACGTAGCAATCGGCGATGCTTGTCAGCGTTGATGTTTCTTCTCTGGTGAGATATTCCGTGAGTAGCACAATGTCCTGTCGATCTCCCACTGCTACACGCAACAATTCCAAGTCATGTGGTCGCTTGTCGCCATTGATCGCTTTAATCACCAATTGCGGACCTTCACCTGGGGCGAAGGCTCGACAAAATGCATCTATCAATCCCACGGGGTTCTTACGCTTCATCACACTCATGAAATCAAAAGCAAACAAGAACATGAATCGATTATCAAGCCCAAAGTGAGAACGGCCAAGAGCATTATTTACTCTTGGTGCCACTACAGGTAGTGGCGTGTACGTGACCGCAACATTGTGAGGAACACTGCGTCGCAACATTGACTCTATGAATCGAGTTGGTGCCCATAATTCATTCACGTATTGATACGCGGGTCCATACCAAGCTGGTGCAGTTTCAAGTTCCCAAAACCACTGGCCAATCACGTAACGATTCTCAAAGAATGATGCGCCCATTATGTGTTGCGCCGCCAACATCTGATCTGCATTTATTGATGTCAGCAACACTTTGTGATGCGATTCGTTATTGCATTCAAAAGGATGCGCCAGCCGACTCTCTGTGTCGGTGTAGTTGATGGTGGAAATTTTCACTCCGACACTTCGCAATGTTCCCGCCAACTGACGTGCCGCTTCGCCCACACCATGCTCGGCAGAAAAGAACCCTAAATGGTCAATTCCATTGAGATTTCGTCCCAAATTGGGAACCAGTTCTGGGCTGTCACTCACTTCATTCAGCCTAGGTTGCGTCGCTCAGTTACGACCGACGCCTCTGTACACAAAACCCGCAGACTTCCATGCCCCTGGATTCAATACATTGCGCCCGTCTACAACCGCTTTATTGTTCAACGCTTCGGCAACATCTGAAACTGGCACGTGTGAAAACTCGGACCACTCTGTGAGCACTGCCAATACGTCAGCACCAACACATGCGGTAAGTGGAGTTTCGACTCGGTCTATCCATGTGAGGCGCTCCACCCCGCGAGCTTCAGGGTCGTACGCCCGAATTCGAGCACCCATTGAATGAAGAATCGTCAAAATTGCGATAGCAGGCGAATCACGAAGGTCGTCGGTGTTCGCCTTGAACGTGAGTCCCCACGCTGCAACGGTTTTTCCTGCAACTGATCCGCCACATGCATCAACAACCTTCAATGCAATGCGCTCGTATTGTTCGTCATTCGTTTGAATGACTCCGCGTAATAATGCAAAGTCGTAGCCATTGCCTTCAGCAATTTTCACCAGAGCACGGGTGTCTTTCGGAAAACAACTTCCTCCCCAACCTGGCCCTGGTTGCAAAAACTGACTTCCGATGCGTGGATCTAGCCCTAAGCCTTCCACCACATCAAAAACATCTGCACCAACTAATTCACATATGTCGGCGACGGCATTAATAAATGTGAGTTTCGTTGCCAAGAAAGAGTTGGCTGCGTACTTCAGCGCCTCTGCTGAAGCAGCATTCATCTTTAGTAATGGAGCATCAACTGATGAATAGAGATCTGCGACACGATTCACTGCTTCTGCGTTATCCCCACCCACCACAATTCGCGTGGGCTGCAAGAAATCGATGAGCGCGGTTCCTTGGCGCAAAAACTCTGGGTTGGACACCACGTGCACATCGGTACGGCCTAGCCATTGCGACACCTGCACACTGCTACCGACCGGAACAGTGGATTTGTTCACCACCACAGCTCCGCCGCGCAAGGCTGAACCAATCTGTTTCGCAACCCCTTCTATATAGGAGAGATCTGCACTACCGTCATCGCTTTGTGGCGTGGGCAGGCACAAGAACACAACGTCCGTATCAGCAATTGATGCAACAACTTCTGTCGAAAAAGCCAAGGTTCCGCTAGCCAAGCACTTCTTCAGCGCCTCAGTCATTCCCTGCTCAGCTATGGGCGACACACCTGAAGAAAGGGCGGCAACCTTCTGAGCATCAATGTCGGCACCAACCACCTGGTGACCAAGTGTTGCCATACCAACAGCTGTAGAAAGCCCTACATAACCGGTTCCGACTACAGCAACATTTGCCATTTATTCAGTGTATTCGGCTTCACACCGTCTGTACTTGAAACCCTCTACTACTATTTATTCCGTGCTGAAACGCCTTGTACGCCCCCTCTTCAACAAGGCAGCCTCTCTATTAGGCATTCCCGAAGTACAAACTCGACTCAACTCAGTTGAGTCAGCCACGAATGCCTCAGCAATTAACGAATCTGCACTTCGCAATCTTGAGCGCCGCGCCACAGATCTAGCCATGGCAAAACTTGTGCCTCTTAGAGATGAGATCGCCCGCGTGGCTACTCATGCCGAGATTCGACTCACCGATCTCAACAAAGCTCTCGTTGAATACGTTGATGCAAAACAAGAACAGAACGTTGCCTCCATCGATGATTTCAAGAAACAACAAAGTCAATTGATTGCTGACATTCGCCAGTCAGTCGACACCATTCGACGACAAATGAGTGCTGCACCCCGACCCTCTTCAGATCCAGTTCCGGTTGCGGCTTCTAGTGCCCCTGTCATCGATGATGCACTGTATGTGGCTCTTGAGAACCATTTCCGTGGAAGTCGTGACCTAGTTGCACAGCGACAAACCGATTATTTGCCACACCTACCATCAGTCATTTCCGAATCAACACCGCTTATTGATCTTGGTTGCGGTCGTGGCGAATGGCTCAAAGTGCTGAAAGCTCAAGGTATTTCAGCCGTGGGTGTTGACTCGAATTCTGTATGCATCGCAGAGTGCAAAGAAGAGGGTCTCGCAGTTGAAGAACAAGACCTGCTTTCCTTTCTGTCTCAACGACCATCTGCTTCAGTTGGCACTTACACCTTGTTCCAGGTTCTAGAGCATTTACCTTTCCCGGTGCTTATTGAGGCACTCCGAGAAATGCGGCGCACATTGGTCCCTGGGGGCCGCGTTATTGCCGAAGTGCCGAACGCTAAGAACCTGCGTGTTTCGGCCGGTACTTTTTGGATTGACCCAACGCATCAACGCCCTCTCTTTCCAGAGCTATTGATGTTCCTAGCAACTGAAGTTGGTTTTGGTTCAGCCGAAGGTGTGTACACCAACAACCTTGCACCACAACATGACCTTTCAGGACTTCCTGATGGCGCGACAAATGCATTGCGCAGCGTGGTTGATGCAGTAGATGGTGCTGGAGACTTTGCTCTAATCGCTACTGCGTAACTTCACGGGGCGTTCAGCAAATCGCTGCTGAGCGGTAGCCAACGACTCCTCGAATCCTCGTAAAACATGATTCCACTCGTATGTATCTTCCACGTACTTACGACCGTTGCGGCCCATTTCATTGGCTAAATCGGGATTCTCAACAAGCATCATCACAGCCTGTTCAAACTGTGCATATCCCTCATACGGAATTGCTCCGGTGGAGCGTGTCGCTTGTCCTCGCAAAACCGTGCTTGCTCCTTGCACCAATGCAGGTCGATTTTGTACCCATGCCTCGCACAACACAATCGAGAAACTTTCGAAATATGAAGACTGCACCAACGCCAATGAACCAGCAATAACGGCGTGTTTATCTGCCTCATCGAGAAAGCCCGTCACAATGATGTCTTCATGCTGTGGCAGTTCAACAATCGGATCACCCGCAAGAACCAATTTCAGATTGGACGGATATTGCTTCTTCAATTCAATAAAGAAGTTCACCAGCTGAACGACACCCTTCATGGGATCCAAGCGACCTACGTACACCAAGTACGGCGAATCGCTGACATGGAATTTCTTCTTAATTTCGCTCACCGATGAGACAGGCGGATTCATTTCAATTCCAATGCCCACAACATTGCCCTGCGGCTCAATGTTGAATCGCTCGCGAACTACATCGCGTTCCTCTGGTGTAAAGAACAAGAACGAATCAGGCAACCTGAACGTCGACTCAAAGAGGGGAATTCGAAACGAAGGTTCGTCGTGTGCTGTGGGTTGGAATACAACCGGAATACGGCCAGCAATGGCAGGTATTCCACTGGTGGCGCTTGAGTACAAGTACGTCATGAAAATTGCTGCATCAAATCGCACTGCGTTTTCAATGAGCCACGTTCGTATGCCATTCATTTCGGGTCCCATCAACCATGCCCAACGTTGATGTTCAAAGAGCAATGGTGATGAGTTCTCATTCATCAACCATTGATCAGTTGGCCCAAAACGTTCGGGGAATCGCGGTTCAATGACCGGCAAACGATGCACCCGAACGCCATTAATTTCGGTTGTTCCCGGGTCGTATGAGTTTTCCCACGTTACGTAACTACGAGCACAACTTGTTAACACTTCAACTTCATGGCCACTCTTTGTAAGTGCCTCTGCGTATTGTCGACATGCAGCTTCCGAGCCACCCACAATGTCTTCGCCATAGCGTTGTACTACGTACAGAAGCTTCATTGTGTGGCCGCCAACAACAACTGTGCAGTTCGCTCAGAGGAGTTTCGTGACTCAAGCTCGCTCGACCGTGCGAACCCTCTATGTATCAACGACCAGCGCAATTCATCGTTGGTCAGTACCTCATGCAGTGCCTCGGCTGCCAATATTGGGCCCGCATTTTCAGGCAGTACCAAAGCGCCATTGCCTACTGTCTCTGGTACCGCGGCTGCGCCTTTTACTACTACCGGAACTCCCATTGACATTGCCTCTACTGGCGGAATGCTGAGACCCTCATGGTCGCTCATTCCTATATATGCCCTTGCACCCCGCATGTAGGTAGACAATTCCCTGTCAGAGACCGCACCTGCGAAATGAACATCGACCATCGCGCAACGTTGACGAAACTTACTGACTGCCCGTAAATAATCCGCCTGACGAGCGACGCCACAAATAACTAGTCCGATGTTGCCCCAGTAGGTTGAATTCATGAGGTGGACAGTCTCAATCAATTGCTCAATTCTCTTGTGCGGCAATATTTGGCCAACGGCTAATACGTATCCGTTCGGGAATCGCTGAGCCATTTCATTGAGCACAAAAACGTCGTAGGTCTCATTGGCCAATCGGCTCGGAGTAAAACCTGCTGGCACCACTTCAACATCGTGATATCCGTGCTGGGCAATATCCCGGGCATTGAATTTAGAGTCAGCAACCGTCAAAACAACTCGTTCACGCAGTTCGTTGAGGTCCGTTCGCCCACGTCGAAGATCAGCCGCAAAATCTGCATTGAACTCTTCGTACATCTCGGCAGGTGTGATGTTGTGATAGCTCACCGCCAACTTCTCTGTTCGCTGACGCAAGAATTCGGTCATCGGTTCCCACCCAATGCTCGAGTGGTACAGCAAAATGTCTACGTCTTGCGATGCCGGACATTCCGAAAGGTCATGGCACTCTTTCATCATCGTGTCACTCAGACGCCAATACGCATAAATTTCCGAGTCGGCATGCGGCCGCAGAGCATCACGAACCGCTAAGGCCATCTGGGTAATGGCATCACCATCGGATGCGCCGATGAGAACCTGGTGAATCACCGGCTTCGCCACGATTACGAGCCCTTCGCGACCTTCCGCTCGAGCTCAACAATTGACTCTGCCAATACATCGATCATCATCAATCGGTCTTGCATGGCATGGCTCAGTTGATTCAATACACGCACATCTGTGCCTTGCTGAATTTCCAATTGCTTGGCCAGCATCTCAATTATCGACTGCTGTACATCAAGTGTTTCCTGTACGCGAAGCGCAACCTGGCTCGTTTGCCGGCCCACTAATTTGCCGATGAGTTTGTGTACTAGACCAAACCCTGGAATACGAGAGTGGTTTGACACGGGCGCATTCAGTTGTGCAACCAAACGCTCAGAGTGTTGCAACAAACTGTTCACATCGTCGAGCACATTGTTCCCGCGATGCACTACGTCCATAATCGCCTTGAACTCAGCCTCTAACTGCTGCTCCAGACCCACGGGGTACTTGCCTTCTTGACGGCGTTGAGCGACCCTCGCCTCTAGTTGTGCAATTACTTCTGCCGATGTAGTCATTAGTGCTTCTGCGTCCCGAAATTTCAGAAAATCCTAGCATTTCGGCACTTTGTGAATTCTTGACCATGGTCAATTCAGGACAATCATTCCCCCTACGCTTAATGAATTGGAATACAGAGAGAGTCTCCATGAGTACCGCAATTTCAATTGATCACGTCTCTAAGAAGTTCAGGCTCTATCACGAGAAGAACCAGTATCTAAAAACAACTCTCCTTCGTGGTCGGCGCGCTCGACATGATGAGTTTTGGGCTGTCAAAGACGTGTCGTTTGAAATTCCTACGGGGTCTACTTTTGGCATCATCGGTTCAAACGGCTCGGGTAAGTCAACTTTGCTCAAATGCCTTGCTGGCATTCTCACTCCCGACATCGGCACCCTCACAGTTAACGGTCGACTCTCTGCGCTTCTAGAACTGGGAGCCGGTTTTCACCCCGATCTCAGTGGTCGCGAAAATGTATTTCTTAATGGCGCCATTCTGGGTATGACGAACAAGGAAATTCAGACTCGGTTCGACGACATTGTTGAATTCGCTGGCCTTGGAACATTTATTGATACGCCGGTGAAGAATTATTCATCAGGAATGGTGGTTCGACTTGGGTTCTCTATCGCCGCCAACGTTGAGCCAGAAATTCTTCTCATCGACGAAGTACTTGCTGTGGGAGACGCTTCATTCCAACAGCGTTGTTACGAAAAAATCGAACAGTTCCGTCACGATGGCCGCACCATTGTTCTCGTTAGTCATGGTCTCAGTCAGATTGAACAAATTTGTGACACTGCAGCCTGGCTCGAAAAAGGCAACTTGAAAGCCTTAGGGCCATCTCTTGAAGTAGTTCGTGAATATTCAGGAGAAACTCACCATTCACTTCCCCGCGAAGAAGGAGAGATTGGTGATCGTTGGGGTTCTGGAGAAGCGCTCATCACAAAAGTGGAACTGCTCAAGTCTGGTGAAGCAACATCTCTCTTCTCTACTGGTGGTCCAATGACCATGCGCATTCACTACGACGCACCAACACCAATTGAAAATGCCGTATTTGGTGTGCGCATCAGCCACTTACACGGCATGAACATATGGGGATCAAACACCAAGCGAAAAGGTGTCACAATTCCTCGGCTCTTCGGCACTGGCCACGTTGATCTCAATATTGACTCTTTGCCAATTCTGGAAGGCACATACGACCTCACGGTTGCCCTGTCTGACATCGCGGAAGTGAATGCCTTTGACCACTGGGAAAAGCGGATTCGATTTGATGTTCATCAACTCGACACCTTTGATGAAGGTGTCACCGCAATTGCAAGTCGATGGACAATTAATTAGAGCAATTAATAACTCTGTCTGCGATTGTATGCGGCAACAAAAGTGAATCTAACTCCTTGCGGGCATCTACTTCGCCAGTAATAAGGCCTTGGAAGTGACGCATTTGCAGTGCAAGTGGTTCACCTTCGTGTCGAACGAATGGCATATCAATAATGGTCTCTGCTCGATAGGAAGTTGTTCCTGAAGTTTCTACAACTTCTTGCATCACGTTCTTATATACGGTGACATTTACTCGCAAGAGATCAATTTCAAAGAGATGAGTTTCAGTAATGACTCGAATGTCGCGAATCTTCCGTTGTCCTTGACGACTTGCAGACAGAGAAGCAATCGAACCATCACCAAATTTCAGAACACAATCGGAAATTTCATCTACATCGCTACCCGCCGGGGTCCAGTTCACAGCTGAAACTGCAGTGACATCGTCTGATCTTTGGTGAAATGAGAGCGCAGCATCAATGTCGTGAATTAAGAGGTCGTAGACGACACTGGCAGTAGCTCGTGGATTCACTGGAGAATGCCGAACACTCATGAAGTGTTTCATCGGCTCATCAAGCATTCCAAGTGCGGTACGAACTGCGGGGTTGAATCGCTCGACAAATCCGCACATGATTGGAACATTCTGTGAACCTGCAAACTCCAGAATTTCTCTCGTAATTGCAAGCTCGTCTGTAATCGGTTTTTCAACCATGACCGGAATTCCGCGACTAATGACGTCTTTGGAAAGGATCGCGTGGGACGCAGTGGTAGTTGCAACAACCACTCCATCAATTTTCTCTTTGGTCACACATTCATCAAGTGAGGCATAGGCAACGGATCCAAATCGATGTGCCAATTGTTCGGCCTTAGGAAGATCAAAATCAACAACGCATGCGAGTTCGGTATTAAGACCTTGAGCGACAGCTCGGGAGTGATTTGAGCCCATGGCTCCAGCACCAACGACGGCGATTCTAGTTTTTGAACTTGACATTTTACTCTTATCTATTTTCTAAATTTGGAGACATTTCCATCTCCATCTATTGCCCACAAGACGTCAGCCCATTGCTTATTTCTAGCAACTAATGATTGCGCCAATTTTAGAGGAACGATTGGACAATCAATCTTTGGGTTCAAGAGAGATTCCACTACTGGGAGATTTTTCTCAACTTCAGGGACGCCAGTCTTCAATGGGATGAGATTCTGAGATTTACTGACTTGATTATCTGTCAGTGTCCACGTCAAGACTCCAACCCAGTAGTTAGTTAAGACCGGGTCGTAGTCCTGCATATCTATGTCATCAAGAACAAAACAATCTCGACCTGGTCTACCAGACTGCAAGATATTTTCTGAAAGCGAAGTAAGAATCTTTGTTACTCGAAGTCGAGGCTGTACTTGCTTGTTTATTAAATCAGGGGCAGTAACACCTATTGCACTTGAACTCGGAGCATAAATCTGCCAATCGGGGCCAATGTATCCAAACAGTTGCATTGCTCCGATACCGATGAATATGGCGGAAATTGGACCAGCTAAGAATTGCGGGAATTTTGAAGGCGCCAACTCAATGAGTTGATTTATTCGTGGTTGTAATCGAATGGGAAGCAGAAATAGGCAGATGAATACGAGACCCATCGAGATTTTCTGGACGTAGTAGGGATAGCCGCCTTCATTCAGTCGTACATAGAGCGCAACCAAGATTCCAAATACCGGTGCGATCAACATGGGTGAAAATTTCGCATTGACTGCCAAGGTTGCGTCCTGTGCTAGGTCGTAAATTCCTAATGCAAAAGACAAAGCCAGAATTGCAACAACCATATTTGGCGGTAACTGATTCATGCCTCCATCGATGGTCAGATGTTCTATTCCGAAACCAAATGTGCGCACAACCGGTACGGCGGAACCAACAACTAGTACGGCCAAGAGTGACACGTATTGAAACCTCTCTTTGTTAGAGAGTTCTCTTATGACTTTGATTAGATACGCAAGAACTGCAATTCCAACTGGTACGAGAAGTGGGTACCAGTTGTATGAACTGATACTTATCGCTGCGAAAATCGTGACTAGCTGCAGATATCTAGATTTAAGTGGCGAATAGATCAAAGAGCCAACAACGCTCACTCCGGTAATAGAGACCAGAAAATTTGGAAAGCCATTCCAAATAGCTATTGATAGGGGTCCAGCGAACACCATCGCGTTGACGAAAAATGAGACTGTCATCCCTACAAGGAATTTGCTGCTCCTGTTCTCAAATACGCGCGCTATTGAGATAGAGATAAGAATCGCACATACAATGGCCGTTAGTAGAACGAGGGTGACATAACTTCGCAACAACATCGTTGGATGGTTCTGCGCCAGCTCTATATCTTGCGGCCACCACTGAGCCCAGTTCATTTGTATGCCTGCGGGATAATTTCGATTAAACGGTAATGACTGAGTTATAAGTTCTGGGGCCTTCGCGACAAAGGTATTGAATCGAAGCGAATTTAGATATAGATAGAAGTGTCCGAAATGATCCCAACCAGAAAAAAGACGAGCGAAGATTTCGTCTGTGGAGCCCCGCTGTATTGACCACCAATGTCTGACCCCTAGTAACGAACCTAGAAGCATTGGAATCCAGTACCAGCTAAGTTCCACCTTCTTCTTCGCAATACCCGCGATTGATTCGACTGTAGAGATAGCCGCGAAGATAAGAATTGGATCTACGTATCTACTTGCACTCGGAATCCAGCCGATTATTGGAGACAGGCCAAGTGCAGCAATACATATGACCCATGGTTTTTCGTAACGCAGGAATTTTGTTCCGGAAATAAAGAGGCAAATGACGCCTGTAAACAGCAGCGATGCCCTGGTTGCTGGGAAGATCTGGCCCAACGCCCAATAGATTGCGACCGCGACAGGTAGTCCAATACGGGACTTCCAACTAGTTCTGTCCAATTGAGTCGAATGCCTATCTGTCACGTAGAACTTTCGCTGGATTGCCCACTACCAATTTTCCAGGATCTACATTGCGGATGACTACAGAACCAAGACCTACCATGGCACCATTTCCAATTTTGACTTGCTCAATGATTGTGGATGCAGGTCCTATCCAGCAGTCCTCGCCGATATTGACACTTCCGCTCACCTCTGCGTTCGCGATAACTACTGAATTTCGGCCAACTTGAACATTGTGTGCGATGAAAACATTGTCATCTATCTTGCAGTTTTCAAAGAGATGAGTGTCTTTAATTGTTCCTCTTGCGACAACCGTAGATGCTCCAATTTCTACATCGTCGTCAATTACTACGCATCCAAGATGTGGAATTCGAACCCAATCTCCTGATGCATCTACTTCGAGTCCAAAACCGACGGATCCAATTACCGAGTTGTGACCGATCGACACTCGAGAACCAATTTTCGTATTGCTGAGAATTGTCGCATTGTGACCGATAAACGAGTCATCTCCAATAGTTACTCCGGACTCAATCACGACGTTGTGGCCTACAAAAACGTTCCTTCCAATCTGAGTTTCAGGATGAACGACGGCAGAACTTGAAATTCCCACTTCCCGTGCAGGTGCGAAAAATTGCCGGACAAGTGCTGCGTAGTCTCTTCGCGGATGGTCAGAATGTATGTGCGTGCAGCTGGAGGGAACAACGGCAGTGCTTGGTGCCACAATTACAGATTCCTTCCCATCCCAGTCTCGCAATAGAGCTGCATCTGGAGAGACAAGGAACGCGAGAACTCCATCTTGAGGCTCTGCAATCGGAGAAATCCCGGACACAGACCTATCTGGTCCACTCAATTCTGCATGCAGAAACTGGCCCATTTCTCTTGCTGAAGTTGCTGAATACGCCATCACTTCCAAGATTACGCCAGCAGAAGGTCTAGTCTCTTCAATTGTTGAACTAGCGCGTATAAGACCGGGAGCTACAACATGAATTTCGTGCTATCGGAGTACACCGACTTCATTCGCGCAGCGATGTTAGATGGCTATGTGTGCAAGAGCTTCGGTGACCCAGAAGCGCGAAATGTGAACGCCAAGCACCTGTTGTTACGGCATGACGTAGATATGGATCCAACGATTGCCCTCAATATGGCCCACGCCGAGGCAGAAATTGGCGCAAAGTCAACCTTTTACATCCTCCTTTCAAACAGGCACACAAATCCTTTTGATATTGAATTTCGAAGAGCAGTACGGGAGATTGCAGCGTTAGGACATTGGGTTGGCCTTCATTTTGACGCAACTCAATATGACCTAACAGCCGAAAGTCCTGATTTTGCTCATTTTGTCAATCTGGAGACCAAGTGGCTCACTGAAATTACGAATGAGAAGGTTGAGTCGATTTCTTTTCATCGGCCGGCAAAAGATCTCATAGAAGGACCTTCAAAATTGACTGCTCCTTTTGTGCACACATACGAAAAAGTCTTTATCCGAGAAATTGAATACTGTTCAGACTCCTCCGGTCGTTGGAGTTATGGACCACCAGAAGAACGTGACGCTATAAAAATAGGCAAGCCATTTCACCTTTTGACTCACCCGGTTTGCTGGGGGCATGACTCTTCAGCAACGGCAACTCGAATTACTAACTGGATAGCCAAACGCGCAAGTGATGATTTTGCTTACGAACTGCCGAATTTAGAGAACCCATTTGAGATTCAACGATGAGAGTTCTCTTAGTCGCACCATATTTTCCACCAGAAGTAACTGGCTCTTCTAATTTCGTTTCAGACTTAGCTATCGGCCTGTCGCAGGTTGGTCATACAGTCTGCGTCTTAACTGCCACTTCTGCTCGAAGCCATGAACTCTTTGAGGTTGTGTCATTGCCGGCTCGGCGCGTAAGTCCAGGCCGAATCGCCTTTGGTTATTCAATTCCTACGGTAATTTCTCGCAAGAACATCCGAGCAATTAAAGAACTGTTCGATACTTTTAAGCCTGACATTGTCTCGTGTCATGGTCAAATATTTGACATCACTCTGCTTGCGAATTGGGTTGCGAAGGAACGAAACATCCCCACCACAATGACTGTGCATTCTGCCATTTGGCATGACCATGCCCTGGCAAACCTAGTACTCACAATTGGAGACTATTTGTTGTCGTTTGGAGTTCTTAGGCGAACAACTTCCGCGTGGATTGGTGTGGATGACAGGACACTCAAACACATTCGCAAGAGGTACTCCCGCAAAGTGTCAGCTATCCCAATCTGTATTCGGCGCGGGGTATTTGCAGGAGGAAATCCTGACACCGCTCGAGAGAAGTACCAAATCAATGGAACACCCATCATCGCTTCAATCGGACACGTTGTGCCAGTACGAAATCGACTTGCGCTCGTTAATTGCCTACCGAAACTTATTGAAGTATTCCCGCAACTTCAGGTCGTGATTGCTGGAAGGGTCGCCGACGAATCCTTTCTTGACACCGCTTCGGAACTTGGCGTGACTGGACACCTTCGAATATTGGGGCCAGTGCCACATTCCGACATTCAACATCTACTTGCAGCGGCCGACATTGAAGTTCACGATTTACAAGGATTTGGCTTGGGGATTGGAAGTCTTGAGCCTATTGATGCAGGCGTACCAATCATCGCTTATGCCCGTAACGACAACCTACCTGGACTGGACCTTCAGGACATCAGTAAAGAAGCCTTTCTCAATAGCAACGATTCCAAGACCGTCTCAGAAGCAATAATCAAGACCCTGCAAGATCCGGAAACTCGGGAGCGAATACTTGTCGCTGAAAAGCGGCTCCTTGAGGAGACCTACTACTTAGAGATTGTTGCTTCAAAATACGAGCAATTATTTATGACTCTGCTTGCGTCTTAAATCTGAATACATGCGCATTTTGCTTGTTGAATTCCTCAACAAGTTTGTTCTCGCTTCGGAGATTCTCCAAAGAAACATTATGTTCCGGAGAGATCGCATTTGTTCGCTCATCAAAATAGAAGTACTTGACCTTGTATTTACTAATCCAGGCAAGCAAATTTGGTTTTGACGACAGATGACCCACCGAACCAATTATTTCGTTCTTCGTGTGTCGCCAACGATCGCGCTCGTCCGTTGCAATCGCTCCATACATGACGGGCTTAACATTCGCTAGTGCGTACATCCAAGTTGATCCATCAACTCCGTCTACATCCGTCATGACATATTCGCTGCTGGAAATGTTTCGGCTCATCCATTTAAATGCCGCAACGGAATTCTGATTTACAGGAATCAACCCGTTGTACCAAGATTCTTGCAACTTAGAGGTTGCGCTCGCGCTCTGTTCCAATGGTACGTAGGCAATCAAGGCTACAATTGCCACTGCAAATGAAATCTTGACAATCGACAGTTGACTTCCCCTGATTTTGGCTAGCTCGTATATCCCAGACAGAGCAACTGCGATGAGC
>CAYSPE010000046.1:0-13737 GCA_964432845.1 uncultured Bifidobacterium sp.
TTGAATTACGCGGGCTCGGACCCGAAACCGATTGCTTCCGTACCGTGGTCGTCTTCGCCCAACGAGTAGGTGGCGAGGCGAACTTTCATTCCGAGAGTGACTTTCTCGGGTGTTGCATCGACGTTGATGACGTTGGCGCGAACGCTAGTTCCACCACAATCGATAACGGCTGCAACGAATGGCACTGGTACCCCAGGTGCAGCGAATGTAACGATGGTGAACGCGCGAACGATGCCCTCGTTCTGGATTGTCACCGTCTTGAATTCTTCGGCGAAGCAAGCAGCACACGCATTTCGACGATCAAAGAATCGAGCGCCACACGAGGTGCACTCATTGGCAGTGAGGTGTGGGTTGTCTCCCAACACCAAATAATCAACCAAAGGAATTTGGGTCTTTGTCATCGTTGCTCCCCTGAATAGATGTACTTGGCTACCTTATGCCCGCCCGAGGTGCCGAAATGAAGTTCTGGTGGTTCCTCAGGGCGCTTTTTTCGGCAACAATGGGTCGTATGGCAGCTACATGGCGAAATTGGGCAGGAAACGAGACTGCAAATCCTCAGAGCATTGTGAGGGCTACCTCGGAGGACCATCTAGCCGGTCTGGTGGCTCGGGCCACTGCACAGGGCGAGAGGGTGAAAGTGCCTGGATCTGGCCACAGTTTTACTCCCGCGGCAGTCACAGACGGACACATGATCAATATCGGTGGATTAAGTGGCATTCGTTCGGTTGATCGACAGCACTCCACCGTGACAGTTGGCGCGGGTACCACACTGAGCGATTTGAACACACAGTTGTCAGATATCGGTTTGGCCATGCCAAATCTTGGCGATATTGCATATCAAACGGTGGCAGGCGCCATTTCCACGTCGACACATGGAACGGGAGCGCTATTGCCGGGATTGGCAGCGCAAGTTCAGGCATTTCGATTGGTTACTGCCGACGGCCGAATTTTGAATTGCTCACTCGACGAGAATGCTGACATCTATGCACTTGGCCGCGTTTCCGTGGGCGCATTGGGCGTGGTGAGCGAGTACACACTTCGGGTTGTCGATGCCTTCCGTTTGGAAGCAACTGAAGAGCCAATGAAGCTGGATTATGTGCTCGACAACATTGATACTTTCGTGCGAGACAACGACCACTTTGAATTCTTCTGGATTCCGCATACCAAGTGGGCACTCACGAAGAGGAACAATCGAACCAGTGGGCCCTTGCAGCCTCTTCCGAAATTTCGTGGTTGGTTCGACAAAACCTTCATGGAAAATTATGCATTTGGCGCGCTTTGTTATGCCGGTCGGCTTCGTCCATCTCTGATTCCGAAACTCGCCACTGCGTTGCCTTCGTCCGGTTCTCGCACGTACATCAACGAGAGTTACAAAATTTTTGCGAGTCCAAGACTGGTGAAGTTCTACGAAATGGAACACTCAATACCTGCACATCATCTACCAGATGCACTTCGTGAGGTTGTGCACATGATTGATGCAAAGGGTTACCTTCTCAATTTCCCGGTTGAGGTTCGTTTCACGGCGAAAGACGATGTGCCGTTGTCCACGTCAGTAGACCGTGCATCTGCGTACATTGCGGTACATGTATTCAAGGGCATGGAGTATCAACCGTTCTTTAGGGACGTAGAAGACATCATGCGCAAATATGACTCGCGTCCACACTGGGGAAAAATCCATCATCGTGAAGTCGACGAGTTGAAAAGCCTCTATCCACGACTCAATGAATTCTTGTCGCTTCGTGATGTGCTTGACCCATCACGCACTTTCAGCAACAAGTACACAGATCGAGTTTTTGGCAAGTAAGACTTACAGGCAAATGTCTTGTGGTCGTACCGGACAACGAGGAATCTCTTTGCCAACGGCGTTTCGAATTGCGGCCACGATTGCTGGTGTCACCGAAATACAAGGTGGTTCTCCAACGCCCTTTGCACCCAATGGAGCTTGTGGCTCGTATTCTTCGACGAATGATGCGATGACTTGAGGTGCGTCAAGCGCAGTAGGTAGCAGATAGTCGGTAAAGCTTGGATTTCGAACTTTTCCGTCCTGCACGATGATTTCTTCCATCACTGCGAGTCCAAGTCCTTGTGCGATGCCACCCTCAATTTGCCCGGTGACAGAAAGTGGGTTGAGTGCAACGCCAATGTCTTGGGCGGTCGCTACCTGTACCACTTTCACCAATCCCAACTCTGGGTCAACGTCTACCACTGCACGATGAGCTACAAAGGCGAACGCAACGTGGCAATTTCCCTGACCATTTTCATCGAGGTCTTCGGTCTGTCTGTGATGGTGCTCGAATTCCTCGCTAAAAACGGCGCCTGCAACAGCTTCTAGTACCGGCATTCGGAACGTGCCCATGGAATCAACTATTTCTGTGTCGTCAATGACGAGACTCAGCGGGTTGAGAGAATTCTCGCTGGCAACTTTTTCAAAAATGCGTTCGCGCACCTTTCGACACGCACCATCGACTGCACCGCCACTCATCCACGTTTGTCGCGATGCTGAGGTAGAGCCTGCAGATCCGATATTGGTATCTATCGTGTCGCACTCAACGTCGTCGAGGCCAAGAACGGAGCGTGCGATCTGTGGGGCGAGCATCGTGAAGCCCTGACCAACCTCGCTCGTGGCAAATTTTAAAGTCACCTTGCCGTCAACCACTGTGCAGCGTGCGGTGGAGTAATCGTCAAAACCTTCGCTGTACATGATGTTCTTGATACTGACGCCCCAACCAATTCCGCGCACGATGTTGTGAGATTGGGCCGTGAGTCCCGAACCGCCCGGAAGCTCGAGTTCATGCGCATTCGGTGCAAGCGGCGCGGGGAGAGGCAATGCGTCGGTTTCTTTTATACAACGCGCAACCGGTGCAACACTCTCGACTCGTTGCCCGGTAATCAGTTGGTCACCAGTTTCCATTGCGTTGATGAGGCGAACTTGTACATCGGAGATGCCTGCGGCGCGGGCAATTTTGTCCATTTGGCCTTCATGAGCGAAGCATGCTTGGACGACTCCGAATCCTCGCATGGCTCCACACGGAGGATTGTTGGTGCGCACTGCGAAGCCGTCAACGACAGCGTTCTCGCACTTGTACGGTCCTTGCGTGTGGGTAATGCCATTAATAAGAACTGCTGATGACGTTGATGCATATGCTCCGCCGTCAAAGAGAAAACGAGCTTCAATTTTGACAATCTTTCCTTCTGCAGTGGCGTGATGACGCATCCATACGCGCGCAGGGTGGCGATGAACGTGACCAAAGAAAGATTCTTCGCGACCGTACTGCATCTTTATGGGGCGACCCACGTGGAGAGCGAGTAACGCGGTATGTACCTGCAAGCTGATGTCTTCACGAGCACCGAATGCGCCCCCGACACCGCCCAATGTGAGACGAACCTTGTCAATCGGTAGTCCTAGACACGCAGCCATCTGCTTTTGGTCCTCGTGCAACCACTGTGTGGCTACGAAGACTTCTACTCCAGACCTATCGCCGTCAGGGATTGCAAGGGCCGATTCTGTTCCGAGAAACGCTTGATCTTGCATGCCTATGGTGTAATCGCCTTCCACCACAATCGGACCGGTTGCGGTGACGTCGCCCGAAACAATCTTTTGCCGACGAATCACGTTCCCATCGGGATGAATAGGCGCAACAGCACTGTCGAGACACAATTCGGGATTGGTGAGCGGTGTGAGCACCTCGTACTCCACAACAATTGCTGCAAGCGCACGACGGCACGTTTCCGGATGGTCGGCTGCAACGGCAGCCACTGGTTCACCCATGTAGCGAACGTATTCTCGCGCAAAGACGGGTTGGTCAGAACTGATCAATCCATAGGTCAATTGACCAGGTACGTCATCAGCGGTGATGACGGCTTCGACACCATTAATGGCAAGGGCTGCTGAAGCATCAAAGCGAACGATTCGTGCGTAAGGGTGAGGGGAGCGAAGGGTTGCTCCCCACAACATGTTGTCTGCGTTTAAATCGGAGGTGAAATCGAATTCACCCTTGACCTTTGCGGGGCCATCAGGGCGTTTTGCGGACGTTCCTAACACGTCGCGGCGAGTCTTGATGGCGCTCATGAATTCTGCTCCTTGCGGCGGTGGACGGCTGTGTCGACTGCCGCGAATATTCGTCCGTAGCCGGTGCATCGACAGATATTTCCAGAAAGGGCCTCTTTGACTTGCACTTCACTTGGCTCGGGAATCTCGTCCAAAAGATGATGTACAGCCATAACAAGACCAGGCGTGCAGAATCCGCACTGCACAGCGCCTTCGTCAATGAAAGCCTGCTGTACGTCTGTGAGTGAACCATCTGGTGATAGCCCCTCAACTGTGGCTATATCTGAGCCTGACACCGATGCCGCCATAACGAGGCAACTACACACGGCACTACCGTCTACATACACGGTGCAACTGCCGCACTCACCTTGTTCGCACGCCCCTTTGGCGCCCGCCAAACCAAGACGTTCGCGAAGCACATACAACAAACTTTCGCCAATCCACGCGTCTTTCACCTGGTGAATGACGCCATTTACTTTGAGATCGTAGAACTCATTTGCACTCATGATGCAGCACTCCTTAGAACTAAGCGTTGTGCGAGAACGGATATTGCGTGGCGACGGTATTCGGCGGTGGATCGGTGGTCGTCAATCGGTCGCGATTCGCTAGAGGCAAGAAGTCCGAACTCTCTTGCTACATCAGGCGTTATGGTTCCGCCGTTTGTAATGACTGTATTGATCATCGTCTCGGCCTCCGTGCATCGAATGATGGTGGGGCCAACCGAACCGAGTGCAAGTCGAATTGTGTCGTCCTGTCGAGCCAGACATGCCGAGGCAACCGAAATAACCATGGCATTTCGGACACCGACTTTTGAATAGCCCTGCCATCCATTTGCAATGGGCAACGTGACGCCAGTGATAATTTCGCCAGAGTTCTTGCTGTTGCGCTTAGGGCCAACCATGAATTCCGCAAATGGCACAATTCGCTCGCCCTCTATTGATGCCAAATGAACACGAGCGTCGAGAGCGCTCAGCACTGGCAATGAGTCGCCCGCTGGAGAACACGTTCCCAAATTTCCACCCAATGTGCCCGCTGCTCGAATTTGTGGAGATCCAACCGTTCGTGCAGCAGCTGCCAACGCTGGAATAACGTCACGAAGTGGTCCTTGTTCCATTTCCCGATAGGGAACACCGGCGCCCACAAACACTGTTTGGGATTCGTTGTTGATTGACCACGTTCGCAATTCGTCAACTTTGCGCAGTGCGATGACATGTTCTGGCTTTCTGTGGTTGAAATTGATTTCAACCATCAGGTCAGTTCCTCCAGAAAGCACGAGAGCCTCCGGTATTGAAGCGAGCAAAGACGTTGCCTCTGTGATGGTAGTTGGTTGAAGAACGGTCATAATTTCTCGTTTTCTATACTTCAAGTTTCTTATGAAGGCGCGTTGAAGCCTCTGCGGCTTTTGCACGTACTTCGGCGATGTCAAACGACGTCGGTATGCCGTTGTCAATCACTTTCTTGCCATTGATGGTGACGGTATTGCAACGAACGCCGGGGGTGAATGCTGTGTGCCACGGGCTTTCAACATGGTCATACGACCACTCGACCAAGTCGTCGCGTACTTCTGGAAATAATGCTTCGGCATTGTTGATCCAGTTCCACACAGTTTCCGGGGTCTCAGTGACATTGAATTCTCTGAGCCGCACATAGGCAAGCCGTGCTTCTTCCAACATGTCAGCACCAATTCCGTCAGTGCCTAAGACAACTTTGTTCTTCCATTGTGTTGGTGCTGCATATCCGACTGCATTGTTCATGTTTGAACGAGGATTATGTACAAGAGTGCCCCTCAGAGGGCGATCGAGATGAATTGCGTGGACTACGAGCCAATTGTCCTTCGATAGGTGCTCTAGTCGCGCTCCGGCGTCTTTGTCGTTCTCGCCTTCGGCGACATGAATGTGTACACCCACGTTCAGATCCTCGGCAGCACCAGCAACAGTCTCGAGCGTTTCGGTAGAGCAAGTGAAGGCAGCATGAACTCCGAGCATTCCATTGCCGCCAGATTTTATGAACCTAATGTTTTCCTCTAGGCCTCGTTTGGCGGCATCTGTCATCCCTGCAGAAGGGAAAACATGTGAGGACAAACTGTCGTCTACCCATCTGTCGGTGACGCCATAACTCAGGTTAGATCGAACGCCGATCATGTCGCAGGCAGACCGGATGGCATCGAGGCTGCCTTCAATAGCCATCGGAGACTCATGGTGGTCGATGATTGCGGTGGTGCCATTACACAACGCCTCTGCAGCACCAAGTGCTGCAGACCAATAAATCATGTCTAGGTCAAGTGCTGCGTCTAGACGCCACCATACATTTTCCAAGATTGAAATGAATGAGTGCGGAGTATTGGGTGGTGCTGGCATCCCCCTCGCTAGAGAGGAATACAGATGGTGATGTGCACACACCATTCCGTGAGTCTGAAAGGACATCAATTACTCCGTCACAACTCCGCGTTGGCTTGTGATTCGACCGTACACCTCGGGTCGGCGGTACCGATCGAAATCAAACAAAGTTCCGGTATAGCGCTTGCACCAATCCATGTCACAGTGCGCAACAATCAATTCGTCATCCGTTGTGAGGGCCTGTGCAACTATTTGACCCGAAGGCGCAACGATCATGCTCTGCCCTAATGAGTCGACACCTTCTTCTACGCCACCTTTTGCAACACCGACGACCCAGGTGCCGTTTTGGTAAGCGCCAGACTGCATCACGAGTGCATTATGAAATCCCTGCAGAATGTCTTGGCTTGGGTCGGGAACGTAGTGAATGGGCGTGTTGTATCCGCACAGGATGAGTTCTACGCCTTGCAGCCCCATCACTCTGTATGTCTCGGGCCAGCGACGGTCATTACAAATCATCATGCCGACCCGAGCACCAAAAGCGCTCCATACGCCGAAGCCCTCGTTCGAGGGTTCGAAGTAATAACGCTCTGCATGTTGGAATGGTCGGTCTGGCTCATGATGTTCATGCCCGGGGATATGAACCTTCCGATATTTGGCAACAATTGAGCCATCTTTCTCAACAAGAACTTGGGTATTGAATCGATGTCCATCGTCAGTGAGCTCTGCGTATCCCAGGCAGAAACCAATGCCCAATTTCTTGGCTTCGTCAAACAATGGTTGGGTGACTGGAGAAGGCATCGATGTTTCGTACCAATGATCGGCAGTGCTGATGTCATCAACAAACCAACGAGGGAAAAAAGTGGTGAGCGCCAATTCGGGGAAAACCACCACATCGCATCCGGCTCCTGCCGCCTGTCGGAGCAGTGAGATAAGACGTTGCACCACTTGTTCCCGCGTGTGTTCTTTTTGTATTGGTCCAAGCTGTGCCGCGCCAATGGTGATGTTTCGTGTCATGTTTAAGCGTCTTTCTTTTCAGAGAGTGCAAGAATTGTTTGTAGGAGCACATTCGCTCCGCTCACGATGTCTTCCGGGTCGGTATGTTCGGCCGGATTATGGCTAATGCCCTTCACGCTGGGCACAAAAATCATCGAAGTGGGGCACACGCGCGCCAACATTTGAGCATCATGTCCAGCACCGCTTGGCATACGACGAACTGGGTGTCCGTGTGACCTTGCAATGTCTTCCACCAACGAGATCATTTCTTCGTCAAAGGACACTGGTTCGAATCGAGCCAGTTGACGCGTTGTGATTGACACGCCTTCTTCACTTTCGAGATGGCGTAGATATTCGAGGATCTCTTTTTCAGCTTGTTGCAACAAGACCTCGTCCGTATTGCGAACATCAACCGTCATCACGGCCCGAGCGGGGACAACGTTGATGAGGTTGGGATGAAGGTCGATCTTGCCGACGGTGCCAACCTGATGTCCGCCGTATCGACGGGTGAGATCACGCACAAAAACTGAGATCGCAGCCGCAACATAACCAGGGTCATGTCGCAAATTCATTGGCGTAGTGCCGGCATGGTTCGACTGGCCATCAATAGTGATCTCTTGCCAACTGATGCCTTGCACTCCCGTGACGGCACCAATGGTGATGCCTTCTTGCTCCAGGACGGGACCTTGCTCGATATGAAACTCAACAAATGATGAAGGTGCTAGACCCGGACACGGCGTGGCCCCGTTGTAGCCGATCCTTTCCAACTCGTCCGCAACTCTGGCTCCGTCGATGCCGATGGTGTCTAATGCCTCTTCCACGGGAAGACCACCGACATATGCCAGGGACCCAAACATGTCGGGTGCAAAGCGTGCGCCCTCTTCGTTGGTGAAAAATGCAACCGCGATGGGTCGAGAAGATAAGTGTCCAGATTCTTGAATTGTCTGAATCACTTCAAGACCAGCCAACACTCCCAAATTTCCGTCGTACTTGCCGCCGGTGCGAACTGTGTCGATATGAGACCCGGTCATGACGGGCGCACCAGTACCGACATTCCACGTACCGACAACATTGCCCACTACGTCAATGGTGATGGAAAGGTTCAACGCTTTCATCCATTCCACGACAAGGTCTCGACCAGCTTTGTCGTCGTCGGTGAGTGCGAGCCTGCTGTTGCCGCCTCCCTCTATGGGTGAGATCGTCGCGAGGTCCATGATGCGGGACAGCAATCTCTGGCCATCCACTCTCAGGTGGGGGATGGGGGATGTAAGCGCCATTGGCAAAGTGTACGAAATGTAAAGGGGATATCCCTGTTTTATTGACCCTCATGACCCCTCATCTGGCTCCATCGCCCATTGAGAGGGTGATTCTGCCTAGGGTGATGCGCCGTGAGTTTTGCGAATATTTTGTGGGTGATTGCCTGTGTCGGAATCGCCGCGTTCGCCCAGTCGTTAGCCGGATTCGGTTTTGGATTGCTGGCCGTACCCATGATGCAGTTGAGTCTCCCACCGCGAGACGCGGTGATTATTTCCACACTCATCGGAGCTGTGTCGACTACTACTCAGGCCATATTGGACCACGAACACATAGATCGTCCCGCAGTGAAGCGATTAACAACGGCCTCATATCTCGGGATGCCATTAGGGCTGCTTGTGTTCTTAGTGACCTCCGACTCCGCTCTTCGCATCACGCTCGGAGTAGTGGTCATACTGGCTGCCGTTGTTCTCTCCCGTGGCTTCACTTTGAATGATGATCGGCACCATTGGGACTGGGTACTCGGAATTTTCAGCGGGGTGCTTGCTACATCAACGTCAACAAATGGACCGCCCTTGGTGTTTGTGCTGCAAGCCCGCCGGCTAAGCCCCGAAGTGTTTAGATCTACCATCAACACCATTTTTTCCTTCGCCAACATCGGTGCCATCGCCTTTTTCCTGTCTACGGGCAAGGTTTCCCTCAACAGTCTCGTGGGCGCACTATTCGCTATTCCGGCGCTGCTTGTGGCGTTGCGAATTGGCTATCACTTACGTCCACGGGTCAGCGCAGACTTCTTTCGACAACTCGTGCTCATCATGCTTGTTCTTTCAGGAGCGAGTTTGCTTCTCAAGGCACTCTTGTAACTAGTGCCCAAACATCATGAGCCACTGCTCTTTGGAACGTGGTTTGAAGACGTAGTTGTATTCCTTCACCTCGGCCATCCTTCCGGCAGGAGCTTCTGAATACCTGTGACCAGGAAGAACGATTGTTTCGTCGGGAAGAGAAGCGAGAGTGGAGAGGCTTTCGTACATCTTTTCAACATCAGAACCTGGGAGGTCCGTCCTTCCACAGCCTTCAAGAAACAATGTGTCGCCCGAGACCAAACATCCAGCGGTAAGGAAGCATTGGCTACCAGGCGTGTGCCCTGGAGTGTGAATACACGTAATAGGAAGATTCCCCACCATGATCACATCACCTGCTTCGTGAAGCACCAATTCTTTGTCTGATAGTCCTGTGGTTTTCATGACCCATGGCGCTTCATGCTTGTTCACATGGATGGGCACCTGATGGGTCTCCAAGAGTTCGGCGACACCTTCGATGGTGTGACCCATCATGTTTCCACCCACATGGTCGGCGTGATAATGGCTGGCCAACACTCCGGTTACTTTCATTCCGTCAGCTTGAGCAATGGCGACTATTTCGTTGACCGCATATGCAGGGTCAACGATGACGCACTCACCTGTGGCTCGATCACCCAGGAGGTATGCAAAATTCACCATTTGCCGTGCGACCATATTGTCTGCGCCGAA
Source organism: uncultured Bifidobacterium sp. (assembly GCA_964432845.1). GTDB lineage: Bacteria > Actinomycetota > Acidimicrobiia > Acidimicrobiales > Ilumatobacteraceae > UBA2093. Next base: position 10,161 of record CAYSPE010000046.1, read on the forward strand.
ATCTTGGCCGCTCAACAATTGGCGAAAATAGACAGGATTGGTATCGGTTGTGCTCACGGGTAGCAGAATAGAGCAATGAACATGTCCAAGGGCTTTCAAGTCGGTGATCGCTTCGTGGTGGGGAACCAGATCTTGGAAATGACACCAGAATTCCACTCGAGTCTTCAAGACGGTGATGAAGTACTCGCCATCGCGTCAACCCAATCACTCAAACGGATTCCACGCGACGTTCAACTACTCGTGGATAGCTCAGTTGATGCCGCAATGTCGGCGTTTCACGCACTTGCACAGTGCAACGTGGAACAGATCAACAGATTCTTTGAAAAGGCAGCGCAACTGTTGGAGTCCGATGAAAATTTTGATCCCATCGCCGAGGCCAATGCCATCGATGTTGACGATGCCAAAAAGCGAGGACGCTCCACCACGCGTTTAGCACTGTCACCAAAGATGAGAGTCGACATGGTCGAAGCATTTCGTCTGTGGCGCGCAACAGACATGCAACCAGAGTCAAAAATTGACGAAGTTGTACATAAGGGCTGGACGGTCGAACAATGGCGTTCGCCTCTCGGAGTAATCGGATTTGTTTTTGAAGGGCGCCCCAACGTCTTTGCCGATGCAACGGGCGTGCTCAAAAGCGGCAACTCCGTTGTTTTTCGAATTGGCAGTGACGCGCTTCGAACTGCTGAAGCAATCATGCAGTATGTCGTGGTGCCGGCGCTTGTCAGCGCAGGACTTCCCGTTGATGCCGTCAAATTAATTTCGTCTCGTGAACATGCAGCTGGGTGGCGACTGTTCTCAAATCGAAAACTGTCCTTAGCGGTTGCTCGCGGAAGTGGTGCCGCAGTCGCCGAACTTGGCTCAATTGCGCAACAATCTGGCGTCCCCACCAGTCTTCACGGTACTGGTGGAGCGTGGATGCTGGTAGGAGAGCATTTCGACTCATCTCAGCTAATGCAATATGTGGAGCACAGTCTTGACCGAAAGGTCTGCAACACCGTAAACGCCGTCTGCATTCCCGAGTCACAGGCACACGTTGCAGTGCCACTCGTGGTGCAGGCTGCAACGTCCGCCGCTGCGAAACGCAATACAAAACCACTGTTTCATTGTGTCAATGGGGCAGAAGAGTTCATAGATGATCAGGGCACCATCACAGTTGTTCGTCCAGAAGGCGAACAACTGGAAAGCCAAACTTCAATTTCATCGGAATCAGATCTCTCACATGAATTTGAGTGGGAGGAAAATCCTGAGTTTTTCATTGTGTTAACCAAAAGCTTGTCCCATTCAATTCAATTGTTTAACACCTACAGTCCACAATTCGTTGTGAGTGCGATCAGCCAGAGCGATGAAGAGCAACATCGCGTGTGGTCTGAATGCAATGCGCCATTTGTTGGCAATGGTTTCACTCGATGGGTTGACGGACAGTTCGCACTCTTGAGACCAGAACTTGGTTTAAGTAATTGGCAGACAGGTCGACTTTTCGCTCGCGGGGGTGTGCTGTCTGGCGACAGCGCTTATACAGTCCGTCTTCGAGTGAACCAAAACGATCCACAACTTCACCGTTAAGAATTAAGACAATTGAATATTGTCTATGAGACGCACATCGTCGTACCAACATGCGACACACATAAGGGAGTTAATTGCTGCAACGGGTTTGCTCTCAAGTGTGACTGCATCGCATTCTGTTACATATTCAACTCTGCACATAGAAGAACGCGACAATACATCGCGTGCCACAGCCTCTAGATTTTCCCTAGACCTTTCACCGTTTGCATAAGCATCTTTCGCTGCAATGAGAGCCTTGTAAATGGTCGGAGCTTCGCTTCGCGCTTGGGTTGTAAGTCGTACGTTTCGACTTGAAAGTGCTAATCCGTCCGGCTCTCGCACGGTGGGGATGCCCACTATTTGCACATCCATGTCAAGCGCCTTGACAGTTTCATTCACAACGGCCAACTGTTGAAAGTCCTTTTGGCCAAAGTACGCGCGGTCGGGAGTCACTGCGTTAAGGAGTTTCACCACCACAGTAGCGACGCCTCGAAAGTGCCCCGGACGACCCTCTCCTTCCATTGGGTCAGAAGCGCGTCCAGGTTCAACATACGTGCGGAATCCCTCGGGATACATTGCCTCTGCAGACGGAGCGTAAATAGCAACGGCACCATTGGCTTGTGCGATTTCAACATCGCGCTCAAATGTGCGGGGATATTTGTCGAAATCTGCCTGCACGTTGAACTGTGCCGGGTTCACAAATATCGAAGCGACGGTGACTTGGTTGTTTCGGCTTGATTGCCGTATCAATTCAGCATGGCCTTCATGGAGTGCTCCCATAGTGGGCACAAATCCAATGGTCAGATTTTGATGTCGCTGGGTCCGAGACCACGCGCGCATCTCTGCAGGTGTGCGCAAGACGAACATGTCAGTGAAAACTGTGTTCCTCATCGGGCCATTGGCGACTGGTCACTTCACTCACATAAGTAGCAATGGCTTCTTCTGCGACCTGTCGAAGATTTGCATAAGCCTTTGCAAATGTAAATGTTCTGCTGCTGAGACCAAGCAAATCGTGGAGGACCAACACTTGACCATCGCAGCCAATTCCTGCACCAATTCCGATGGTGGGTATGGAAAGGTTGTTGGTTAATTCCGCGGCCAATTCCGCAGGCACACCTTCAATCACCAACGCACACGCCCCAGCATCCTGTACTGCTAATGCGTCAGCAAGGAGACGTTCACGTCCTCCGGCCTCATGTCCGGATGCGCGTCCCTGGATCTTGTTTCCGCCCATTCGGTGGTAGCTCTGAGGTGTGAGGCCAATGTGGCCCATCACAGGTATGTCGGCGTTCGCAATTGCAGCGATGGAATCCTGCACGTAGATTCCGCCTTCCAACTTCACTATTTCTGCTCCCGCCTTCACGAGACGTACGGCATTGTCAACGGCATCAACAGAGGACGATTGGTAAGAACCAAATGGCATGTCGCCCACAATGAGTGCCTTGGGTTGTGCGGCTGCCACGAGCTTCACGTGATACGTCATCTCGTCCATGCTCACACCGAGCGTGTTCCTTTGTCCCTGAAGAACTGTTGCTACGGAGTCACCCACCAAGATGAGATCGACACCACCTGCGTCAACGATCGAGGCGAAAGTAGCGTCATATGCGGTGACCATCGACAAGGGGATACGGTCTGACTTGCGTTCCGCAAGCTTTGGCACGGTCATTTTGGGGCGTGATGTGTTCGTCATAAAGAACCCAGTTGGGAAGTGTCAGGCTACGGCTCTGTCGGTCAACAGGCACTCCTTCCACGGTGACGAATGTCGCCCAATTGCCTACCAATGAGTAGCGTCTGAGCATGATTTCTCAATGGCTTGCCAACGCGTATGTCAGATGGGAAAAGTGGATTTCCTTTAGGGCATCTATTGGGCCACGGGATGATCGGGCGCATCGATTCAAGAGCTTTGGAGAGCGAAGTCTCATCATGTGGAAACCCAACACAATTTTCAATGAGCAATACATTGAAATCGGCAACGACACTTTGATTGGTCCTGGCGTGTCGCTCTCTGCTGGCATGGTGCCAGGTCAAGAGTGCA
>CAYSPE010000047.1:0-13725 GCA_964432845.1 uncultured Bifidobacterium sp.
GAGGCCAACAATTTTTTGATGACCGATGCGAGACTGCGTGGGTTGTGCAGGCGCTGCAGAAACAATGGTGGTGGGGATGCCATCGATCTCTAAGTGCGTGTGAGGAGAGGCATGAGAGTTCAACTCGATGGTCCAGCCATGGAGTCCAGGGGTGGAGCCATGGACGATGAGTTCAACATCGGCCAATAAACAAGCATCACCCGTGAATGAAAGTCCTAGCGATTGCCAGGGTTCACGCGTACCGCCCGCATGCAATGAAACGAGACGGCTCATATGGGGTTTGGCTCAGCCGCGACCCATGTTTGGACGCTTGCCGTGGTTGGCCTTTGAGCGGCGCATGCGCGCCTTGCGCTTCTTGGTCTTCTTCGACATAGGAGACGAGGCTATCGGGGAATACCCCCGACCCCACTCTGGTTAGGCCGGACGCCAGAAGTAATAGCCAGTGGCGTAGGGCTGGCCGTTTTGGCGAGTGTTGGAGCACACGTACGGAATCCCCTGGTACTGGCCAGTTTGGCCAAATTCGGCCGCTTTGCACCTCACTGGCGTCACCTGCCTGACCCCACCCCCTGAAGAGCCGCCGGACGAGGCGCTCGACGGAGCCGCGGTTGTCACGACGTTCGAGCTTGCGAGAGTTGTGGCAACCGACGGCGCAGGCGAAGAGCCACCTGCCGCAGTCGCAGAACCCCAGGGGGCAATGGTGGTCGTTGAGCACGACTTGGTGGACAGGTTGCGAATACGGCCATATTCGCTTTGGTCCATGGAGAGATTCCAGTGAGCCTTGATGGCCACCCAGTTAGCCAGGTACGTGCATGTATACGACGCTTGTGGAGGAATCCAGTTCGAAGGGTCCTTGTCGCTCTTTGATCGGTTTTGCGAGTTGAGTACAGCAATCAGTGGTCGCGGATCACTGAGATCATTTGCGTAGGCCTGACGTTGAGTTGCGGTCCAGTTCCATGCGCCAGAATCCCACGCTTCTTTCAAAGGAACCATGTGGTCGATATCAAGATCGCCTGGCTGCGTGTAGGTACCGCCTTCGTATGGCGAGAACCAGTCGCCTTCAACCACTTTGCATCCATACGCATCAACCTGTGGTTTCGTGATTGATTCTGCAATCAACACTTCTTCGCGCGTATCGCAACCGTCACCATCTGCATCGACCCAATGTTTAAACAAAGAACGCGCGTATCCCTGCGGATGTTCGTTCATGACCTGAATTGTTCCGAGCACATCGAGAATGGTGGGGCTTGTTGCGCCCTTCACGATTGTTGTGGTGGTTGTTGCTTTTTTCTTCTTTTTGGCAACCGTTGTGGTGGGCGACTTTTTCGTGGGCGCACTTGATTGCGCTCCAGAAACACTGGCGCACCCCACCGACACTGCAATGGCCAAGGCCGGAATGACCAAGAAACTTTTCCGCATATCAGTCCTTCTTCACAAGTCGATAACGAAAGCGCGGTGGAAACTCATTGAACTTGTCTTTTTCAACGTGACTATTTGCCACCAATGTCTTCAGGCGATCGGTGAGTATGTTGCGCGCGATGCCAAGTTCACGTTGCATTTCTTCAAACGTGAACCACTTGTCACCCATGTCGGCGCCGCTGTCCATAAACGTAAGGATACGCGCGCCCCAAGTGTCAATAAACCGACTGCTGCCGTCATCGTCAGCGCCAACAACGGTGCGAACAGTCATGACTAAGCGCGGCGAGGTGGATACTTTTGACCCCAAGCGCGCATGGCGGCGCCAATAGGGATGAGCTCGAGACCTTTTTGCGTGAGGTGATACTCAAAACGCTTTGGCTTCGTGCTGTATTGCTGCTTTTCAAGAATGCCGTGGTGCACCAACGTTTTGAGGCGATCGGTGAGAATATTGCGCGCAATTCCGAGCGATGCCTGAATTGTTTCAAAGCGAAGATTGCCCTCGTCGATTGACCACAAGATAAGCGGCGTCCACCATTCACCCATCTGAATAAGAGCATCCGCAAGCGGATTATCCAGATGATCGAAGTTCTTGCGTGGGGACATGGTTATTCACCATATGCCAGGGGTCTGTCATTTGAGGGAATAGGAATTCATTTTTTTATGAAATGAAAGTACCGAGTTTTTTAGTGAGACTCTTTCACTCATTATTTAGCGAGAGCCGAAAGTACCTAATTTTCCAAAAAGATGCATTCACCTGGACACACCTCTGCCGCTTGTACTACTGAGGCCAAATCACGGTCGTTAACTTCCGCTAATGAGCCAGACCCACCTGGGTCATTCAACACTTGGCCATTTTCTGCAACATATGCGATGCCATCTTCGAGTTGCACAAACACATCGGGGCAATGGTCGACGCATAGTCCGTCACCGGTGCAGAGATCTTGGTCAATCCACACGCGCACGCCCCTTACGGTATCGGCGCGCCCCTAACCTTCACCAGTATGACAAGCGACGCTCCCCTCGCACCTCGGCGCCAACACGTGTGGCAACGCCCCACGGGACCAGTGGAAGATCCCTATGCGTGGCTCATCGAACGCGACAATCCCGAGACTTTGGCCTACTTGCGAGAAGAGAACGTCTATTCGGCAGCGTGGTTTGACGCCCATCACACCGAGGTCGAAGAGGTCTTTCAAGAAATCAAATCGCGCATCAACGAAGATGATTCGTCATATCCCGTACTCCACCGTGGCTGGTGGTACTCGTCGCGCACAGAAACCGGCAAGTCATACGCCATCCATACCCGCGGTCCGTCCGCTGACACGGCCCAGCAACACATTTTGCTCGATGAAAATATTGAAGCCGCACAGCACGAATACTTCGCGGTCAGTGCGTTTGATGTTTCGAACAACTCAAATATGTTGGCCTGGTCTTACGACATTGATGGTGGCGAGTACTACACCATCCGCTTTCGAGACCTCACCACTGGTCGCGATCTTCCCGACACAATTGAGAACTCCACTTACGGAAATGTCGCGTGGTCTGCAGACGACGAATGGGTCTTCTACGTCATGCCTGATGAACAAATGCGTCCGTGGCAAGTGTGGCGACACAAGATGGGTACGCCGAGTTCTGCCGACATTCTTGTACACGAAGAAACTGACGAACGATTCTTTGTGGGCGTAGGAGCCACTCGTTCTGGCGAGTGGATTGTGATTGAGGCCGGTAGCAAGACCAGTTCTGAGGCCTGGGTGATAGACGCAACACAGCCCACCAACGAACCACTATCCATTGCGCCACGACAAGAGAATGTGGAATATCAAGTCGACCACTGGGGTGACCGATTTGTCATCACTACAAATATCGATGCACTTGATTTCAAAGTCGTCACGGCGCCGGTGAATGCTCCATCTGAATGGACCGATTTCTTACCGCATGTTGCAGGACAACGAATAGTTCAATTTGATTGCTTCAAAGATTTTGCCGTGATGCAACGTTGGGAAAATGCACAACAAGTCATCTCAATTGTGACCCGCGATGGCTCAACGCAAGCCATTGATATTCGCAATGAACCTCACGAAGCCGAGGTCGATGCAAATCCTGACTACGACACGGCCACCATTCGCCTTTCATACCAATCGCTCACCACACCTGGCGTGACCGCGCAATACAACGTGTTCACCAAAGAGCTCATCACGTTGAAGCAGATAGCAACGCCCAACTGTGACCTGTCAAATTACGTTTCTGAACGCATATGGGCCACAGCACCCGACGGCACTCGAGTACCGCTCGACACGGTGCGTCACAAGAACACCCCACTCAATGGCACTGCACCTGGTTTGGTGTACGCATATGGCTCCTACGAAATTTCAATTGCTCCTTGGTTCTCTGCAGGTCGACTCAGCTTGCTTGATCGCGGATGGGTGTGGGCTCTTGCTCATCCACGAGGCGGCGGCGAAATGGGACGTCAGTGGTATCTCGATGGCAAGTTTTTGAACAAGCGCAACACGTTCACTGACACCATTGCCTGCGCCGACCATTTGGTATCCACCGGAATGTGCGATGGCAACAAGTTGGTCATGCGTGGCGGCAGTGCGGGTGGCTTGTTGGTGGGTGCGTGCATCACAATTGCCCCAGAACGATTCGCTGGCGCAATTGCAGAAGTGCCATTCGTTGACGTGGTATCCACCATGAGTGACCCGTCGCTACCTCTCACCGTGACCGAATGGGAGGAATGGGGCGATCCTCGTACTGAGCCGTACGCCACGTACATGGAGAGCTACTCCCCCTATGACAACACTCGCAACGTGCAATATCCACGTTTATACGTAACGGCCGGCGTCAATGACCCACGCGTGAGTTATCACGAACCAGCAAAGTGGGTGGCCAAGTTGCGTCATGTTTCGCCCAACACTCACGTCTTGTTTCATTGCGAAATGGGAGCAGGACACGGCGGTCCGTCTGGACGATACGAGCAATGGCGAGACGAGGCCAGAACTCTCACATTTGCGATTCGTAGTGTGCAGTGATGTTCACGCGCTTGCAAGCGCAGAGATAAATAACAGCGCAATGAGCACAATGTTGCGTGCAACATCTTTCCACGATGGCGGACGCGTAGTACGAGCTCCGAAACATGCACACGGTATTTGAGACTTACCCATCACTTGGGCGCTCAGATACACAGTAAAAATCAACAACACCAACGTAGAAAGTCCCAACACGGTTGGTGCTGGCTTCAACACCATCAGTGCGGCACCCAATACAAGTTCAAGCACAGGCAATAGGTAGGCAATTGGTTGAGGCACTCGTTGACGACGAGCGTCATTCATCCATTGTTTCCATGCGGTGACTTTGTTAGCGCCAGCGTAAGCAAGCACAGCGCCCACAATGGCCGCACACGCACGGGCGAGCACGATAACTACCCCTTGTACGTGACGCTATTGACTTTGCCGCGAAAGAAAATCATGGCGTCTGTGGCGTCATCAATATGTTCGAGTGCCTCAACACGCCCGACTACGAACGAATGATCCCCCGCCTGTGTTTCGGAATCTATGACGCAATCAATCAGCGCAATCACATCGGGCAACACGGGATTTCCACCTTCAGACAACGTGAAGTTCACGCCTTCAAACTTGTCATCGCCCTCTTTGGCAAAACGCCAACACAATTCATCTTGGTTACCTGCCAGAACGTTCACAGCAAATCGACCCGACTCACGAATAGATGCCCAAGAACGAGACTGCAGTCCGGGGAAGAAACCCACGAGTGGTGGATCTAATGACACAGAAGCGAACGAACCAATGGTGATGCCAAAAGGTTTGCCGCCTTTATCAACTCCCGTCACCACCACTACCGAGGTGGGCACATGGCCAAGGACGGAACGAAAGTATGCGGAATCAAATGCTGCGGTCACATCACCACAGTAGACCGCACGGGTCAGAGCGAAACTGTTGCACCCTCTTGTGCAATAAATACGTGTGTTCCTGTGACCGATTGACACAATGGAGTGGCATCCAGTTCTGCGTCGGTGCGGTCAGGGTCGTGATGAAACAGAGCGATGCGCTTGGCGCGACACGCCACGGCTATTTGAGTGGCGAAGTCGGCGGTGCAGTGACCCCAATTGGCTTTCAACGCGAATTCTTCGGCGGTGAACTGAGAGTCATGAATCAGTAAGTCCACCTCTTCGGCCAATTCACGAACGCCTTCGGGAAGTGCGAACGAGCCATCAAGGGGCTGCTGGTGGTCAGAGATATAGGCCACGCTCACACCGCCAATTTCGATGCGGTACCCCACGGTTGGTCCATTGTGCGGCACCGAACGTGACGTGACGTGAAAGTCATCGACCATGAATGAATCATTTTCCACATCGTGGAATTCGAACTTGCCGCGAAGGTCGTGCAACTCAACAGGGAACGTTGGCTGGCGGATAGCGCCACTTACTGCTTCAAAAAATGAACGACCATCATTTTGCTTTGGTCCATAAATTTCAAGGCGAGCGCCGTCGCGAATAATGGGCGAGAAAAATGGAAGACCTTGAATGTGATCCCAGTGCATGTGAGTTACAAGTGCCACTGCATCGATGGGGTCATTCGACTTCGCTTTGTATGCCTGACCGAAATAACGAAGACCTGTTCCAAGATCGAGAAGAAGCGGACGTTGGCCCTCTACTGCAATGGATACGCACGCGGTGTTACCGCCGTACTTGGCCGTGAGAGGTCCATGACACGGTGTTGATCCGCGCACGCCGTGAAAGGTCACTTGCATCACTGGCTTTTCCCCCATTTGCGACACGCTACGAACAAATACACGTGAAGTAAATGCCCGAGTGAGTGACGCCTGTCGCAGTCATTACGACTACGGTTCAGCCATGACTTTTGAAATCACCACAGGCACAGTCACCGCCAACGGAGTGAACTTCTCTTACCTTGAATGTGGCACCGGCCCGTTGGCATTGTGTCTTCACGGATTTCCCGACTCAGCGCACACGTGGCGCCATTTGCTCCCAGAACTTGCAGCTGCTGGCTTTCGCGCTGTGGCACCTTTCATGCGCGGATACGCACCAACGTCTATCCCCGCCGACGGCATGTATCAAACAGGCGCGTTGTCAGCCGACGCCAATGCATTGCACGAAGCGTTAGGCGGAGACTCCAACGCTGTCATCATCGGCCATGACTGGGGCGCGCCCGCCACCTATGGTGCGGCCGCAAGCGCACCCGAGAGATGGCGACGAGTTGTCGGTATGTCGGTGCCCCCTGGGCCCGCAGTGGGCATGGCATTTGCCACCAATCCGACCCAGCTAAAGCGCAGTTGGTACATGTTCTTCTTCCAAGTACCACTTGCCAACATGGTGGTGCCGGCGAATGACCTTGCCTATATCGACATGTTGTGGAACGACTGGTCGCCTGGTTTTGATGGGGCGACCGATGCCGAAAACTGCAAGAACGCATTGCGCAATCCGGAAAACCTGCAGGCTGCATTGGGCTATTACCGCGCAACTCTCGGCAGCGGGCCACGCACCGATGCCTACGACGCCATTCAGGCGTTGGGTGGTGGCGAACTCACGCAACCCACTTTGTATTTGCATGGTGCGCAAGACGGATGCATGGGCGTTGAAGTCGCTGAATCGGTGAAGACATTTTCTCCATGGGCCTCGGTGTCCATCGTGGATGGCGTTGGTCACTTCTTGCAATTGGAACAACCAGCAACAGTGAACAAACTGATCGTCGATTGGGTTACGGCAAGCTGAGCATTCCGCGTGAGTTGCGGAGTAAACCCTCACTCACCAAATCATCAAGCAACCCGCGAGCGCGGTGTGGGGATTCTGCGAGCCCCATTGCTTCAACAACCTCATCGAAAGAACGTGAGCCGGCACCGACGGCACGCATTGCTTTGCCGCGAGCTTGCCGATCAGAACCTTCGAATCGTGCTTGAGGCTTACTAGCGCCGGACGATGCTGGTGCGGGGTCTTCACCAACACCCGCCCATCGGCACTGCTTCTTCACCGGACATTCGTTGCACTTCGGGTTGCGAATGGTGCAATGACGCGCACCGAAATCCATCATTACTTGGTTCCATTCCCAACCAAGTCCTTGGGGCACCAATTCGTCGGCGAATGTTTGAAGTGCGCGCGCTTTCATGGGCTCGCCCTGCAAACGAGACAACACTCGCGACACATTCACATCCACCACCGCCACATCGGCACGATGCGCAAACGCCAACACTGCGCGAGCCGTGTATTGACCGATCCCCGGTAGGGCCAATAATTCGTCCAACGTGCTGGGCATGGCGCCGCTGTATTTCTTGTCAATCACCGTTGCGGCGTCGCGCAGGTTGCGACAACGTCGGGGATACCCCAACCCAGACCACAACTGCAACGCCTCACCCAATGGAGCATTCGCCAGTGCGCGCGGAGTGGGAAACGCGTCAAGAAACGCTTCGTATTTCGGAAGCACACGTGCAACTGACGTTTGCTGAAGCATGACTTCGCTCACCAACACACGCCATGCGTCATTGGTGCGTCGCCACGGAAGGTCACGCAATGATGCGCTCCCCCATTCGATCAGCGAGACCGCGATGCGGTCAGGACGAGTTAGTCGGCCCACACGTCCTGGCCGTCGTATGGACGACGACGCTCGGGTGCAAATTCACGCTTCCACACCATGACGCGGCGGCGGAAATAACACACTTCTTTGCCGTCTTGGTTGAAGCCCTTGGTCTCAACTGTGACGATTCCGCGATCATTCTTTGACTTGCTCTCGGCAACTTCAAGTACGCGAGTTTCTGCATGGATGGTGTCGCCATGGAATGTTGGGAACTTGTGCTGCAATGTCTCCACTTCGAGGTTTGCAATTGCTGCGCCACTCACATCAGGAACGCTCATGCCCAACACCAACGAATACACCAAGTTGCCGACAACCACATTGCGACCTTGCACACTCTCTTTTGCGAACCAATCATTGGTGTGCAATGGGTGATGATTCATAGTGATCATGCAAAACAGATGGTCGTCATATTCCGTAATGGTCTTGCCGGGCCAGTGGCGGAAAACATCGCCAGGGGTGAAATCTTCAAGGCAGCGGCCAAAGGGGCGTTCATGAGTTGTCATAGGCGACAACGCTAGTTCGGCTTGTGCACACCATCCGTATCGTCGTTGAACTCAAGGTCTCCTGGCCCGAATGATGGCATTGGGAATTGGCCGGTGCGGTCACGCGGCGCGAATTTTTCCACCCAATCAACGGTGGTGAGTCCGCGTTCAGTCTGCAGAGTGGCCAGACGAGGCAATGGCTCCAACCTGTGCTTGCGGTCTACAGCCCACGGACCAACACGCAACGACAAGTAACACGCCCAGCCCACCATGATGGGCATCCAGTACTGCGCTACTCGGTACGACAACACGCCCACTGTGGCGGTGGGTTTGGTGAGCCCGAAACCCACGAGCATCGGAATGTAAATGCCCTCCACCAATCCGAGGCCACCAGGAGTAATGGGCACCACGGAAAATACGTTGGCGAGTCCGAAGGCCACGACGAGACCATCGACTCCGATACTTCCGCCGAATGCGCGAAGGAACACCCATAGCGACACAGCATCAAGCGCCCAGTTCGCGGTTGCCCATCCGACAACGCGCCAGAGCAACTTCTTGTCGGCAGCTAATCCTTCAATGCGCGCACCAAGGTGTGACAGCACTTCCGCCGCGTGATGCTCATCGAAACGCAGCTTTCGAGCAATGGCGCGCACCATTCGTTCGGAACGACCCTGTCCCTCTACTAATCCGAAAATTAAGAATGCGGCAAACGCCATGAGAATGATGCCCACCACGGCGGCAGTGCCGTAACCGGCGTTAACGCCGCGAGTGGGAATGGACACGATGAGACCGAACCACAAGATGAGATTCAGCACAACGGCTGACCCGATACCTGCTGTTGCCAACGCGAATGCAGTATCGGGGCCGGAAATGCCACACATGGTGATGAGACGGAAACCCAAGGCCGAACTTGCGGCACTGCCTCCGGGAACAATGTTGCCGAGAGCTTTCGTGCTCAGTTGTATGCGGTACAGACGCAAAGCACTGATCTTGTCGCCTTCTTCGCCGAGCGCCGCCTTGGTGAGCAACGAATACGCGAACAATGCAAGAGCTTGAAAACCGAGACCTGCCACCAACAGATATGGGTCAATTGTGTGCAATTTGTTCACTGCATTGCGGAATCCCGGAATGAGTGGAAGCACGAAGAAATAAATAACGAAGCCGCCGAGCACAATTTGAAAAGTGCGACTGAGTCGACCAAAGCGGCGTGTCTTTTTCATACCGCCACCTCTTGTGCAGGAAACTGCAAGGCAATGGACAACAACTGGTTGCGTACCGCATCACCAAACTCAGCATCGGTAATACCGAGGCGCACCAGTACCAGATTGCGATGTGGTGCCACCCAAATGATCTGGCCTTGGTATCCATGAGCAACGATGGCGCGAGGGTCACCTGGCGGTATCCACCAGTGGGCGCCGTAGTCCCAATTCATCTCGTCTTCATGACCAACTAGGTCGCCGGCGTAACGAACCCATCCTTCGGGCAAAATTCGCTGGCCATTCACCACACCATCGTTGAGATACAACTCACCGAACTTCGCAAAGTCGCGCGCCGTTGCATACACGTAGGACGAGCCCACAAAGTTTCCGGTCGCATCACATTTTGCAACAGCAGAAGTCATGCCGAGCGGGCCAAACAATCTCAATTGCATGAACGACTGAACGGCCGACGATTCGCCAGGCTTCTCACCCAACGCCCGCGCCAACAATTTCGTGATGATGTTGGTTGTGCCCGACGAATATTTGTACAGCGAGCCGGGTGCAGCTTCCAATGGCTTGTTGATAGCGAACGCCGCGTGATTACCTGCGAACTCACCATTGCCGAACAGCATCTCAATGACATCAGACACAGAACCGTCGACGTAATCCTCCACCCATTCCAAGCCACTGCTCATGGCAAGCAAGTGGCGTAGCGAGATTTCTGACCGGCCGTCGCCTTCCCATTCGGGGAACAGATTCGTGTCATCAAGACTCATGAGCCCGTCGCCCACTGCCATGCCTACTAAGGCGTGCGTGATGCTTTTTGCCATGGACCACGAAATCAAAGTGGAGTCGGCGGTCACACCGGAGCCGTAGTGCTCGTACACAATGCGTCCGTTGTGGACGGCAAGGAGAGCCAGGGTGTCGCCAATCAGCGCATCTGCGGCAGGAAATGAGACGGACACCACGAGTCTGAGCCTAGGCGGAGCCGACTACCCCCCTGTAGCGTTTTGGCTCATGAGTACCTCAGCACCTGATCTTGCAACAGCAGCAAATGTGATTGCCATCGCCCAGTCAATGGTTGATTCGGCAGTGGCGTCACTGGTTGAAAAGGGCGGCCCCGACAAGAACCAAACTCTTGCATACGACATCGCCCACGTTGCAGCAGCCGTTGCAACATCGCGTTCGTTGCTCGACTACGGCGCAAAGGGAACCGAAGAAGGCAACATCGCGTGTGCATTCACAGCAGACATGGTGCACGACTTGATCACTCGCCTCATTGGTCGCGAGAAGTTGTGGGGCGTTGACCCATCAGCAATTGCATCCGCTCATGACTTCGTACAGACATACCGCGCGCCAGAATTCCTCGCATCTCTCGCAGATGTGCAGGGCCCGCGCCACTTGAATGACGAGTTCGAAATGGTGCAGGACACCTTCCGTTCCTTCGGCACCAAGGTGATTGCTCCACAAGCCGAACACGTACACCGCCACAACGGCGATGTGCCAGAAGACGTGATCTCTGGTCTTGCTGAAATTGGTGCATTCGGTCTCAGCGTTCCCGTCGAGTACGACGGATTCAGCGAAGGCGGCGAGGGCGAATACATGGCGTCTGTTATCGCCACCGAAGAGTTGTCGCGCGCATCTCTCGGCATTGGCGGTTCACTCATTACACGTCCTGAAATTCTCACCCGCGCATTGGTGAAGGGTGGTACCGAAGCACAGAAGCACGAATGGTTGCCAAAGCTCGCAAGTGCTGAAGTGCTGTCCGCAGTTGCTGTTACAGAGCCCGACTACGGCTCGGACGTTGCCGGATTGAAGACAACCGCTGTCGAAGCAAAAGGTCCCAACGGTGAAGACGGTTGGCTCATCAACGGCGTGAAGACCTGGTGCACGTTTGGTGCTCGCGCCAATGTGCTCATGCTTCTTGCACGCACAGATCCAGACCGTTCAAAGACTCACCGTGGACTCAGCTTGTTCATCGTGCCGAAGCCTCAAGGCGAAGCACACGGTTTCATGTTCAATCAAGACGGTGGCGGAAAGATGGAAGGTCGCCCCATCGACACCATTGGCTACCGCGGCATGCACAGTTACGAAATCGCCATTGAAAACTGGTGGGTTCCTGCAGCAAACCTTATTGGTGAGCGCGACGGATTGGGTCAAGGCTTCTACTTGCAAATGGCCGGCTTCGAAAATGGTCGCTTGCAAACGGCAGCTCGTGCAGTTGGCGTGATGCAAGCCGCATACGAAGCAGCTCTCGAATACGCCAACAACCGTGTGGTGTTCGGTAAGAACATCGGTGAATACGAACTCACCAAGGTGAAGTTGGGCCGCATGGCTGTCATCACACAGGCATCTCGTCAGTTCTCATACGCCGTTGCGCGCATGATGGGCCAAGGCAAGGGCCAAATGGAAGCCAGCTTGGTGAAGGCATACGTATGTAAGGCCGCTGAATGGGTTGCTCGCGAAGCCATGCAAATTCATGGTGGATACGGCTACGCAGAGGAATACAGCGTGAGCCGCTTGTACGTAGACGCACGCGTTCTCAGCATCTTCGAGGGTGCCGACGAAACTCTGTGCCTCAAGGTGATCGCCAAGAACCTGTGCGACCAGGCAAAGAAGTAGTTAGAGAAGTTCCAACAACGAACCAATTCGCCTGCAGTCCACCAGGTCTGCAGCATCGTTATACGGGTCCACCAAAACCGGAATCAATCCGGCGGCGGTGGACCCTTGTACGTCCATCACCACCGAGTCGCCCACATAGGCGATGCGTGAACGGTCAATGCCGTCGAAGTGAGGCAACGCATGTTCGAAAATTTCTGGATTCGGCTTTGCAACACCCACTACATCGCTGTCGATGATGCATCGCACACTGGGCAAACTTCCCTCGCCCACTTGGCAAATGCCACTGCGTTCCAGAATTTCTGCAATCTGACCTGATGCATTGCTCACCACACCAATGGGCATGTTTCGCATATTGAGTTCGCGCAACGCTTCCACTGCACCAGCCAGTGGTGCACGCCAAATATGTGCGTGACGCGTACGGTTCAGCACGAACGCAGCCGCTTCAACATCGTGTGCCGGCACGCCCACCAGTTCTACATAGGCCCGGTTGTAATCATTCCAATCAGATTCACCACCGCCGGCGCGCGACTTAGCTGCCATGGCTCCGTAATGGGCACGCACATACAACGCATGATCCGTGCTGGCGCCGTAGTACGCCAACGTGGGGGCCAAGACCGCAGGGTCGGGAATGAGGAACACTCCCCCGGCGTCAAACAAAATCGCGTCGTACTGAAGTGTCATGAAATTTCACCTGCCGGCACAATCCACTGCGCTTGTTGTCCGGTTGCCGCCGCAATGATGTCAAAGTCGGCGTCGTAATGGAGAACTATCAAGTCCATTTGTTCAGCAACAGCTGCGATGAGAAAGTCCGGTACTTTACGCCCTCGCTGCGAACGCTCTGCCAGAATTCTCTGCACTTGTAGAGCACGTTTGATGTGGGTCTCATTGGTTTCAACAAGTGGAAATGGTGTGACCGCATTGAGCAAGGAGCTCCACTCTGAAGAATTGCGGGCTTGATTGCCGATCTCCAAGTCAAGAATTGAAGTTCGAGCAACTTCTCCAGCCAGCAGTAGAGCGCGCACAACGGACCGCACTCTCTCGTTGCCGACTCGCGCAGCAACACTTGTGTCAAGGAGATACTTCAACGCCATGCTTCCTCACGATCAAATGGAGGGAGTGACGCCAGCACGTCGAGTGCGGCGTCAATGCGGGCCGCACGTTCGTCGGCCACACGTCGCAGAGCCTCGTTGATGGTGTCTTTGATGGTGTCGGCCTGCAGTTCGGCTTTGGCCGCCAGAAGGATGGCATCGTCGATTTCCACAAGTCTCTTGGTCATGGTTGGGAGTATATACATGGCACTGATGTGTATATATCATAGAAAATACGGGCAATTCTCACGATTCGCCTTGCCCGAAATACGCTTGCGGGCATGCGTTCCTCCCGTGACTTCTTCAAGCCCCTCGCCGC
>CAYSPE010000048.1:0-13702 GCA_964432845.1 uncultured Bifidobacterium sp.
CCGTAATGCAGGTGCAACGGCATTACCAACCGAAGTGCCACCTTCAACTGCAGGTGTACCAGTAAATGCTCGCTCAAGCGCGGAAGGGAATCCGGGTTTTTCCTTTGGCGAAGCAATGGCAGCTGGTAGTTCTTGGTTCGAGGTGGTGTTATCCAACTGACCTTCAATGGTCTTCGTTGTTTCCTTGCCGTTCGCATCGACACTCTTTTGCTCGATGCTGTTGTCGCCTGTTTGCGCCAACACTTGATAGTCAGAACCATTTGCTGAATCACCGGTACGAACTTCTACCGCAGGAGTCTCGCTATTGACATTGAGACTGACAGCTTTCCCGCTGACTGTAGTGAGTTCAACAGCGAGAGCTTCGCCGTTGGTGGTGATGCTGTTGTCCGTGCCATTCGATGAAGCCACCAGATTTCCGTCGGCCAACGTCAGCACCGCATTCGGATCAGACGAAGAAACGCTGGTATCAGTGACATCAACGGTGCCATTTGAAGAACCATCGGTATCGATCTGGATAGCCGCAGTTGAAGTGAATCCCGAGACACGTGTAGTGCCGGGAAGCGAGAACGACAACTTCTCGTTACTTGGCGCGGTCACCATGTATGTGGTGACACCATCCGACGATGCTGAACGAAGCGGACGCACTCCATTGCCAGGTTTCGTCGGACTCAGCACACCATTCTTTGTCTTGACTGACCAATTTGCGTCCGATGAACGGACCACCAAAATTGTCTTTTCCACTCCGCTCTTGTCTGAACAAAATGGACAAGTGCCTGATGTACGAGAAGCCATCGAGGTCATGTCCATATCGGCAGCCCCACCGGTCCATGCATCGGGGTCATTAGCTGGGTCGGCCCCTGAGTAAGCAAAGGTCCACTTTTCAGCCTTCAGGTCTACGGTGATGTACCGATCTTTTCCTGGCCAGTTTGAGTCGTAAATCTTGATCTTGACGACATCTTTGTTCACCCATTCGAGCGCATACGGCAAGATTGCATGCCCGCCATGGTCGGAGTACACGCCAAGCGAGTATGACACTTCTTTCTTCGTAAATGACTCTTGCAGAGCAGCCACTTTTTCTTTCAGCGACTTTCCAGCCCATGTTTCAGTATCAGAGACCACTTCCTTTAAGAACTGCGTGGCGAATGTGCGCATGAGTCCATGCGTGACATCACCTTCATTCTTCAAGGTGACCGTGCTTGGTTGAGCAGCCGATGTGAATCGCTCTTCGGCCGTTACAGCAAAACCTTCGCAGTGGCCAGACGCACGCGCTTCGTTCACCATGCGGGCAAATGCTGCAGCTTCAGCCGTCAGCGTGCACGGCATTGTGCCGCCTTCGCATACATCTTTTGAAAGTCCGAACATTTTGACCACATCGTCAGCATTGAATTCTTCAGGCGACGAGGCCGCCGTGAAATTTGCAAAGGCAAAACCATTCGGATTGACATTAAGACCCGTGGCCACGTCAGTGGCGGTGAGTTGAGCCGACGAAGATGATGATCCGCCGCCACACGAAGCTACTGCAAGCGCACCAAGGGCGAATATCGCAATGCGATGTGAGAATTTCATAGGTGAACCCGCTTGCTTATGACCATGCGCCATTGGCACGTGTGAACACAACAACCGAACCCTTACCCGCATTTGGCCCGCCAACTGCCAGAGTGTTGCCATCCGAGGAAAGTGACACTGAAGAACCGAAGTTCGCCTTTGCAGCACCATTGTCATCTACCAGCAACTGCTGGAGGCTCCACTCGCCTGCTTTGCGAACAAATACGCTTGCTGATCCTTTGTCGGCTACCGAACCAATATCATCACCTGCTGCACCGACGGCAACCGTGTTGCCGTCGTCGGAGATAGCCACTGACACGCCAAAAACATCGCCAGCCGCGCCCGAGTCGGCAATCAGAGTTTTCTGCAGGGTCCAAGCACCACCAGATCGAGCAAACACCAAGACATTTCCTTGGTCTGCCTTACCGTCGACGTCTGCATACACAGCGCCAATAGCAAGAGTGTTGCCGTCTTTCGAAATCGCCATGGAGTATCCAAACCAGTCCTTAGACCCGCCGTTTGCGTCAGTCAAGACTTCTTGTTGGACCCATTTGCCACCGGAGCGAGCAAACACAGTGACTGAACCTTGATCGCTATTGCTGTGCAATGAACCGACAGCAAGTGTTGATCCGTCTGCCGATACAACGACAGCCCCACCGAATGCGTCACCGGATTGTGCCGATGTTGCTGTAAGAGAGTTTTGATTACTCGTGGCCGGTTGAGTTGAACTAGGAGATTCTGACGGCACCGTGGTGTCTACTCCGACATCATCGATGGTGGTGGCGGTGGATCCATCGCCCTCAACAGTGGTGGTGGTGAGCGCCCCGTTCTTCACACGCTTCACTGTGGTGGCTGACGACGAAGATCCGCCTCCGCATCCAGCAAAGAGAGCTGCTGACATTCCGACAACGAGGCCAACGTGTGCCAAACGACGAACAAGAACTTGATTCATCTTTTCCTCCAACAAAAGGGTTCTTTTGCGAGGGTAGCACAGTCGCCGACTGCTCCCCCGAGACATGAGAAGATGAAGAAATGTTCCGTCGTCTTGCGTTCACAGTGGCTGCAATCATCGCCGCATCCACTGGAACGGGGGCATGTACTTCCGCGAGCACAGAATCGCCGAGCCAATTGGATTGGAAACTTTGTGGTTCAGTGGAGTGCGCCACACTTCGTGTTCCCCTTGATTGGAACGAGCCACAAGGCGACACTATTTCATTACATCTCTCGCGACATCGTGCGCAGTTAGGCGCAGGACGTATCGGGGTTCTTGTCATGAATCCAGGTGGGCCGGGTCTTCCCGGCACTTCTATGGTGAGCCAAGCTCCCGCGTTCCTCTCTCCTGACATCATTCGTCGATTTGATGTGGTGTCGTGGGACCCGCGCGGTACCGGTTCATCCGAGCCGCAATTTCAATGTGACATCACCAAAACCCTTGGTCAATTGGATGCAGATACTGCACTTGAAACGCAACGTGTGGCGGTGCAGGAGTGCATCTCTCAAAACAAGCGACTTTTTTCGCACATGTCCTCTGCAGATTCTGCGCGCGACCTCAATGCATTGCGAGAGGCCCTTAGTGAGTCATCCATCACATATTTCGGATATTCATACGGAAGCCTTTTGGGCGCCACTTGGTCAAGTCTGTTTCCAGCAACCGTGCGCGCATTAGTACTAGATGCACCACCGGCAATCAACGCCATTTGGCATAAAGAAAACACCCTCTTGGCAACGCGAGTGAAATTGCTATGGAGCAATTACGTACGCACCCATAAATCATTGCCTGCCTCGGTAGATGCTCAAACAATTGCGCGCGCCGTGGTGGCCAGTGTCACCACCCCTGAAGGGCGGACACAATTAGAAAATGTGTTGGCCGACACGATGGACGTCAACATTCGCCTACGCATGCTTTGGAATTCATACTTGTATCTCACCGATACAGGGCCAATCAATGCTGTTGCAGCTCGCTATGCCACGCAATGCTCAGACCAGATCAAGCACACTCCGATTACTTCGGTGCCAGCAATCAATTATCAGAATTTCACTCCCCCACAGTTAGTGGTAATGAACGATTACGTATGCGGTCTCTGGCCTGTCTCGGGCAAACAGATTTCTCTCAAGTCGTCAACGGCGCCTGCACTCGTGCTGGGTGGCACACACGATGAGGTAACTCCCCTCGTCAACGCACAACTGATGGCGAAAATACTTCCGTATGCAACTTTGCTGACGGTTGATTCAGCACAACACACCAATTACATGAAAAACGAATGCGCTACGAAGGCAACTGATGCATTTCTTATTGAACTGGCGACACCAAAAAAATCAATCTGTCGCTAGTGCGCTCACAACCACTTTGCCTACACACGCACCCAATTTCTTGCCCGCGTTCAGCCCTTGCGTGTAATGGATACCTGCATAGAGGCGAGAAATGCTTGCTTCATCTGCAGCCGTCATCACATTTTTGAAGTGTCGCTTCGAGATGCGGAATTGCTCACGCGATTGTTGAGTCATTCCGAATCCTGGATCATCAAACGAGACGTTCCCGAAGAGTGCGCTCAGAATTTCTGCGGACGTACGCGACAACGTTGAGTGCCCTGACGGATATTCAGGGAATGCAGGAGTGATGAGATAGGAATTCCATGTGGGGTTGGTGCGTTGGAGAACTGTGACTGGCCGCTCCACTCGGTATGTATATTTCTCACGCCATGCGTCGATCATGGCATCAGCATTTCCCAAAGCGACTGCTGCCACCGACCGAATCGTTACGGATTCCGTAGATTTCAACTGATGGTTCAGGGCCAAGGAGATGTTCAACCAGTGGCCAGTAGGGGTTCCGGTACGACCACGACCATCGTCCCAAAATCGTGCGATGCTCTGCTGATTTTCAGTGAGGGATGCTGCAACATCGCGCACCTCGATGGCGTCTGCTTCGTATGGAGACGCCTCATCTGCACCACGAACCGGTGGAGGCAATGTGCACTGGTTAGACGTACCGAAAAAGTGCTTCATTAGCCCCCAGCCCGGGTCACTCGCTGGTTGATACGACGGAGGCGTCGGTATCCATTTTCCTGCTTCCGGCACATTGGCCCCCAACGAATCCACTATGGCGTTCTCAAACCCGTCCGACTTCATCCGAGTCATAACTGCTGCTGCAATGGAACGACCAAAAGCAATCGATGCTCGCATCTCATCGTCACTCACCTTGTCCGTCTGTTGCGACAGAATGATGTCTCGCACCTCTGCCATGGATGATCGGTCAATATCGGTTGGGAAAATTGCACGCAAGATACTTGAGGCAGACGTAATTGCGGCAACCGTGACGTTGTATTGCGTCCCCGGTTTTACTGATTGAATGTTCGAAACATGGCGCAGCAACTTTGCGGATGACTCACTACGAGGAGCGTCAGCCATCAACATTGCAAGGGACACGTTTGCATAGATCCGACTAGCTCGTGTCGCGTTGATCTTGTTTCGGGAGATTCGGCTCATCACTTGCGAGTAGAACGTTTCATATGGAACAGATGCGCGCGCGTTTGATGTGCTCTCACCGCACGCACTCACAATCAGCGCTGACAGCAAAACGATGGCGCAAGTCAGACGTATTCTCAGCATGGCGCGCCCATCACATTCCCTCTTTTTCCAACGGTCATACATACGTAGGCCTTAGAAAGGTCGGCATTCCCGCGTGCGTGAAGAAAAGTTGTGTCGGTAAGGAAGGCCCCCGTCACTTCCATGCCATCAATCGTGGCTTCCTCAAAACGTGCACGCGTTAACAGTGCATTCGTGAAATCAGCCTGACTCACATTTGCGTGCGAGAAATTCACACGGATGGCCGTGACTTTAAGAGCCGATACACCGCTCAGGTTGGCTCCATACAAATTGGCCTGCGTGAGCAGCGCGCCATTCAAGATTGCCCCTGACAGATGGGCGCCCCTCAAATCGATACCGCTGAGGTCTTTGCCCGAGAGATTCTTTCCTTCCCAATTCACCTTTGCGCAATGAGCATTCGGCACTGGCGAGCAACCATGCGATGAATCGGATTCGCCACAAGAGGCAACGAGCGAAAGCATTGCCACGACGCCCACAAGTCTGAGAATTTTCATCACTGCGATTCTTGCACCTTCACAAGTGTGTCCACCGTGACATTGTGCAAAGCCACAGTCTTCTTGCTGGCCGGGAAATACACGGAGAGTTCGGAAATTTTTGAAGATGCCCGACCGAGCCCCACATGGACTACTCGGGAATCCGATGAAAGAAACCGACTGCTACCACCAACGAAAGCAAGTCGGGCCGAATCGTTTGGATTCTGTTTCACCGAAACGATCGCGCCGCGAGCATCGGCATTCGAGATTGTTCCCGACACCAAAACATCTACGAAATGACCCACCTTTTTGGTGTGGTTCATAAAGACACGAGGTGTTGCTTCGTCACGAGTCATTACAACGTCGAGGCGACCATCGCGGTCAAGATCAGAAATCACCACTGCTTTCGATGGCCGTCCGGCTACTAATCCCACTGCGGCAGCATTTTCCGAGAACATGTCATCACCATCGTTTGTCCAATAACGAACGGGCCCCTTCTTGTAACAATCACGCAATGCATCCCAATCAATATTCATCCCCACTGCACTCACAATGTCTAGCGACCCAGAATTTCGAGAGTCAAAGAAGGCTGCACCCCATCCCCAACCACCATCACGCACACCGGCCCTATCGGTCACGTTGTCAAACGATCGATTCTTGTTGTACACATATAGACGGTTCCCAGTTCTTTGCAACTGGGATTCATCTTCACACGCGGACGTAGCCATGATGGACGTCACCATCAAAGCGGGCCTTGTGGAGCGATGGAGAAAACCGACGGCGAGCCCCATGCCATTTTCCTCGTCCGCAACTCCGGCCCCAATGGTGTCCTCTGTAAAAGTTCCGTCTCCGTTGTTCCAAAACAATCGACTGGTGTTGAAGTCGGCGGCAATGGCGAGGTCATCGAATCCATCACCATCAAAATCATTGAGCGTTGAAGCAAATGAATACACATTGTCGATGCGCGACTCAATACCGACTCCGGCAAAGTCGGTGATGTCCTGAAACACACCTGGTTTCCCCGATGCACCGAGATTGCGAAATAGGCGTGAATGAGACGGTACGCCGTATTGGAACACCTCATTTGATTGCCACTCGTTCGTGTGCACATCGATCCAACCATCATTGTCAATATCGCCAAAAGAAATACTGGTGCCCGCATGCGGCATTCCATCCACCATTCCAATGCCTCGAGCAACAGCATCGTCGGCGAAATGTCCGTGTCCATCGTTGATGAGCAAATACATATGCGGAGCCGCAAACACGCTGAGAAATATGTCTTGGTCGCCGTCATTGTCAACGTCTACTGCTCCCACCCCGTTGGTGGGTTCAGTCAACGCAGCAAAACCCGATGACGTGGATTCGTTCGTGAAAGCGGGATGACCGGGAGTGGAGTGATTCATGAAAAGCAGTGGCGACCCGTTGGTTCGGGTGAAAACGAGATCATCCAGCCCGTCGCCATTGACATCAACTGCACCCGCTCCCCCGGATGAATGTTCTGGGTCACATTGTCGAGCAATATCTTTCGACACACGTGGCGGAACTACTTTGGGAAAGCGTGCCGTGATTTTCTTCGCATTGAAAAGGCAGTTCGGCTCTACCGCCACTGCACCTTGTGGAACTGTCAGCCCTAGGGATTGAGACACCTCAACGAACGACGCAACGGCGGCGGGTTCACCAAAACTGACATGTGTTGGATGTCCGCTACACGCAGTAAGTGCCACCCCCGAAAGGATGGCACTTACTGCAAATGTGCGGCTAAGCAACCGGATCAACGGAGTCCGAAGTGATATCCGCCAAGATCAATCCAGATATTGCCTGGATTGGTATTGAAACCAAGACCCACGGTGACGGCGCGATACCAGTCGTCCCAACCACACTCCAGGTGCTTGTTCCAACGACCACCATGCCAGCTACAGCCCCACCAACGGTTGTCCATGTATCCGTATCCAGAAGCCTGGACTGAAACATATGGCGACCAACTGGTCACCGTGACCGTTGATTGGAATCCGGCGCCAAAGCGGAAATCCAGAACACCGAGCGAGAAGCCAGTGCTCCAGTCCCACGGACCAGCGGAGGCATCGAAGCGGAATGATCCGTCGCTATTCACATTTCCGTTCAATCGGAACCATGCACCAGCAAGGTTGACCCATGAATCAAGTGACATATACGTGCCGACTCGTCGGTTGGCGCATGACCATGGCTGAGGACAAGTCCACGCTTGGTTGGCAATTCGCATTGTTCCGCCGGCACTGATACCTGGCCAGTTGAGACCCACATTGATGGTGCCATCGAACGTGCCGTCGGCATATGTGACCAATGAACCACTGCCGTTGATTCCAGCGAAGTTCATCGAGATCGCAATGTACATACCGGCTTGGCCTGGCTCATTTGAGATGCGGAATGCTCCACTTGCTCCGGCAACACCTGCCGAACCGAGCGACGCAGAACCATTCAAAGTGAATCGAGTGTCGTTGCCGTTCTTGTACACGTTTCCGCCGAATGCCACGTTGACTGCACCCATCACACTCATGTTGGTGTTGACGGTGAAGCCCCAATTAGCTCCGGTCTTGTAACCAGCAACTGTGGCGTTGGCCGTGAAGCCCACCAAATTGAGGTTGCCCGAACCATTGAAACTGAAGTTTCCGTCGGTGCTGAACGAACCAGCAACGTTGACTTGGCCTCCGACGTCACCCGCGCCAATGGCGAACGACGCTGAGAAGTCTGCGTAGCCAACACTGCCAATCTTGCCGACTGCCACGTTGCCCGATGCAGCGAATCCTCCCAAGTTGATAACCACGTTGGTGGCAGCAATACGGAAGTCACCAGTTTGAGCTTGTACTTGGTTGCCATTGCGGTCGCCCACAGTGATTCCCGGTGCAGCCGACCACACCACCTGACCTGTGACCTGAGCGGAGAACACGGAGCTGATGCTGACTGTTGCAGTAATTGATACTTGGTTCGAGTTCACCACACCGGTGGCACGACCCAGGTTGAAACCGGCAGCTGTCGCTGTTGCGTCAAACGCCAACGACGGAGCCGAACCCTTGGTGTATGCCAAGTTGAATGTTCCGTTGATGGTGACAGCTGCAATGGTGCGTTGCGTCGTAATCGATGCATTTGCCTTCTGCAACTCGTAGTTCTGCATTGTGAGATCAAGTGCAACCTGCGACGGGCTACCCAGGAATGTGAAATTGCCGTTTGCAATGACTCGCGCATAACCAGACTTCGAACGAATGTCGAGGTCAAGCGATGCGCTCTTAATCTCCAAGAACGACGGGACAATCACCAAATTGTCGACGTTGCCCTTCATAGTGAGATACGGCCCATCCGTGGTGTTGTATCCGGTCTTGCCTGCTACCGATACGCGGGTACTTCCCACGGTGACGCCACCAGCGAATGAAACGTATGACTCAGCAGGAGAAATCTTTATGCCGATGGTTGTCTGGTCCACCTTGACTGGACCTGCGTTGAATGCGCCAACAGCAACCGAAGCTTCCAAACTGAAAGGACTTGTACCAATCTTGGCAGCCACCGAAACAGGAGTACCGAGAACAGTGCCGTCGAAGTTCGCAGACACACCTGGGTCGTACTTAATGTTGCCGATCTGACAACCAACGGGCGCAATGGTGAGATTCATGAAGGTGGCTGTTAACGCACCACCTGCAATGTTCACAACCTTGGCAGTGCCATTGGTAATGGTCTTGTTATCGGCACCTAATGTTCCGGCCTGGAACGCGAAGCATGGTGACTGAACATCGATGTTGGCGGCAATTTTCACTGCGACACCACTTTCCATGCCCATCTGCGAACGCCATTCGGCAGGCAATGAGGCGGTCGCGGCGATTCCGAGTGACGGAAGTGGAATTGGCGCCTGGAACGTGACACCCATCTGCAACGCAGCCTGGGTCAATGTGAGTCCGCTGATTCCGAATGCGTTGTTCCAAGGAACAACGTTGCCCTGCATGTCGGTGCCCAAGCTGAGCGCAATGCTCATCGATGTAGCCCCGATGGTGCCGCGCAATTCCAGCGGAACAGCGGCTGCCGATGGGCTGGTCTTGATATCTGCGGTACCAATAAGGCTCATTGCAGGCTTTGGAGAACCAGCAATTTCGAAACCCACACCAGTGAATCGCATTGATCCGCTACTGGTGTTGTAGAGATACCAGTTGGATGGAGTTGGCAACATAATGCGCAACGTTGGAATCTTGCCTCCAGCAAGATCTGTCAACGGAATGGTGACAGGCACCACGTTGAGATCTGGCTGCTTCACAAAATCCTTCAACCACTGCGGAACGCTGATGCCCGCAATCATTGAAGGCGCATTGGCCGTAAGACTGATCTTGCCGAGAGCCGGAGCTCCAGGAATCGAAATGTTCGTAGCCGTGTAGGTGGCGTACGTAATTTCTGCGTTGCTCAATGTTGGTCCGCTATCTCCCAACGGCTTCCAATCGGCGAATCCGGCAGCCAACAACACGCCTTGTGAAGAGAAGGTTGCGCCCATGGTGACGTTGGCACCAAGAATGTTGGCTCCACCCGACATTGATGCAGCGAGGCCATTTGCCGATGTATAGGACATCGACAATGTTGGAGCCTTCAATGTGGCACCAGCGAAGATAGGTGTATCGGCGAATGTGGCCGAGATATCTGCACTGGTGTTCGTGAAGGTTCCCTTTAACGTTGCAGCCGCACTGTTGCCATTGCCTAGGTTCGCGGTGACATCACCGGTCATGTTGAAGGCCAACGCACACGCCGAGCCCACCGTGCAATTTGCGGTGATTGATGCCCCGCGCTTGCCAATAGTGAGACCCGAGAAAGGAGTCCAGTTGTCAGTAGCTGCAAAATTGACAGCCGCCGACTTCGTGGTGCCCTTTCGCGTGAACGAACCACTCAAGCCAGTCAACGGAATGGTGAGTCCTGGGAACGGACTCCATGAACCAGACGAGGTTGCCAAGCTGAACGAATAATCGGTGGCACTTGCGTACGCCAACGTGAAGCTGAGGTTGATCGGCGAATTAGGAGCATCGATCTTCACTGCCCCGTCACCGGTAATGGCAACAGTGCCGGCAGTGGTTTGGTTTGTGATCTTCAAGTTGAAACTTGACAACGTAAGGCCATCGATGAATGACAGCGGTTGCTTCACCGAAGCGGTCACGGTGTACTTCGTGTTCGCAGTGTTTGAATCACGCGAGAACGATCCACTCAATGAGAACGCGTCGTTTGCCACGCTTGCGGCGAATGAGTACGCACCAGTGGCAGGCGTGTACGAACCGCTCACGCTGATATCTGGCAAGTTCGCAGCTGTACTGCTCATCTGTTTCAAAGAATCAGGAACCATCATGGACAGCGCGAACTGAGGTGCCCCAACCGAAAGGTTCACTGAAGGAACACTGATTTTTGGCACCTTTGGTGTCCAGTTCAATGATGACGGGGCCCTCAAGAGCCAAGCGAACTGACCACCGTTGTATCCGAGGTCAGTACCAGGCAGGGTAAATGCAGGCAGGTCAGCAGTGAACAGTGCACCGGCCGATGAGAACGTCACAGCAGCAGACGCATTCACGCCAAACAACGACAACGTTCCGGCCAGAGTGCCTGATGCAGATGAGTTGGACCCAGACTTCGGCAAAGTGATTGTGATGCTTGGAGCAACGATCTTCATTTCCTTGCTCATGACCAAGTCACCAAATGTGGCTTTGAACGTGAAGCCAGTTGCATCAAGTGATCCCGACAATTGAGCAGTGCTCAAGCCAGACACATTGATATCGAGCGCGATCGTGCCAGTGACATTGAACGTGGTGGCGCAGGCATCACCTGTCTTGCATGTAAATGCGGCATTGCCCTTCACATTGGTGACATTGAGTCCACTAATTGGAGTCCATGTTCCAGACGATTGCACATCAAGCGTCATCACCAATTGGGTGGTGTCTTTCTTGATTGTTCCGGTCATAGTTCCCAATGGCAATGCAGACCCACCGCTTGACGAGATAGAAGTGGAGGTTGCACCCGTGCTGAGCGTGACCGTGTAATCGGTTGACGAGTTGTATGCGACACTTCCGTTCACGTCAAGGACCGTGCCGTTCGGCAATGAAACATCAATGCCGGCCGAACCGGTGAGCGCAAGTGGTCCACCAGCTGTCTTGTTACCAAGGGCAAAGGTGAACGTACGCAGTGATACAGAGCTGGTGAGCGCAATTGGCTTCAACACTGTTCCGGTGAGGGCGTACACGTATCCAGCACCAGTGGATTCGCGAGAGATGGATCCGGCAACTGTTGCTGTTGCATTCTTCATGTCGGCAGCAAAATTGATCTTTCCGGTGGAGAAATCAACGTCGCCTCCAAAAGAGATGTCGCCGACTGATGCAACAGTGGAACCTGCAAAATCTGCCAACTGGCTGGGCATTGCAAGTGCCAGGTCGAGTCGTGGAACCTTTGGCTTCAACGACACAGATCCAAGCGAAGGAATCGATGGAACCTTCGGCGTGATGTTGATTGCACCAGAGGACCAGCTGAACTGACCCGGCTTGAACGTTGGACCGTTCGCGCCGAAAGGTGAAATCTCTGGCAATGCAGCGGTGAGAGTGAGGCCATCTTTCGACAATGCAGCCGAAGCTGAAACGGTCTTATCAAACACCTTCATGGAACCGCTGAGCGTTGCAGTGGTGGCAACTGCTGCGGTACCCACACCTGTTGAACTGATTTCCAAAGATGCAGAATCGAGCGCAAGTCCAGCGACTACTGGAACACTTCCCATACTCGCCTTGAACGAAGCGGTTTTTGCTGCCGAGTCGTAGTCGCCTTTCAATTGACCCGTCACGCTGGTGCTACCCATAGTGGCAACAGCATCGGCCGTGAGCGAAACGGTAACTGTGCAGCTCTTTCCTGCGGGGCATGAACCTTTCGCAGTGATGGTTGGCGAGTTCACCGCCACTCCACTGAACGGAGTGGAGTTGTTACCCGTCACTGTTGCGTCGACTGTGGTATCGCCATCAACAACAGCGACAGAACCACTGGCCGTCTTCAGTGGAATACTGAATCCACTTGCAGGAGTCCAGGTTGCTCCGGTGGTGGCTGCGGTGAGCGAGAACGAATAATTCTTTGCATCGGTGTACTTCAGATCGGCATTCAATGCCAGTGCAGCATCGCCGCTTCCTATTTGTACAGCCGCAGAGCCAGTGATTACTCCACTTTCATCACGAGCAACCGCAATGGAGTTCATGGTGATACCAGAAGCAATGGTGACAGTTCCGTTGATGGAACCTGACAACGAAGCTGTCGGCTTCGATCCATTGCCACCGCCGGTGATCTTGCCAGCAAATGTGACATCAGCGCCAAACAACTGCACCGCATTGTTCACGGTTGCGTCAAGCGAGAATGTTCCGTCCGTTGCAACGGCACCCACTACAGATGCTGTTCCGTTGTTGGGCCCAGTACCTGTAGCCGAGAATGACAATTGCTTGGTACCGACTTCGTCGATGCCGAATGTGAGACTTGCGCCCATTGTCCAGCCCGCAGGCATCGTGATGAATGGCATGGACGACATAGAGACCGTGCCTTCAAATGGCCCAACCGTGGCCGAAGTGCGCGAGAACGGCACGAAGATGCCAGCGGTCCCAGCCTTGATAATGAACGCTGGGGATCCCCAACTTGATGGACCCGTGAATCGACCAGAGTTAATACGCAAACCTGTGGCGCTGATAACACCCGTCGCCTCACTCACGGTAAGGAAACTAGAGATTGAGAAACCGGCGTTGGTGAATGAAACGGTGGATGCTTCGGTGCACGTCGCAGATGAAACACTGAACTGATTCAGGTTGAGGCCCGTGATTCCCAATGTGGTGAGCTCTGACTGCACTTTTGACAATGTTGATGTTGAGACGGCCGATACGAAATCGCACAACGGAGTCGGCACTGTCATCGGAGTAAGACGAAGCTGCACTGTTGTGGTTGTCTTCACATTTGATGCATCAGTTGCCTGTACCTGCATCACCACTGATCCGGTCGCGTTACTTGCAGCCAACGTGACATTGGCGGTGGTGGCACCGGTCAATGTTTGAGTAGGACCAGAAATCTGAGTCCACTGG
>CAYSPE010000049.1:0-13624 GCA_964432845.1 uncultured Bifidobacterium sp.
GACTGATCCAGTGGCATTGCTTGCAGCCAACGTGACATTTGCGGTGGTGGCACCGGTCAATGTTTGAGTAGGACCAGAAATCTGAGTCCACTGGTACGAGATAGCGCCGGTACCTGCACCGACTGCATGCAAAGTGAGCGCAACGGCACTATCCACAACAATGGGGCCTTCACCTTCGGTGATGGCGACACTGGACGTGATAGCAGCACCGCTACCAACCACCACCGTGATGACGTCAGAACCCTTGGTTCCATTTGCATCAGTAGCAGTGACGCGAAGCGTAAAAGTGGCATTCGCGTTTGGCGCCGTGAACGACACCGTGTCGGTGGCAACGCCAGTTGCGGCGCTCAGAACATTGGCGACGGAGCCAGAGGCCTGCGCCCAGGCGTAGGTAATTGCACCAACGCCACTTGCGGCCGCGGTGAGACTGACTCGTCCGCCCACCGCAACAGTCACATTGCGATCACCATAAATATTTCCGTTCACGGAAACTGTGGCCGGGTCGTTTGACAACCCACTGGTGGTGTCGCCGGTACCGCTAGTTGGAGGCGTTGCGGCTACGAATGCGCCCACTGATTGTGTACGACCAGCAATTCGACCAAGAACCGATGAACCTGAGCCAACTCGCGGTGTTGGGTTCGAAACAGTAGGTGTTGGTTCCACTGCGACCGAATAGCGGGCCGTTGTGGTGGCACCGCTCTCAGTTGCTGTTACTTCAAAGACAAGAGTGGTCTTTTCGCTCACCTTCGGCGCAAGCAACTGGGCAGTGGGACCAGTGGATGGCTTTCCAGCCTTCCATGTAGCCACGGGAGCCAATTCATCACATGTTCCACCATTGGCCTTCAAATCCGACTGCTGAACACACAATTGAGTCCAAGTGAATTGTGAACCTTCGGCGTTGCCCACTGCAGAGAGCAGGATGCTGGTAGGTACACGTTTGCCCTTTGCATTGACTTGCTCATCCACAATGTTCGCGTTGCCCTTGATGTCGAATGACAATGCGGGGCGAAGCTCTACCGGAACCGACGACATGGTGCTGAAACTCTTCTTACGCGGCGTGTCAACCAATGACACTGCAGAGAATGACAACTTTGCACTGGCATCAGCGCGCGCGGCGTATTTGATACTGATCTTTGGTGATTCCTCACCAGGCTTCAGAACATCGGAACGAGAACACAATGTGAAACCGGAGCTCAGACCTCCACCCAATGTTGCGCAATCCCACGATTCACCGGTCACGGAAAGAATTGCACCATTCTTAATGGTGGGAATAACAACTACCTGATTTGCTGCGGGTGCGTCGCCAGAGTTCTTCAAGGTCAACGTAGCAACAGCGTTTCCGCCAGGACGTGGTCCGGCAGGAATGATGAAATATGGATCCAACTGTGCGCGGTATTCCTTAATTGAAACCGTCATTCCATATCGCGACGTTGGCGACGCAGTGACCGCAGGAATGGAAGCAAAAATTGGCCATTCAGGCTTCTCTTCTTTTGCGTTAGAGGCCATCACTGGCGTCATATTGAGAACGGGAGTTGCCTTGTTGCTGGCCACTGCAGACGCAAGAACAATCTCACAGCGCACTACTGGGCCTGCCACTGCCTTCTTGACAGAAACATTTGTTGCAGCCACCGAGGTATCGGTTCCGTTGAGTTCTTTTTGAACATCAACAACATCCGCATTGTTCACCGCTGGCTGAACACCTTGACCGGTAACGCACTGCCACTGCCCTGGCTTACCAGCCGCAATTTCCAGAGAGTTGATGTCCTTGGTGTAGTCAGTAGCGCCAGCAAATGCATCCCCAGTGAATGAAACATTCGCCTGGACGTACTGCTCCACTCGCACTACTTGACCAGTTTTGATTTCCTTTGATCCCAAGTTGCGCA
The DNA here is from genome assembly GCA_964432845.1 of uncultured Bifidobacterium sp. Classification (GTDB taxonomy): domain Bacteria; phylum Actinomycetota; class Acidimicrobiia; order Acidimicrobiales; family Ilumatobacteraceae; genus UBA2093. The sequence continues at coordinate 1,884 of CAYSPE010000049.1, forward strand.
CTTCAATCGCATACGTGTTGGGCTTGCCGATGAGCACTTCGGTTGCCGAACCGTCAACAACTGCTTCAGTGGCCCCCTTCTCGTTGGGGCGGCTGAGTACCACTGCGGGAAGTGGAGCAGGAAGTGGTTGCACGACCAGCGATACCGAAACCTTGTTGCCCGTTTTGAATTTGGGGTCTTCATTCTTTGCAGAAATATTTCCGAACAACGCGACCGTGCCCGCCTTTGCGGTGAGGTCGGCAGAGACATTGATGCTGAGTACTTCTGGGGCATCGGCCTCCATGTGTGGCTTCACACAGTCGTAGAACTGCTGGCCACGCTTGTCGCGTCTTCCATCAGTGAGCGATGCCGTGCACTTCCACCCTTCGATACCGTCGGCCACACCTTCAAAGGAAAGTCCCTTCGGAATAGTGAAGAGAACAGACACGTCTTCAGCTGCAGCGCGAGATGCGCGAACGTTTGCATCGATCTGCACGGAGTTCGGCGCCATCACACTCGCCTTTCCGCCATGCGTCGTCAAACGAATCGCCACGTCGGGCTTCGGAGCCTCAACTACCGTGAGCGAAAGAACGCCGGAACCTTCTACAGGGTCATTCCCCACTGCAAGAGTGGTGTGCGTGTCGACAGTCCAAGAGATAGCAGTGTCTGACACCTTTTGCGTTGCCGCAACAGTTCCGGTCACCACAAGCTCTGGAGAGAATTGGCCAATTGCTAGTGCGCCTGAATCATTCGTACAGGTCTTCAATTGATCAGCACATGTCCACCCGGTACCAGATGCACTCACATTCGTGAGAGCAAGACCTTCTGGCAACACATTGCTCACGCTGTATCCCTTGGCACGATTCTCCGAACCAGTGGGCAAAATTCGCAATTTGAATGACAACTGTCCGCCTGGATACACCGTTGCAGGAACAACGTTGTCGAGATACGTAGACACCACAGGCAAGTCGGAGGCTCCGAACAACTGGATGGTGCCCATGTTGTTGTCGGCATTGACATCGCCAGAAGCCTTGGCCGTGACATTGAGATGTGGTTGAGAGTCAATGAGAGCCTTTGCTCCAACGGCATCGCCCGACTTGGCAAGTTTCTTTGCATTATCAAGCAAGTCAGCAGGCATCACTGGCACCTCGGCACCTGCTGCAACATTGAACGTGACATAAGCACGCACTGTTTGGCCAGAAACAAGAGAACCATTCACAATGGCGCCCTTCTTCTTAGTCATCAATGTGCACACCGAACCTGAACAACGCCATCCGAAGTCTCCCTCTGCCGATGATGCACCCAACACGGGCGCAACATTCTTCAACGAGAGATAGGACGGGAAGTCAGACAACGTAAACGTGACTGCACCTTTCAGTCCGGCTGTGGCGTTGCCAATGTTTGAAACTTTCACAATGGAGACGAAGGGATGACCTGCGACTGTGGGAGAAATGAGGTCCGAAGATGCAATGACATCGACGCCTGACTTTGCAGTACCAGCAGTGGACTTCTGGTTGCCAGGCGCATTGCCAACATTTCCGCCTGCTGGTTGATCAACAGCATTTGGATCAACCGTGGTGGTGGTTGCGTTTTGGTTAGGAGTGGTATCACCACTCTCTGCATACGCAGGAAGCACAGTTGTAGCCACCAGGCCGACCACCACGAATGGGGTCAGTACGACTCGCAGTGTGGTTGTGGAGATCAATTTGCGATTCATGATGCACATCCTGTCGATGCGTAGCCGGTCAGACTTCGTGCCGAACCGGTGGTGGCGAAAATTGGCCTATATATGGGGAGAGCGATGTAGACGCGGTCAATTGCCGCTGCGACTTTGAGACGAGCCTTTAATTCTGCGTTGGCAGCAGACGCGCGTGCCGCATAATCGTGGTGCAAACGACGGGGACCACCGTTCACCAATGCACTGGTGCAATCGGTAACGCTCCAGTAGGAGTTACGCCAATGTAATTGTGCGATTCCCAATTTTGTGTTGCGGCATGTCGATGCCGTGGTGCCGGTGCAATTTGTTACCCATTCACGAATGGCGACACCGTTTCGAATCTGCTCATGCACTGTGGGGGCGTTGACGACGGCTTCAAATGCCCAGCCGTGACCAATGAATTCACCAGGGCCTACCTGAGTGGGACGCACACCCTGAATTGATGCAATACCCGCAGCAACATCGCTGCCCAACAATGCTGCGAGTGCCTTCTTTGTGTGAGTGGTGAGGAATGCGCAGTTGTTGCATGCAATGGAGCGCGTGCCGGCCTTGACCGTCCACTTCAACGTCATTGGAGACGAATCAATCCACTCTGCGGCGGTCACCGTGAGATTGCCGGTGGAATCCGTTTTCAATGAATTGCTCACCGTGCGTGATGCGTTGGTGGCAAGGTTTGCTTCGCTCGTCATATTCACGCGTGGTGACCCGGCCGCATCACCTGGTGCAAGGTATGTCGGCGTGTAGTTACCTGGGTCGCTCACGGTAACGGCAGCTTCAACCGGCGTCACTGTTGTTGAAGGCGCATTGGTAGTTGATGACCCAGCGATCGAAGTAGTGGTGAGTGCCGCGTTCTTAACGCGCTTCGTGGTTGAGTCAGACGATGAACTGTTGGAACTGCACGCCGTCAACGCAACACACAACACAGCCGTAGCTGACATAAGAACTTTTCGACGCATCATGAGCTTGCCTTGCAGTTGGTGGAAATGAAGTTGTTGATGCGCTCTGAAGCGGCATCAACTTTCTGAGAGCTCAGTGAACTCATTGCTTTCACAACTTCAGAAAGAGTTTCTGAATCACTGAGCGACTTCGAAATATCTGTTGCCGCGCTTGACACCGACGAGACATCCTCTTTGATTTCTTTCGGTGCCTTTCCGGCGAGTGACTTCAAATTCTTCGCCATCGAAGAAATCTTTTCTTTGACTGCGGTCGCATCGTCAGATGCAGCGATGGCAGGCACGTCAACACCGCTCGATGCCGCAGCACAAAACTTGGTCAACACTTGTGCTGGTGAATCGCCACACGACGAGGCAATGGGAACCAGGAGAAGCGTTGCTACCGCCAGTCCCTTTCGGACAGAAGATGTGGCCAAAGTGAACCGAGTCATAGCGGACTACCGTAGCCTCTAACAGTCGCTTACTGTTAATGGAAGAAAGGTCTACATGCCATGCCAGCAAAGGGCCATATAGTTTCGTGTCATATGCGCTTACGAAATAACACCGTCGCAACACTTCTTGCCACACTCGGCTTAGTGGGCCTGTCCATCACTATCGGGTCGCTCGCTGACGCAGCCACAGTCACTGCCACCGGATGCTCTTCCACAGTTGGAAATGCAAGTACGGCATCCTTAGTTCGTACGGGTACCGACTGTGTCTTGACCTTTACATCAGGATCAAACACCTGGACCGTACCCGCAGGCCTCTCTTCTGTGCGCGTCCTCGTGGTCGGCGGCGGTGGTGGCGGCGGCCAAAACGGTGGAGGCGGCGGAGGCGGCGGCGCGGTCGTTACACAATCATCATTCGCAGTCACACCCGGAGCAACCCTCAACGTTGTCGTTGCTGCTGGCGGTGCCGCGCCATCAAACTGGGACGACGCCGGCTCTCAAGGCGGAACAACATCATTCAGTTCACTTTCTGCTGCAGGTGGTGGCGGTGGCGGTACACGCGGCGCAACTTCATCGGGCCAGCCTGGATACACCGGTGGTGGCGGCGGCGGTTATGCATCAACTGGTGGCACTGGCACGTCTGGCGCAAACGGAGGAAACGGCGTTGACCTTGGTTGTGATGCAACCGGTGGTGGCGGTGGCGGTGCGAGCGGCGCTTCTGGCACCAACGGCGCATACCGACGCGGCGGCAATGGCGGAAACGGTGTTGCCAGCGACATCACTGGCACGTCCGTGTATTACGGCGGCGGTGGCGCAGGCGGCGGAACATGCGACAACTCACAAGCACAAACGTGGGGTGGCACTCCCGGACTCGGCGGCGCAGCCGCGAGCACTCATGCAACTGCCAACTCTGGCGGTGGCGGCGGTGGCGGCGGTGCAGTTGGTTGGGGCTTCAACGCAGGAAACGGCGCGTCTGGCGTGGTCATCCTCGCGTGGGCCGGCACTCCGCCCACAACGACAACTACAACTACGACAACCACAACAACAGTTGCTCCATCGACAACATCAACGGTGCCCCCAACCACAACTACAGCAGCACCCATTGGTCAAGCAGCTGTGGCCACCATTGCACCCAACAGCATCGGCCCCTCAACTACCTCTTCAACAACAATTGTCACCGCGCGAAATACAGCGTTGCCAACCACAACAACGACGTCAACAACCACAACGACACTCCCCGAGGTTCCAAGCGTTGACCCGGGCGAGGCATCACTCACAGTGAATGGCCAGTCAATTGATGCCACCATTACGCGCAGTAATGATCAACTCGTTGTTACAGCAGGAAATCTCACTGCCACTATCGGCGGTGTCAGCAACGACGGATCAATCACGTCACTTGATGCTGACGGGAACATTCGACTCAACGAAGGTCAATCACTCTCACTCAACGCAGAGGGATATTTGCCCAATTCCCAAGTCGAAGTATGGCTGTTTTCTACTCCAACACGACTTGGTGTTGGATCAGTCGATGCAAAGGGCGCACTCACATCTACTTTTGCCCTTCCTGCAGGAGTACCAAGTGGACACCACCGAATCGTCCTCACAGGATTGAACTCCGCCAACGAAAGATCTGTGTTCGCTGTTGGTGTCGTCTTCGGAAAACAAGGTGGCGTTGGCACCGTGGGCAAGGTTCTCATTGTGACACCACTAGTTCTTGCCATGCTGGCCGCTCTCGCGTTGCCAGCTCGGCGTCGTCGCAAGACTCAACACGCATAACAGTGCGCAACATCGGCACATCCTAAATATGAATTAGGGTGTGCCGATATGAGCGACACCACTTCTCTTCCCGTTGAATTTCTCTGCCGTATTCACGCAACGCTAGATGGCCCCATTGTGGTTCCGTCTGGACCACACGGAACACGAGTAGTTGTCGGAATCAACGGTGGAACAGTGGAAGGACCCCGCCTCAAAGGCTCCATTGCACACCTCGGGGCCGACTGGCTCACCATGCGAGCCGACGGAACAGCGCAACTCGATGTTCGCCTCATGATCACCACGGAAGATGGTGCAAATATCCATACCCACTATCAAGGCATCATGGCTCCGCACAATGGCGCACCACGCATCATTACCGCACCATTATTTGAAACAGGCGATGAACGGTATGCCTGGCTGAACGGAATTCAGGCCATTGCCATCGGCGCGCCGGGCGCAGGGTCCGTTACGTACGACGTGTACAGCTTTCGCTGACTAACAAAACAAATTGGTGGGCGTTGAGGGACTCGAACCCCCGACCCTCTCCTTGTAAGGGAGATGCTCTAGCCAACTGAGCTAAGGCCATGTGAGCCTTGTCTCTCTTGGTTGTTGCTCTCAGCTTAATCGCTTCGAGGCACCCAAGGAGAGGCTCAATGGAAACGCCCATATCAATTTTCGAGACCTAGTGACTAGCCCCTGACCGGTGCTGGACAATATGCAACATTTTTCGGGTCATCCCACGGCCACCGTGTCAATTACGCCGCCGCTTTTCTGAGTCACGAAAGGAACACCAACAATTCAGATGCTTCTTATATGGGCGATTTCTGCAGACATGAATGTTCCCATCCGGCATTCTTGCGCCACGCAAGTCGGCGCCCCTGAAATCAGTTTGGAACAATTCAGCCCCATCAAGCATTGCTCCACCAAGGTCTGCTGATACAAACCTCGCGCGCGACAAGTTTGTATCTCTCAAATCCGCACCACGCAGATTGCACCCCTCGAGGTCTGCGTTACTCAAATCAGCTCCCCGCAAGTCCGCTTGAAAAAGAAAGCTTCCTGAGAGGTTTGCATGCTGCAAGTCTTCACCAGGACGAATTCGCCAATTGAAAATTTGATACTCATTCAAGATAAAAACCTTTCAACAAAGACACTTTGCGATTGCGATTGAAGCGAGTCTTCAATGGGCTCAAATTTGGTTGTCTTGGGCGTCTCAAAGCCATATAAGGTTTGGCCCGACATCACGTGATAGAAGCCAGAGCGCAAGCTTAAATGTTGCTCACTTCTCCGATTCATTCGATTCACTTCCAGAATCAATCATCGTTATCCGCTGTAGATACTTGCTCCCCACCAGCACCCCGAATTGAACCGCTAGGAGTATGGCAATTGGCAATAGCAACACCTTTGCAATCCAAATGAAGACACCAAACACATGGCCGATTGCGTCGTACCTGGAATTACCTATTGAGTAACTCGGGCGAGGACTCTCAATTGAGTATTTCGTTGCGACCCAAGGATTCAAAGACGGTGCGACAGTTTGTCCTGAATTTCTTTGTGTCCAGCCAAGACAAACAATTGAAGTCATGTTCAAAGGCACCAAATCATCAGGAGGACGTGTTGCTGCAAATCGTTCGCACTGACCAATCACGGTTGACTTTCCAAAAGTTGGACCAACACGATGACTATCAGGACTAATCAAAACAGCAATGGCACTCCGCTTATTTAAATCCGAAGAACTAGCAAATAGTGACCAACCGAATATCAGAATCAAGAGCGTAGACAGAAATCCAACAATCGAAGCTCTGGCCACTGGACCTATTCGACTTTTGAAAACATTTACCCACGGACCAAAAAACGTTTTCGCAAACTTAAAAATTTGGTCTCTATTTCTCGAATTTCTTAGTTTCACTCGCCGCTCCCCGTATTTGTTCTATAAGACACGTATAGCTCAGGACTTGAAGATATTCGAACGATGAAATTCGAGATATTCGCACTGCTCACTAGAGAAACCCCCAACATTTTCGTTGACACCAATCCCAAATGCATCAAGAACCTCAGGCGCACAATGTGGAGAACGCATTATGTCTCCGTTGTCCTTGAAAGTAATCCAGCCCCGGTCGAACAGATGGTCAATATGTGGCGCAAGCATCAAGCCATTGTTCCCGTCAAGTTTCTCTTGGTCACTAGATTTTGCCCAGGGCTTAATATGACTTGCCCTTAAGTGGACTGGGTCAGAGATTCCTGTAACACGACACTTGGATTCACGAAGAAGAACGTTGTGCTTGAACTTACCCTGTCCAATTCGTGCTTTTGTAAGTTGAGTTTTTTCAACTGGCCCAAGATTGACGCGGTCTAAGAGTTCTTTTTCGTGTACGTCTTCCTCTCGTCTTCTGTCTAACTCTCGTTTATCAATTACTTCCCAACCAGCTGCACGTAAAGGTCTTGCAATAGTCGTTACGTCGCCTTCGAACGCATTTCCTCGAAGGTGTGATAACTCAGGATGTTTGACCCGGATTGCTTGCACAGCAACTGCCTTGGCGTCATACGTGCCGTCACCCCATACCAACAAGTACTTAAATGCGCCACTAAGTGCATGGACTCGTAAAAACTCCTCCCTGCCAAGGTGTTCCCATTCGTCTATGACTAACTGAATATCTGTAAATTCAAGAGTCTGTATGGCATCAACTATCTGCTGGATGGATGGCTGCTGTAGCGGACTATAAGTTCCGAGAAATGAAATGAAATCAGATGCTTTGAAGTCATCAACAATCCTGAAACCCATGTGATTGTTGTTGGGACTATCTCCCAGCAACTCATTGAACTTCGAATAAGGAATATCCGTTTCCGCAATATCGCTCAAGGTGTACATGTATTCCCATGTCGCTGAATTGTCATCAACGCCCCACAAACGCGCAGCCAGTGCAGGATTATGAAATTTTGTTTGCACAATCCCCGTGGCAAAAACACGCTTTTTCCCCGTGAAAGCGACGACATCACCCGGTTGAATTTTTTCCCACTTAGTCCTGTTTGCATCATTCGAACCTGGGACCAACCCCCAGAAGGCACATTCACCTTCTGGGAATTTCGCGTTCAACTCATTGATGATTGTTTCATTCAACAAATCTGCACATTCACCTATTGACACCAAATTCTCAATCGTGTCTCGAAAGTGCACCTGTGCGTTGCGGCCACCCGATGGTTGTATCAACAACTGAGCCATCTCTAGCCCAATTCCGTGTACTTAGCAGAGGAACCTTTGGACTGTTCGACTGGGTATCGTTCACCATTGACGAGAAGTTTTCGTCTTACCTCTGCGCTCAGGTCGATATTTGCAACGTCACATAACCGAAATAAGTAGGTGGCGACATCTGCAACTTCAGATGCGAATCTCGATTTGAAGACTGGATTTGCGAGATGACTTGAGATGTCCGCGTCCTTCACCCATTGAAGCTCGGCTGTAAGTTCCCCCACTTCACCTACAAGGGCCAGTACAAGATTTCTTACCGTGTGAAATTGACCCCACTCACGGTCTTCAGCAAATTGCTGTATCTCGGAAGTGAGGTCTTGAATTGTCGCCATAAGGCGACTTTAATGACCTTGAATGTTCCTACCGCCAGTGCCCGTGGGGGCAGTGGGGGGTAGGACCCCATTTCGTTAAGGGACTCATAAAAGCAATATCTGGAGCGTTGGCAATCTGCGTTGCCGAACGCCGCCAATGCCTCCTTTGAAAATTGCATGCACACCTGGAAGGCATGGACACAACAAGTCCAAACAGTCTCATGGACTGCCCACTCAAGTATTCGTGGTTTGTCCATGCTTATACATTCCCTTGCTGTATTAGCTAACGGTGGCGACTCCCTTTGGAGTGAGCCGCCGTCAAGGCATAGTTCCATGCCCCCCATCTGGATGCCACACCCAGATACCCGACCGTTACACGTACGGTTCGACGTAGTTTGAAATGGTTTTGGTTTGATTGATTTGACTCAGTGAGGATGCTCGGTCATGACCCATTGGCGCTCTATTGAGGTTGCTCGGTTGCATGCGAAACTCTCCCATCTGACGGGGCTCACCCGACACCGATGAGCCGGGGCGGGATTTCCACCCGACACACCTTGTCACGCTGGTGAAGCGGCCCATGGCGGATTTCAATTGAGGAAAGATTCCCTACTTATAGGAAACTCGTTCTATATAGATGTTTAAATCGTTCCCTAATGCTCTGGTGCATGGTTTGCCTAGTCTGTTTCCTATGGCACGAAGGATTGACCCACTTGAGGCGGAGCAAATCATGAGAAATGCGGGCCTTGAACCCCTAGAGGCCTACCCAGGAGCCCAAAAACGCTGGAAGTGTCTTTGCAGTTCCTGTGGCGCCGAGGTCAAACCAGCCCTTAGTTGGATAAAAGGTGGTCAAGGCGGTTGCAAGGCATGTGGAGTGAAAGCCGCATCTGCTCGTAGGCGGATGTCCCACGATGAAGCTGCTCAAGTCATGTTTCAGCATGGATTTGAACCACTTGAGCAGTTTCCGGGAAGCCAGAAGAAGTGGCGCTGCAAGTGTCTAACTTGCGGAAATGAGATATCCATTCTTCGAAATACCGTGGCCTCGAATGGGACGGGATGCAAATTCTGTTGGGCACAACGACGAGGCCAATCAAAGCGTCTAAAGGAAGAAGATGCTGTTGCTGTAATGCGTAGAGCGGGCCTAGAACCACTGGACCCATATGTCCGTTCAGGCGACCCATGGCGTTGTCTCCACATTGCATGCGGCCGCGAAGTATTCCCCAGTTATAACTCAGTTCAGCAAGGCGCCGGCGGTTGTCAACAATGTGGCTACCTAAAAACCGCTGCTGCGATTCGCCACGATGGCGAATTCGCTAGCGCAATCATGCAAAGCGCGGGACTCGAGCCTCTTGAAAATTATCCAGGGTCGCACGCCAAGTGGCGTTGCTTACATCTTGAATGCGGCGAAGAAGTCACGGCGACATTGCACGCTGTTCGGGGAGGTGAAGGTGGCTGTTTCAAGTGTGGAACTAGAAAACGTGGACTACAGAGCAGAGTAAATCCTGAAGTAGCACGTGATTTCATGATTGCAAATGGACTCGAACCTCTCGAACCATATGAACTCTCCAATAAACCATGGAAGTGCATCCACAGAGATTGCGGCTCAACCGTGTTCCCAACATATTCGAGCATTCAGGGTGGCCAAAGAGGCTGTCGCCCATGCGCAATTAAAGAGGGTGCGCTCCGAAGTAGCTATACCCCAGAGTTCGCAACAGACCAAGCGCTCACACGCGGTTACCAACCACTTGAGAATTACCCGGGAGCAATGAGTCACTGGAAATGTATTCACCTTCCATGCGGACGTGAGGTCACCGCAACACTCAACGCCCTCATGTCAGGCAAAGGTTGCTGCATGGACTGCGGTGTAGCAAGCCGAGCAGAGAAAAATAGGTACACAGCCGATGAGGCAGAGATAGTCATGAGGAAGTTCGGATTGGAGCCACTCGAGCCCTTCCCGGGCTACATGAACAAATGGAAATGCCTTCACAAAGAATGTGGCCGTGAAGTAAGTCCATCGTTCTGGTACGTCAAGTTTCGTGAGAGTGGCTGCAAATTTTGTGCCACAAAAGGCCTCGACTATTCGGGACAAGGAATTGTCTACTTACTTCAAAGGCAAGACTTCTTCTCAGCAAAAGTTGGCATAACAACACCAAATTCACGTACCGACAGAATCGCTGCACATGTCAAGGAAGGTTGGCATCTCGTTCAATCTTGGACTACCGAAACAGCCTTTCAAGCAGAAGAAATTGAAGAAGACATCTTGTCCTGGTGGAGGAATGAACTTGAAGCTCCAATCTCAATGCGAAAAGAAGATATGAAAAGTGGCTGGACTGAAACTGCATCGCTTCTCTTTGTCGATATTGAGGCAACGAGTAGTCGAATTGAAAAACGGATTTCTGAATTCATCACTGATTCTTCGGCATTTGACTCCATGTCCGACTGAACTCTTCAATTGCTACTTCGTCACGAAGAGCATTTGTGTATCTGCTCACCATTGCCCCGCTAGACCATCCAGCAGCAGCTTTAAGCGAAGTCTCAGACACACCCGAACGCAGTGACCGAACTGCCCATCCGCGCCGCCATGCGTGCGCCGATGGTGCGCCAATGCGTTGAAGCATCAATCGGATTGCATTACTGCTCATACCCAACAATGAGCCTCCCGGGTGTCCACGCAGGAGCTTTCTCACCGCTTGTGATGCAGAAGGCGACAACGGGGCAATACGTGGTTGTCCCGTTTTGGATTTCCGAACTACAACGAACCCACCAACGAAGTCGACATCGCCGACCTCGAGCGCGGATAACTCACCTCTTCGCAATCCGCAAGACCACAAGAGCTCAATCACTGCACGGTCACGAATAGTTGCAACTGACTTCAATGCGGTCAGATAATCGCTCTCACAAGCTGTTGGCTGTGGGTTTACTGGCTCCACAGCTAACGGGACTGTACACATCCATTGGAATTCGTCAACGCCGTTCCGGTTGCACCATGAACCAAAAGCTCTCAGAGCTTGTCCACGCTTCCTGCGGACAGTTGGCGAGTCAGCGGACATCAACCAGGCTTTCGCTCCAGCAATCGTGACTGGAGATGACGAGTCAAGGAATTTGACGATGTCATTGACGTACATATCAACGGTGCGATGTGCTCGCCCCGAAAGACGCCAATCGAGTCGAAACTCTTCAAGTAGCTGGGTGTCCATGTTGTCATCCTTCGAAAAGGAGAGGCTCAACTCACATGGCGCGAACTCTGCTCGCCAGAGCAGATGGTGACCAATCCCAAGCCCTGCTTGGGTTGGACACCTCAGTGGTGGGCGTTGAGGGACTCGAACCCCCGACCCTCTCCTTGTAAGGGAGATGCTC